>JBIOTQ010000092.1:0-8996 GCA_044866075.1 Actinomycetota bacterium | reverse complement strand
ATTCGCGCGTGCGCGTCAACGACGCCGGCCCGGCGCAGCCCCTTGCCCGCCAGGATCAAAGGCGCGCGGGCCTGGATCACGCCCAGCGACCCGTGCTCGCCGCGGTGACCGCCTCGCTCCTCCCAGTTGTGCGCGGGGGTGTGCACGACGGCCAGGTCGGGCGCGCGCGGATCGTCGAAGAGCTGGGCCACGTGCGCGTAGGCGTACGGGTACTGGTTCTCTTCGTTCCTCGGACGCCGTCCGGCGAGCTCGGCGTTTAGGGGCGTGAACGCGTCGACATCCTGTCGCGCGAGCGGGTCGCGGCCTTTCACCCATAGAGGACCGTCGGCCGTGAACCCCACTGAACCGCCGCGCGCATGTGCCTCGATCTCACCATCGCGGGCGAGGAGGACAAGGTCGACGACGTCGGCGAGTTCGTCCCCGAGGAGGATCTCGAGAGCCCGCGACGTCAGCTGTTCGTCCGCCATGCGCTCGCCATTATGGACGAGCGGCGGCTGCCCGGTGCGCCGCGTGGCGCGGCTATACTCCGCGCGATGCCGGCTCCCACCGTGCTGCACGTCGTTCCCCACACGCACTGGGATCGCGAGTGGTACGAGCCGCTCGAGGTCTACCGCTTCCAGCTGGTGAAGATGGTGGATCGCCTGCTCGAGGTCCTCGACACCGACGACGACTTCCGGCACTTCAACTTCGACGGCCAGACCGCCGCCATCGAGGATTACCTGGAGGTGCGCGCTGCGGTCGAGCCGGAGGTCCGCCGCTTCGTCGAGGCCGGCCGTCTCGCCGTCGGGCCGTGGCGGATCCTCATGGACGAGTTCCTGTGCTCGCCGGAGACGATCGTGCGAAACCTGCGCCAGGGTTTCGAGCGCGCCGAGCGGCTCGGCGGCGCGATGCGCATCGGCTACATCCCCGACTCGTTCGGCCATATCTCACAGATGCCGCAGCTGCTGCGTCTCGCCGGCTTGCGGGACGCGTGCGTATGGCGCGGCGTACCAATGGGCATCGGTCGCGCCGCGTTTCGGTGGATCGCGCCGGACGGATCGTCGGTGCGCGCGATCTACCTGGCGCGCTCGTACTCGAACGGGGCCACGCTCCCCGAGACGTTCGAGGAACTCATGGTCCGGGCGAAGCGGATCGTCGAGGACATGGAGGAGTTCCGGCCGGGCCCCGTCGTGCTCGCGATGAACGGCACCGACCACCGCCCGCCGGAAGCGCACCTGCCGGCACTGTTCGCCGACGCGAACGTGCGCCAGGACGAGATCGAGTTCCGCCTCGGCTCGCTGACCGAATACCTGGCCGCGGTCCCGAGCGAAGACCTGCCGGAATGGCGCGGAGAGATGCGGTCGGGCGCGCGCGCGAACCTCCTCATGGGCGTTGTGAGCGCGCGCATGCCGCTCAAGCAGCTGGAGTTCGCCGCGGCGACCGTCCTCGAGCGGTACGCCGAACCGCTGGCCGCGATCGCCGGCACGGACGCCGAACGGATCCTGGCGAAGCCGTGGCGCGGAATGGTCGAGAACTCGGCGCACGACTCGATATGCGGGTGCGGCATCGACGCCGTCGCGGACGCCGTGGCCGCGCGCTACCGCGAAGCGCAGCGCGTCGGCGATCTCGTTGCTCGCGACGCGCTCGACGTCCTCGCGTCGCGCGTCGATTGCTCGACGATGGGCGACAGCGACGAGGGCGTCCTCGTTTTCAATCCCTCCCCGTCGACGCGGTCGGGTCTCGTCGAGGTCGCTGTCACGACACCGGCGGAGCCGGAGCACATCTCGTTCCGCGCCCCCGACGGGACGGTGCTCGCGGTCCAGCCGCTCGATGTCACCGAACAGGTGATCGTCGACATGATGCTGCGCGGCGACGAGCTCGCGCGGCTCGTGCCGAGCATGCATTCGCGGATGCTCGGACCGATGTACGTGAACGCGCTC
This sequence comes from Actinomycetota bacterium, assembly GCA_044866075.1. Taxonomy (GTDB): domain Bacteria; phylum Actinomycetota; class AC-67; order AC-67; family AC-67; genus JBASRP01. The sequence goes on along the minus strand of JBIOTQ010000092.1, from coordinate 7,077 downwards.
GACATCGACGAGGGACGGCCGGCCACGATCCGCCTGCGCATGGGACCGGTCCCGGTCGGCGACTTCGACGTCGAGACGGGGAAGCGTCGCGTGGAGGAGGTCGCGGCGGCCCGGCCGCGCGGACGCTTCCACGTGATCGGGACGGGGCCGCCTCTGTGCCGGCTGCTCGTGAAGGCTCCCGAGATCGCGGGGCTCGGCTGGAGCGTCTTGAGCGCGGTCGCGGATCCGGCGCGCCCGGATCATCCCGCCAACGCCGAGGGCCGCGTCCTCGAGAACGAGCACCTTCGCGCGGAGGTCAGCGACGACGGGACCGTCGACGTCACGCACCGCGCGTCGGGCACGACCTTCCGCGGACTCCTGGCGCTCCGCGACGGCGGCGACGCGGGCGACGAATACAACTACTCACCGCCTGAACGCGACACCGCGGTCGAAGCGCCCGCCTTGGTCGTCGTGTCGGTGGCGCGCCCGGGCCCGCTCGAGGCCCGCCTGCGCGTCGCCCAGACCTGGCGCGTTCCGGCGGCACTCACGTCGGACCGCCGGCGGCGCGCACGCCGAACCGTCACGATGCCGGTCGTCGTCGATCTCTCCTTGCGCGCCGGCGAGGCGTTCCTCCGCGCGACCGTGCGCGTGACGAACCTCGCGCGCGATCACCGGCTGCGCGCGCACTTCCCGCTGCCGTTCACGGCCGACCACTCCTCGGCCGACGGCGCGTTCGACGTCGTCGCGCGAGGCCTCGAAGCGGAGGGAGGGTTCGAGCCGGCGCTCGCCACATATCCGTGCCGCCGCTTCGTCGACGCGAGCGACGAGAAGACCGGGCTCGCCGTCATCCACCGCGGCACACCCGAGTACGAGCTGATCGGCGGCACCGACCTCGCCGTGACGCTAATGCGCAGCGTCGGGTGGCTCTCGCGGCAAGACCTGTCGACGCGGACCGGGCCCGCCGGGCCCGTGATCGAAACGCCCGGCGCGCAGCTCCCGGGCGAGCAGGTCTTGCGGCTCGCGATCCAGCCCCACGCAGGTGGGTGGATGGACGGAGGAGTCCTCGACGCCGCGGAAGACTTCACGCTCCCGCTACGTGGGATCGGCGTGCGCGCGCACGCGGGCGACCTTCCCAGCGCCGAGGGCGCGCTGACCATCGAACCCGCCGCCGTGCGTCTCTCCTCGCTCGCGCGCGTCGACGGACGCACGGAATGCCGCGTCTACAACACCGGCGACGATCCGGTCGCGGCTGTTGTGCGGGTCGGCGCGCCGCTCGCGCTGCGTTCCCCCGCGCGGATCGATCTGCTGGGCGGCGAAATCGAGCCCCTGACCGCCACGGATGGGAGGATGGAAATGCCGCTCAGGGGCCACGAGATCGTGACGATCCGCCTCTCGTAACGGCCTTCAACCGACCCGAGCGACCGGCTGGCACAATGAACCCCTCCATGCGCCGTGCGTTGGTGTCGCTCCTGTGCGCGTTCGCGCTCGCGGCGGGCTGCACGCCGTCCACGTTCGAGAAGGCTGCCCCGCCGAAAGCACCGGTCCCGATGGTGATCTGGTCGTCGCGCGATCTTCCGGCGGGGCTCGACGCCCGCGTCGCGACGATCGAAGGCGTGCGATGGGTCTCGCGTGTCACGGTCGGCATGGTGAACCTCGTCGCGGTGATCGACGCCACGAAGCCTCTGCCCAAGCGACGCCGGGGCGGGGTGCTGCCGCTATCGATCGCGGCCATGGATCCGCCGACGAAAGGGACCGACGCACTCTCGGTGGCGCTCGCCGCGGGAAAGGCCGCTCTCTCGGAGAAGGCCGCCGCGATCCGCGGGATGAAGGCGGGATCGAAGATCAGGATCGAGGCCGCGGGTGTGCGCCGCACCTTCCCGATCGGCGCGGTCGTCGGTGAGGACGCAGCGCGCGGCCGCGAGCTGATCATCCCGCTCGCCCACGCCGCCGGCCTCGGGCTGACGGCACCGCGCGCGCTCGTCACTTCCGTCGAGGGCGACCACGCCGAACAAGCTCTCACGAGCATGAAAGCGATGACGGAGGGCGTGCTGGCCCGCATCCATACCGGCGACCAGATGGTGCCCGATCCAATGGAAGGCCCCATCCTCTCGTTCGCGGAGATCAAGGAAACATTCGGTGAGTTCACCTTCAAGCCGCGCACGGGATTGTTCGTCGCGATCGACAAGGCGTGGGTGGACGCGAACATCGTGGAGACCGACATCCCTCTTCTGGGCATCCTCAAATGCAATCGGCTGCTGTTGCCTCAACTCGTGGGCGCGATGCACGAGCTCCAGGCGCGCGGCCTGGCCGGTCTCGTCCGCACCGGCGACGGGTGCTGGTCGCCCCGGATGCAGGTGGGTAACTCGTACGCGCTATCGCGTCACGCGCATGGGATCGCGGTCGACATCAACGCCGGCGCGAACCGCTACGGCGAGACACCCAGGCAGGATCCGCGGCTCGTCGAAGTGATGGAGCGCTGGGGCTTCACGTGGGGCGGCCGCTGGCTCGTCCCCGACGGCATGCACTTCGAGTTCGTGCGGTTCGTGAAGCCGTCCTGATCAGTCCTCGCGCCGCCGCGACGTTAGATACTGCATCAGCTTCTTCCCGTCGTCCGACGCAGCCAGGCGATCGATCGCATCGCGGACACGCCGGGATACCTGGCGGACCTCTTCCTCGTCGCCGGCCAGACGGATCAGCACACGGTCCTCGAGCGGGTACGAGCCGATCTGGACCGCCGGGAACTCGCGTTCGAGCTCTATGAGCGCGGTCGCGAGAGCGGACTCGGGAAACGGATGCTCGATCTCGTCGCGCCACAACACGGTCCCGGAGTCCGCGAGGAACATCGGCTCGACGGCGTCGCGGAAGACGACCTCGAGCTCGCGCGGCGGCCCCGGCAGGATCACGATCGTCGTGGCGTCCTCGCGCAGCCACACCGCCGGGATGAACCACGCCGAGGATGCGAGCGCTTCGGCTCCCTCGGGCGCGAGCGCCATCTTCTCGAGCGTCGCGACGCCGAGCGGGTCGCCGGAGAAGTTCTGGTTCTTCACGTGCGTCGCAATCATCTGGATGCGTTCGGCGAGCGATGCGTTGGCGGCCAGCCGGCGCCCGAGGGCCTGCGCGACCCCCTCCATTGTCCGGTCGTCGTGGGTCGGACCGAGGCCGCCGCAGACGAAGACGATGTCCCGTTTCTCGGCGAGCTCGGCGGCCAGCATGGTGGAGATATCGCCGGGCTGATCCGGAACGACGACGACCCGTCGCAGCACGTGCCCGAGCGCCGCGAGACGGCCGGCGATGAAATGGGTGTTCGCGTCACGGACGTGCCCGGCGAGGATCTCGTCTCCGACGATCACGATCGCGGCATCCATCGCGCCGCTCATCCTAGAGGGTGGGTAAGGAGCCGAGGAGGCCGGGTGAGGGTCGGTGCGAGCGGTTAGATAAGACCGAGACGTCGCAAGGCGTCCGCGGTGAGCCGGGCGCCGTGTCGCTCGAACCAGAAGTCGCCGCACTCGTCGCACGCAAACATCTCGACCCGGTCGAGCTCGGACGCGGAGAGGCGGCCGTGGGTGAGCGAGTCGGAGCCGCACGACTCACATACGCGCGGCGACTGGAGGTAGGCCGGGTCGGCGTTCACCACAGTGGTTCTCGGGAAGAGACGCACGCAGCTTGAACGCGCAGCGTGCTCGAGGACGGGCGGTTCGTCCGGCTTCGCGACGAAGGCACCCTGTGGGCTTCGGTAGCATTGGCCGCGATGCTCGTTCGGTGCGGACGCTGCCGCGCGGAGCTCGAGATCTCGGGCCCCGGCGAGTTCGTCTGCCCTGCCTGCGGGACGCGCAACGTCGCCCGGAGCGGCGCGGCCGGCGCGGACCCCTATTCGATCGGCGGGCGGCCGGCGGGATCCGGCTTGACGGTCCCGGGTGGCGCGCCGATGCCGCCCTCGAACGCCCCGCCGGCGGACATCAAGTGGGCCACCTGCCCGTCCTGCGGCTTCCGCTTCGCGATGGGTGAGGTCGAGCAGGTCACCTGTCCGAATTGCCGGGCGCAGCTTTCCCGCGACGAGGGCGGCTCCCTGACCGCGACCGGCTGACCCGGCCTCTCAGGCCGAGTTCCGCGTACAGGGAGCCCAACCGGTCTTCGCTGAGCGCGTCGGTGTAGCCGAGCGCGTACGCGAGGCGCAGCGATGCCGCCAGCGTCGTGAGCGGAACGGACGCTTCCTCTGCCTGCCCGGACCGCGCCCATACCATCTGCCAAAGGTCGGCCAGGCGCGGATCGATGACGACAGCGGCCTCTCCGGCGAGGCGCCTCGCTTCGGCGTCAGCCGCGCGTTCTCCCTGCTCGTTGGACATGTCGGCCACCGAGAACCACGCTAGTGGACACGTGTGACATCCGACTGCTTGGTCTGGTTTGCCGGAGGGAAGGTTTCCTCCATCCGGCGGCGAATCCTAACTAGACAAGACTCGCTCAAAGACATAGTTTCGGAGGCAAATGGGACGCCTGCTAGCGATGCGCCCCCGGCGCGCCGCGCTCTACGCCCTCGAGGAGACGATCGCCTCTCTGCACGAGGAGCTTCAGTTCACGCTGAACTACGCGCACGCCATGGTCCGCGACCGCAACTATCGCGCCGCGGCCGAGGTGATCGAGGAGCAGCGCCGGTCGTTGGCGCGCGCGGGGAAGCGGATGGAACGCGCGATGGCCCCGGAAGCGCCGGTCCGCAGCCGGCCCCGCGTCCGCGCCGCTCTCGTCGGCGTTGCCGCCGCTCTGGCGCTCGCATCGGGTGCCTTCGCGGCCTTCGGACCGCCGTCGTATAGGCCCACGGCTCCGACGGCGCGAGGGATCGAGGCCGTCCAGCGGGCCTCCGACCGCCTCAACGCCGCATGGACCCTCTCCGATCCCGTCAAGCTCCAGCAGATCGTCGGCGACGCGAAGGAGACGATCCTCGACGCCGTGGCCAGCCTCACGCCGTCCGACCGCGCGGTGCGGCTGACGCTGCTCGAGTCTGTCCGGAGTCTGCAGAAGGTCCTCGAAAACCCGAACGTCCCGGCGAGCGTGCGCGAGCAAGCGAAGAAGGCCGCCGAGCAGGTGCAAGAGATCGTCGACGTCGCGACGGAAGAAACGACCGAGACCGAGTCGAGGACTAAGACCGACACCGAGTCGAAGACCAAGGCCGAGACCGAGTCGAAGTCGCAGACGAACACCGAGTCGACAACGCAGACCACGGCGCCCGCTCCGGAAGCAACCGTCTAAGTCGTCGCGACCTCCGGTCTCCTCCGCTACCCTTTGGCGCGATGCCGCGCGCCGTCGCTCGCGGGCTCATTCCGGCCCTTCTCGCCGTCGCTCTGATCGTCGTTCCGGGCGCGTCCCGTCCCGCGCGCTCCCAGGAGACGGCCGAGCGGCTCATCCTGACGCCGTCGGGTTCGTCGACCTTCCGGGTGCAAGCGGTGTACCCGAACAGGAACGTGACGTGCGAGGCGAAGCGCAAGAAGGACCTGCGCGCCCGGTACCGGGGACGGCTCGAGATCGTGCGCCAACCCGACGGTCGCGTCGCTCTGATAGACCACCTCACTTTCGACGAGTACCTGCGCGGCCTCGCGGAGGTCCCGCGCTCGTGGCCGATCGAGACGCTCAAGGCGCAAGTGATCGCCGCGCGCTCCTACGCCCTGTACCAGCTCGAGCATCCTCGCGCGAGCGCGGCGACGCTCGGCTACGACATCTGCTCGACCGATCAGTGCCAGGTCTACGGAGGCTTGCGTATCGAGCAGGGCGCTTTCGGCGACGCGTGGATCAAGGCGGTGACCGAGACGCGGGGCCGGGTGCTTCTCTACCGCGACCGGGCGATCCAGGCCTTCTATCACTCGACATCGCCGGGCCGGACACGGCGGTCGTTCCCCGGCGGCACCCCGCTCCCGTACCTCTCTAGTGTGGACGGGCAGGACGACGACTCGCCTCTGGCGCGCTGGTCGGTTCGCGTCCCGTTCGGCGACCTGGCCCCGATCCTGCGCGCATCGAACGACTGGCCTGCGGGCACGGCGATCGCGTCGGTGCGGGTCTCCGGTTCCGACGTGCGCGTCTCCGGAGACGGACGCAGCGCCACGCTGAAGAAGACGTCGTTCCGGTTCGATCTCAACGATCAAGCCCCGTGCGTGTTCCCCGATCGATACCCGACACAGACCGCGTCCGGGTCGAAACTGCCGCAGACGGTTCCCTCGATCGACTTCTCCCTCGCGACGTCGGCCAACGGTGTCGTCTTGAGCGGGCGCGGCTGGGGGCACGGCGTCGGGATGTCGCAGTACGGCGCGAAATCGCTGGCGGAGCGGGGGCGCAGAGCGGCCGACATCCTCGCGTACTTCTACGCCGGGCTGCGTCCGCGCACGGTGAAAGAGCCCGGAGCGATCCGCGTGCTCGTGGCGGAGGACGCGACGCTCGTGCGGATCGGCGTGGAGGGCTCCGCGACGGCGGCGACGGCGACCGGCAGTACGCTGGCTCCCAGTGATCGGTTCGAAGTGCGCGGCGGCGACGTCCTCGATGTGCGGCGCGGGGTCGGACCATCGCTGACGCCGGTCTTGACCGCGACGATCGACACCGCCGGTCCTTTGACGGTGCCGCAGGCCGCACCGATCGCCGTTTCGTACACGCTGTCGGGCACCGCAATCGTGACGATGTCGGTCAAGCGCGAGGGGACGGAGGTCGTGCGTACGCCGGAGGTCTCGCAGATCGCCGGTCCCAACACCTTGACGTTGGTGCACGCGGCGGCCTCGGTCTCGCCGAGGCCGAGCAGCGCGTCGCCGTTACCGCCCGCAGGGCCGGTCGCGCCGACCGCGTCGGCGTCGCCGGGCCCGATGTCCTTCGTAGCCCCGGATCTGGCGCCGGGGATCTACGAGATCACGCTCGAGGCCTACGACGGCATCGATCGCATCCGCACGACGCCTGTCGCTCTCACCGTGCAGGCGCCGACCGAGTCTCCGATCGCGCGCCCTCCCGCGCCGGATGAGCGCAGCAGCCGCTGGATCTACATTGCCGCGGCGATCGCGGCTCTGACGGCGATCGCCGGCGCCCTCGTCATGCGGCGCCGGCGACGTCCGGCCTGACCTGATGTGCGGGGGG
>JBIOTQ010000091.1:0-6532 GCA_044866075.1 Actinomycetota bacterium | reverse complement strand
AAGGATAGCCCCCCGGTGAAACAGGAACGTCAGGTGATCACGCTCCTCGCGCGCACCCAGGAGGGCTATACGAACCTCTGCCGTGTCCTCACCGCCGCGCACATGCGCGGCGAGCGCGGCGACCCATGTGCGACGTTCGAGGATCTCGCCGAGCACACGGATGGTCTGCACGCGCTCCTCGGTCCGGAGTCCGAAGTCGGCCGCCTCGCCGTCGCCGGCCGCCTCGACGATGCCGACGCTCTACTCCGTCGCTGGCACGCCGTCTTCGGACGACACCTCGCAATAGAGGTGCGGAACCGGCTCGAGCCCGGCTCGGGCCTCGAGGTCCAACGCCTGCTCCACCTGGCCGACGCGCGCCGCGTCCCGCCCGTCGCCACCAACGCCGCGCGCATCCTGGCGCCGGCCGACGCGTTCCTCGCCGACACGCTCGACGCGATGCGCAAGCTGGTGCCGCTCGCCGCCCACCATCGCGAGGACACCAACGCCGAAGCGTTCCTGAAGACGCCGCGCGAGATGGCGGCGCTCTTCCGCGGCCGCCCCGACGTGATCCGCAACGCCGCGCGCATCGCCGAGTCGTGCGAGGTCGACATCGGCCTCGGCCAGCTCCACCTGCCGCACTACCCGCTGCCCCGTGGCGTCTCCGCGAACGCGCTCCTCGCGCGACGCTGCTGGGAGGGCGTCGCGCGTCGCGGTCTGACGGCGACGAAAGAGGTGCGTCATCGCCTCGACGCCGAGCTGGCGATGATCGCGAAGCTAGGCTTCGCCGGCTACTTCCTCACCGTCGCCGACATCGTCGAGCGGATCAAAGCGAAAGGAATCCGCGTGGCGTGCCGCGGCTCGGCGGCGGGGAGCCTCGTCTGCTACCTCACCGGCACGAGCGAGGTCGATCCGATCGAGCACCGCCTGCTCTTCGAGCGCTTCGTCAACCCCTACCGCAACGAGCTCCCCGACGTGGACCTCGACGTCGAGAGCGCGCGCCGCGAGGAGGTCTACGCCGACATCCTCGCGGGGTTCTCCGACGAGCAGGTCGCGTGCGTGGCGATGGTGGACACGTACCGCGCGCGCGGCGCGATCCGCGAGGTGGGCAAAGCGCTCGGTTACCCCGAGGGCGAGGTCGATCTCGTCGCGAAAGCGTTCCCGCACACGAACGCCGGCGCGATCCGCGAGGCGCTCGGCCACCTGCCGGAGCTGAAGCGCACGACGCTCGCGCGCGGCCAGCTCGACCTCCTCTTCAGCGTGGCGGAGCGGCTCGACGCGTTCCCGCGGCACCTCGCGCTGCACCCGTCGGGGATCCTGATCACGCCGCACGACATCGTCACGCGGTCGCCGCTCGAACGCAGCGCGAACGCCTTCCGGATGGTCCAGTTCGACAAGAACGACGTCGAGGCGCTCGGCCTCCTGAAGCTTGACGTGATCGGGATCCGCATGCTCTCGACGATGACGCACGCGGTGCGCGAGGTCGCGCGAACGACGGGGGAGAGGCTGGAGCTCGATCGCATCCCCCACGACGACGACAAGACCTTCGAGCTGATCCGAGCCTCGCGCACGCTCGGCTGCTTCCAGATCGAGTCGCCCGGCCAGCGCGAGCTCCTCGGCAAGTTCCAACCGACCCGCTGGCGCGACCTGATCATCGACATCTCGCTCTTCCGGCCGGGCCCCGTGCGGAGCGACATGATCAACCCCTACCTCAACCGGCGCCACGGCTTCGCCAACCCGCTCTACGCGCACCCGGCGCTGCGCGACTTCCTCCAGGAGTCGTTCGGCGTCGTCGTCTTCCACGAGCAGGTGATGCTCGCCATCGCCGCCGTCACGGGATGCGACCTCGGCTTCGCCGACCAGGTCCGCCGCGAGCTCGAGGACGAGGAGAAGCTGGAGGCTATAAAGGAGTGGTTCTACGAGCGCGGGATCGAGCGCGGCTGGCGGCCCCGCGAGATCGACCCGATCTGGCACGAGGTGGCGAGCTTCGCCGCCTTCGGTTTCTGCAAGGCGCACGCCGCCGCGTTTGCCGTGCCGACCTACCAATCCGCGTGGCTGAAGGCGAACCACCCGGCGGCGTTCTACGCCGGCGTCCTGACGCACGAGCCCGGCATGTACCCGCGCCGCGCGATCCTCGACGACGCCCGCCACGAAGGCATCCCGATCCTTCCCCTGGACGTGAACGCGAGCGACCGCGAATACACGATCGAGCCCGTTCCACGAGATGGTTTCGGCGTTCGGATCGGGTTCCTGCACGTCGATGGGATATCGGCGGCGGAGATCGATTCGATCCTCGCCGCTCGCGGCGAGAAGCCGTTCGCGGGCCTCGTCGACCTGTGCCGCCGCACGTCCCTCAGCCGCCCGACCGTCGAGAACCTGATCCATGTCGGAGCGCTCGACGAGTTCGGCGGCCGGCGCGACCTCCGGTTGAAGGTGCAAGACCTGTGGGAGAAGCACGCGCCCAAATCGGAGTCGGCGCAGGTTGCGCTCGCCGTCGACGAAGCGCCGGTCGACTGGGGTCTCCGTCCGTACAACGACGCCGAGCGCGTGCGCGCCGAGCTCGAGGTGACGGGCCTGGACGTCTCCCGGCACGTCGTGTCGTTCTACGACCGCATCTTCGACCGCCTCGGCGTGACGCGCGCCGCCGACCTGCGCACGCGGCGGCAGGGGGAGCGTGTGATGGTTGCCGGGGTGAAGGTCGCGTCGCAGACCCCGGCCGTCCGGTCGGGGCAACGGATCATCTTCCTCACGCTCGACGACGCGTCGGGACTCGTCGACGTGACCGTGTTCGAAAGTGTGCAGGAACACTGCGCCTGGACGGTCTTCCACTCCTGGCTGATCGTCGCGCGTGGGACGCTGCACAAGTCCGGCGCCCGCGGCGTCTCGATCAACTGCGAGCGGGCGTGGGACCTCGCGACCCTGGCGCGCGCCGAGCGGGAAGGTACGCTCGACGCACGCGCGATGTGGACCGAGGGGGTCGAGGAGATCGAAGCGTACGAGCGCCAGCGTCGCCGGGCGGCACGTCAGAAGAGGAGAGCGCTGCAACCGGCAGCGCCGCGCCGTGGGGCAGAGGTCCGCCCGCTCCCGGCGCACGCGCCGGCCGCCGACGCGCCGCGGAAGCTGTGGCACGCGAGCTCCGGCTCGGCCGGGGCCTGACGAACAGGGGAGACGTGCGAGAGCGCTCCGAGGACATGCCACCCGACGAGCCGATCCTCCACGTCGACATGGACGCGTTCTACGCGTCGGTCGAGGCGCGTGACGATCCGACCCTCGCCGGCAAGCCCGTCGCCGTGGGGGGCGCCGGCCCCCGCGGCGTCGTCATGAGCGCCTCGTACGAGGCGCGTTCGTTCGGCGTCCGGTCGGCGATGCCGAGCGTCCGAGCGCGCCGGCTCTGCCCGGACATCGTGTTCGTTCCCCCGAACTTCAACCGGTACCAGGCGGAGTCCGATCGGATCATGGCGATCCTCGGATCCTTCACGCCCCTCGTCGAACCGCTGTCTTTAGACGAAGCGTTCCTCGATGTGACCGGCGCGCGGCGGCTGTTCGGCGAACCCGCGGAGATCGCGGATCGCATCCGCGAACGTGTACGGTCCGAGCGATCGCTCTCGTGCTCGGTCGGTGTGGCGCCGAACAAGTTCCTCGCGAAGCTCGCGAGCGCGCGCGCCAAGCCCGACGGCGTTCTGATCGTCCGCGCGGACGCGGTCCGCGCGTTCCTCGAACCCCTGCCGGTCGAAGAGCTGTGGGGCGTCGGGGAGCAGACCGCGTCGGCTCTCGATCGCCTCGGTGTGCGGACGACCGGCGACCTCCTCACGCTTCCCGACGGCATGCTCGCACGCGCGCTCGGGCCCGGTGCCGCGACCCACCTCCTCGGGCTCGCGCGCGGCGTCGACGAACGATCGGTCGTCCCGCACGAGCCGGCGAAGCAGGTCTCCGCGGAGGAGACCTTCGATCGCGACCTCGACGCGACCGCCGACGTGCGACGCGAGCTCCTGCGGCTGGCCGAGCGCGTCGCCGGCCGCTTGCGCGAGGCGAGGCTCGTCGCGCGCACGGTGACGCTCAAGGTTCGATTCGCCAACTTCCGCACAATCACGCGCGCCCGCACGCTGGCCGCGCCGACGGACGCGGCGGCCGACCTCGCCGACACCACGCGCGATCTGTACGACCGGCTGGGCCTCGTGCGCCCACGCATCCGGCTGCTCGGCGTCGCCGCGTCCGGTCTCGCCGGCGGTGAGCCGTCCGAGCAGCTGCGCCTGGGCGAACGCCCCGACCGCTGGCGGACGGCCGACCGAGCGATGGATACGCTACGGCGGCGGTTCGGAGGCGACGCGGTCGACCGCGCGGCCCTCGCCGATCGCCGGCGAGCGTCGCCGCCTCCACGGCGCGGCGACGATCCCGCGAACCCGGAATGAGGGAGGCCCCGATGACGAAGGTCCGCTACGAGGTCGACGACGGCGTGGCTATCGTCACGATCAACAGGCCCGACGTGCTCAACGCCATGGACCGAGATGTCTTCGAGGGGCTCCGGGACGCTGCCCGCCGCGCGGGGGAGGATCCGGCGGTCCGCGCGCTGGTGCTGACCGGGGAGGGCCGCGCGTTCTCGAGCGGCCTCGACACCTCCTTGTTCGCGTCCGGGATCGGCGGCGGGAGCCCTCTGACCCTGGACATCGCCGCGTTGCAGGAGTGCTTCACCCTTTACGAGACGATCGGCGTCCCCACGATCGCGGCCGTCAGGGGCTTGGCCCTGGGCGGCGGGATCCAGCTCGCTGCGGCGTGCGATCTGCGCGTCGCTTCCGACGACGCCGAGCTCGCTGTGTACGAGATCCGCTGGGGGATCATCCCGGACCTCGGCGGCACGCAGCGCCTCCCGCGCCTGATCGGTCTCGGGCGCGCGAAGGAGCTGATCCTGACGGGGCGCAAAGTCGGAGCGGCGGAGGCCCTCGCCTGGGGGCTCGTCAACCGCGTTGTTCCCGCAGAACGGGTAAGAGAGGAAGCGATGGGTTGGGCGCGCGACCTCGCCGCCGGACCGCCACTCGCGTTGTCGGCCGCGAAGAGACTCGCCGCGGCGGCCTTCGACGCCCCGGTGCCGTCCGGTCTCGAACGCGAAGCGATGATCAACCGGAGGCTCCTGGCGTCCGATGATTTCCGAGAGGCCGTTGTCGCGCGTTTCGAGAAACGGGATCCGCGCTTCACGGCGAAATGAGATGCCTTGTCCGGCCTGGAAAACCGACCCTATAATCGAAGGACGCAGCCAGCGGTGACTTCAGCGGCCTTCTGAGGTACCGGATGCCACTCTCCGAGCACGAACAGCGGATCCTGGAAGAGATCGAGCGTCGTCTCGTCGCAGACGATCCCAAGTTCGCGCGCGAGGTCGCCTCCGGAGGACCGCAGGGCGCCGCGCTGAAACGCGTGAAGCGCGCCGTGGCGTTGTTCGTGGTGGGCTTCGGTCTTCTCATCGCAGGACTTTTGCTCGGCGGCAACGTACTAATCCTCCTCGGCATCGGTGCGTTCGCCGTGATGGTCGCGTCGGCGGCTCTGATCGCTTCCGGTATCAAGCAAGTGAGCCGCGAACGTCCTTCAGAAACGGCCCGGCGCCAGGGTTGGTTCGGCCGGATGGAAGAACGCTGGCGCAAGCGCTACGAGCGTGGTGACTCTACGTAAGCGAAAATCCTGCCGTTGATCGCGCGCGCAACGCGCGATTTTTTTTGCGCGACGTCGGCTTTTCCGAAGTAATCTCTCGCCACGTCTTGCCTCGCGAGGCGCCGTGATTTAGAAAAGAGCATTCGCAACACCTTCCCCCCTAAGACACGTCACTTCAGCGCGTACGGAGTCGCACTCGATGGATGGATTCACCGCCCTCCAGGCGTCTCGTTTCACGGGCACCACCGGGAATCAGCTCCGCTACTGGGACAAGATCGGACTCGTGAAGCCGGGCGTCCAAGCGACCGGCGGTCGTCCCGGCGTGCGGCGCCTCTATTCCTTCCGCGATCTGATCGCGTTGAAGGTCGTGAAGTCACTCCTCGACGGCGGGATGTCGCTGCAGCGGGTCCGGCGGGCGTACCAATACCTCCGGGACAACGCGCATCTCGACGAACACCTGTCGAGTGTGAAGCTCATCACGGACGGGAAGAGCATCTTCAAGGTCGCGCGGGACGAGGGCGAGATCCTCGACATGCTCCGCCAGGGTCAGATGGCCTTCTTCATCGCCATCGACCGCATCGCCGGCGAGGTCGGCAGCGGTGTGAACGAATTCCTGCGCGACCGTGAGCAGTTCGTGCGGACCCTCCGGACCGTGGAGCACGAACTGGAACTGGAGACCTCTCCCAGGCGCTCGCGGCGCCGCAGCTCCGCTTAGAAGCGCCGCCCGGCCCTCATCCGGCGCCGGCCGGATGGATCGGTTCGCCACCAGGCCCACCCGAGGGCGGTCAGCGCGCGGGTCCGCCGGGAGAGCAGGCCGCTCACCGTCGCGCGCGCCGATCGCGCCAGAAGCGCCACCGCGTCCGGGTCGGCTCCGTTGGGCGGTGCGTAGACCGCCTGGACGGACTCGCGCGCCAGGAGC
>JBIOTQ010000090.1:0-39989 GCA_044866075.1 Actinomycetota bacterium | reverse complement strand
TGCTTCCGGAGCCGGGGCCGCCGCGGGTGAGGGAGCGGCCGGTGCGGAGGCCGCCTTCTGCTTACGAATGAACGCCGACTTCGCAAGGGCGCGCGCTACGCGCTCGGGCTTCCCGGCCGCTATCTCGCGGTCGAATACCTCTTGATCGATGCCCTCTTCAGCCATCGTCTTTCCTCGCTACAGAGGCCCCGATATCCCGCCGTCTTTACGGATCCGCCAGAAGTGCACGCTCATCAGGATCACGATCACGAACGGCAATGCCAGCACGTGCAGGACGTACCATCGGATGAGCGTGGGAGGACCGACCTCCCCACCGCCGACTAAGACGAACTTCACCTGTTTCCCGAACACCGGCGTGTAGCCCATCATGTTCGTGCCCACGGTCACGGCCCAGACGGCGAGCTGATCCCACGGCAGCAGGTAGCCGGTGAACGAGAGCAGCAGCGTGATCACCAGCAGGTTGACCCCGATAACCCAGTTGAACTCGCGCGGCGGCTTGTAGGCGCCGTGGTAGAAGACGCGGCACATGTGCAGGAAGACGGTCAACACCATCAAGTGCGCCGCCCACCGGTGCAGGTTCCTCGTTAGCTGCCCGAACGTGATCGCCTGCGACAGGTCCTGCATGTCCTTGTACGCGAGCTGCGCGGTGACCTCCGCCGCCGGCCGGTAGAAGAACATCAAGTAGATGCCTGTGATCGTCAGCAGCACGAAGAGGAAGAACGAGAGACCGCCCAAACAGAAGGTGTAGGTCAGCTTCAGGCCGTGCCGTTTCACCTTCGTCGGGTGGAGGTGGTACAGGAGGTTGTTCATCGTCGCGAGCGCGCGGTCGCGCGTCGTCGATTTGTAGCCCTTCCGCAGATACGAGCCGGGGCGGAAGATCGACTTCCAGACCTGTGAGTCCTGCACCTTGTCGCGCAGGATCTCGAGCTGTTCGCTCAGGAGAGGCTTTTCGGTATCCGCCACGCCCCCGTCCCTCCCGCTACTCGTTCGCCGCCGCCGCGTGGCCCTTGACGTCGCCGACTCGGATGAAGAACAGGGCGTCCGAGGGGCATCGTTCGACGCAGATGGCGCAGCGCGTGCACTCGTTGTCGTCGATGACGAATATCGCTTCCGCCGACTTGGCTGCCTCTTCGAGATTCTCGCCTTCGGCCTCTTCGACGATGTTCGGCGAAAGCATGTAGATGCAGTCCCACGGGCAGACGTCCTCGCAGGCGCGGCAGAGGATGCAGAGGTCCGGGTCGAGGCCGATGTGCCGCTTCGGCTTCACCCGTTCTTGCAGCCAGTTCGGATCGACGACCTTCAGCTCGTAGTCGTCGTAGAACGGCGGCTTGTTAGAGGTCGCGCTCACTTGTATCCACCCGTCATTTCACGCTTGGGCTCGCCCGCGGCGAGCTGCTTCGGGAACTTCCTCTGAAACATCAGGATACCGACCACGAAGGCGCCGAGTCCCACCGCGTTCTCGGTAACGACAACGAGATCTTTCGCGATCTGCTTGAAGCACACCGCGTCGAGCTTCGTGCAGCCGTTCCCGCCCCACCCGAGGACGCCGTCCGCGTAGTACAGCCACCACGACGGCAGCACCGCGAGGATGTGCCAGGCGAGGATCGCCAGCGCCAGGGCGCCCAGCGAGGCACGCACCCACTCGCTCTTCGCCCGATACGCGGCGGCGAGAAGGACGATCGCGCCGACGAAGTAGAGGCCCTCGAGGAGAAGCCAGAAAGGGGAGACGTTATTGAAGACCAGACCGAGACTTGGGGCGGTCAACGTCCCGCGTCCTCCTTCGCGACGGCGGGCGGATTATACGACCCGCCGAGAGCCCATCTCCAAAACGTACTCATACCTCATGTGCTGCACGGATGCCCGCTCCGCGTGCTTGTGAACTCGTTCACAAGCAGCCCGAAAATAAAAGCTCATCGAGCCATCCGATTATCTCCTGGCGCTGAGAGCGGCGCAACAGTGGCACCTTCACGATCGAACGTAGTGGAGGCGCCTCTGGAGCCGGGTGATCGCGCTCAACGGACGCCCAGGTGCTTCGCGATCAACCCCGTCAACGTGTTCTCGGTGAGAGGGCCGAACTGGCGATACGCGACGATCCCATTCGCCTTCACGAAGATCGTGACCGGCAGCAGGAGCTGGCCTGAGAAGTTGCCGAAGAGGACGCCGCCTCGGTCGTAGACGAGGTCGTAGGTCACGCCGGTCTTCTTCGCGAATCTCTGTGCAGCGCTGCGGGTCTCGCCGTCGACGCCCAGCAGGTCGGCGCCGACGATCGCGACGCGGTTCCGAAGAGGAAGGGATGCGGCCTCGATCGCCGGCATCTCTTCGATGCAGAAGGTGCACCACGTCGCCCAGAAGTTGATGACGGCTGGCTTCCCTTGCAGATCCCCTAGGCGTAAGAAGCCGCCTTCGAACCGCTCGAGCTCGCATGAGGCGGGGATGGGTTCGCCGATGCTGATGAGTCCGCTGGGTTTGGGGCACCGGGCTCGCGCGGCCCCGGGAGCCCCACCGGAGCATGCGCTCACCAGCGCGAGGGATAGGGCCACTACGGCGGTCCACCGAGCGCGGCTCACGGTCGAGATTTTCCCGCATCACCGGGCACCGCGCCCGTCCGGCCGGCCGGGCGACCTGCGCGAACCCGCTGCTAGACTCGCGACCGTCCCCGCCATGAACCGACGCCGCATCCCCATCCTCACTCTTGGCCTCGCCCTCGGCCTCGCGTTGCTTGCGTCCGCGTGCGGCGGAAAGGCGGGCGCCGAGACGGCCGGCCAGAGGATCAAGGCCGCCACTGGCTACAGCTTGACGACCTACGAGGTCGGAGATCGACGTCTCCCGAAGGCCTGGAGCGGGCCCAACCTCCGCACCGGTGTGAGGATCGCCAGCGCAGATCTCAAGGGCGCCGTGACCGTCGTGAATTTCTGGGCTTCGTGGTGCGGACCCTGCCGAATAGAACAGGCTGGTCTTGAGAAGCTCAACAAGGAGTACGCGTCCAAGGGTGTGCACTTCCTCGGCATAAACATCCGGGACACTCGCGTAGACGCCGGCGCGTACCTCGACGAGTTCGGGGTCACCTATCCATCGGTCGTGAATCAGGATGCGTCCATCGCGTACAAGTTCCGCGTCCTCTTTATACCGACGACGTACGTGCTGGACCGGAGCGGACGGATCGCCGCCCGCGTCACCGGCGCCACCCGCGAGCGAGATCTCCGCAAGGCGCTCGACGCGGAGCTCGCGCGTTGACGGTCGTCCTCGCGCAAACGAGCGGCGTGGAAGGAGCGATCGCCGGGCCGGCGGGCATCCTCGTCGCTTTCGTCGTCGGGATGGTCTCGTTCTTCTCGCCGTGCGTCCTCCCGGTTCTGCCCGGCTATCTGTCATATGTGTCCGGTGTCAGTGGGGAGGAACTGGAAAGCGGCGAGCACCGTAGCCGCGTCGTCCTCGGAACGATCTTGTTCGTGCTCGGCTTCGCCGCCGTCTTCACCTTGCTCGGCTACGCAACGGCCAGTGCCGTGGACAGCTTCGGGTTCGTGCTCGATCACTTCTCGGTCGTGACCCGGATCGCTGGTGTTTTCGTCATCCTCATGGGGCTCGCGTTTCTTTCGACGCTGACCGTCCGCACGCTCCAGCGCTGGCGCGATGAGGGCGGACTCCGTGCACCTCCCGCGCGCGTCGGGCTCGCGTTCGCGCGTGTCATGGGGATGGAGCGACGTCTCGATGCTCGGCCGAGAGCGGGCGTGGCGGGTGCGTTCCCGCTCGGGGCGGCGTTCGCCATCGGGTGGACGCCATGCGTTGGGCCGGGGCTTGCGACGGTCTTCGTCATCGCCGGGACGCAGGGATCGGGGCTGCGCGGCGCGATCCTGCTGCTGGCTTTCTCGCTTGGTCACGGCATCTGGTTCGTGCTCGGCGGTATCGCGTTCAGCCGCGCCGCTCGCGCGATCGCGTGGTTGCGGCGGCACATGCGAACGCTCGTCTTCATCGGTGGGACGTTTCTGCTCTCGATCGGGATCCTTCTGGTCACCGACTACTGGAACACGATCCTCAGTCCGGTCCGACGGTGGCTCGTCCGGTTCACGCCGCCGATCTAGCCATGCAGACCGCCGAGGCCGCCCCGCCCGCCGCGCCGCCGCCGCCGCGCCAGCGGATCACGCCCTGGCGCATAGCGAAGGAGGGCTGGCGACGTCTGCGAACGATGCGGACCGCGCTGATCCTGCTGTTCATCCTCGCGGCCGGTGCGTCCGTCGGCTCGCTGATCCCGCAGCGTCCGGCGAACGAGCTCCGGGTCCAGGAATGGATCCGCGCGCATTCGTCCTGGGTTCCTCTTGCGGAGAAGTTCGGTCTCTTCGACGTGTTTGGCTCGTGGTGGTTCACGGCGATCTACATCCTTCTGCTCGTGAGCGTCGTCGGTTGCATCGTGCCGCGCTACCGCGCGCTTTTCCGGCAGATCCGCTCCCGGCCGCGTACCGGCGGTCCCCTCGACGGGTTTCCGCAGTACCACGCGAACCTCGTCGACGAGCCGCCCGATGCCGTGCTTGCCGAGGCCGACCGGGTGCTGCGGCGCGGACGGTTCCGGACCGTGCGCGCGGACGGCACGATCGCCGCCGAGAAAGGCCACCTGCGCGAAGCGGGCTCGATCATCTTCCACACAGCGTTCCTGATCCTGCTGGTCGGGATCGTGCTGGGGAAAGGATTCGGCTTCACGGGACAGGTCGCCGTCGTCGAAGGCGATCGCTTTACCGACACGAATGTGTCGTACGACAACCTCCATGAGGGACGGTTCTTCGGTGACCGGCACCGCGGCTTTTCCGTCCAACTCGACGACTTCGCGGTGAGCTATCGCCCGGACTTCCTTCCGAAGGACTTCGTCTCCCACGTGCGACTGTACGACGATGACCGCCTCGTACGTCGGACGCGCATACGTGTGAACGAGCCGCTGGTCTACCGCGGCGTCAGCGTGTTCCAGGCCGACTGGGGATGGGCCCCACGGGTTGTCGTAGCGCAGAACGGGAAGGTGCTCTCGGACGCGCCGGTGATCACGCTCCCGGAAAGACGCGGAGATTTCCGCATCGGGGTCGTCAAGGTGCCGCAGACCAAGCCGAGTCAGCTCGGCCTTGAGCTGTACTTCTTCCAGGATCTCGACACAACGGAGAACTCAGAGCCCTTCAACCGCTCGCCGCTTCCAAGACATCCGGTGCTCTTCTTCGCCCCATATCGAGGAGATCTGGGTCTCGATCGCGCTCAGTCCGTTTACGCCCTCGACAAAACAGCGTTGGCTCAGGGGGAGCCGGGTGGGGTGCCGCTTGGCGGCACCGTCGACATCGGCGACGGTATCACTGTGTCGTTCCCCGATCTCCGGCAATTCTCCGTGCTCCTCGTCGCCGCGGATCCGGGAACGCCATTCATGCTGGCTGCGGCGGTGCTCATCTTGGTGGGCCTGATTCCCGCCCTGTATAGTTCGCGCCGGCGGGTCTGGGTCCGCGCAGTTCCCGACGTCGCGGGATCGCGCGTCGAGGTGGCCGGCCAGGCCCTCCAGCGCAAAGGCGCATTCGAAGAGGAGTTCAAACAGATCGTGCGGAACCTCGGCCGGGACCTGGCACGGAGCGAGACGCGCGATGACTAACTCCGGTCTCGCGAGCACATCCGACACCCTTTTCTGGGTCGCGCTCGTCATCTACGCGCTGTCGATGGCCGGATACGTCGTGGCCTTCGCGTACCGGCGTAAGGGCGCGTCGACGATCGCGACCGTCCTGGCTGCGGCGGGCGCGGTGACGCACGCAGCGTCGATCTCGACGCGCGGCCTCGCAGCCGGACGGGTGCCGTGGGGCAACATGTACGAGTACTCGTCGATGATCGCGTTGCTCGTCGTCGCCGGGTACCTCATCTTCGTCTACGGGCGGTTGCACCTTCGTGAGCTCGGCGGGTTCACGATGGCGCTCGCGCTCGTCACGCTGGCGTTCGGCCGCAAGCTGTACGCGCCGGCCGGACCGCTCGTGCCGGCGCTGAACTCGTGGTGGCTGAAGGTCCATGTGATCGCGGCGATCACGGCGTCGGCCACGTTCTCGATCGCGTTCATCTTCACGGTGCTCTACCTGTTGAAGGACCGGGTTGAACGTCGCGCGCAGAGCGCCCCGTTCGGCGGTAGCACGGTCGGCGCCGCGTACGCCGGACCGGGCGTGCACGAGAAAGAGGGCTTCCCCGCAGACTACGTCGGATCGGAAGCCGAGCCGACGAAACGCGAGAGCGCGCTCGGCGGGTTCTGGGCGCGGCTCCCCACCGCCGAGAAGCTCGACACGCTCGCGTTCCGCACGCACGCGATCGCGTTCCCGATCTGGACCTTCGCCGTGATCGCCGGCGCGATCTGGGCCTCGAAGGCGTGGGGACGCTACTGGGGATGGGACCCGAAGGAGACGTGGGCGTTCATCACGTGGACGATCTACGCCGGGTACCTGCACGCGCGCGCGACGGCGGGATGGCGCGGACGCAAGGCCGCTTTCGTCGCCGGCGCCGGCTTCATCTCCCTGTGGGTCACGTACTACGTGGTGAACCTGTGGATCGTCGGCCTGCACTCCTACGCCGGCGTGTGATCGCGACGCGTCGATGACGGGGCTCGTGGGGGAGTAGAGGATGCCGCCGAAGACGGGCGTTCGTCACCCCTCGGTCGGCGAGGCGATCCGCGCGCGGCGGGCCGAGATGCGCGCGAAGGTCGAGGCGCTGCGCAACAAGTACGTGGAGCCGATCTTGGCGCGGTTTCCCAAGATGTTGCCGACGAAGCCGGATTCGGCGGCGAAGTACGCGATCATCTCGTCGATCATCTGGTTCGCGGTGGCGCTTTTGCTGGCGCTCCTCCTCGCGGTGAAGCTCGTGTTCCCGAAGCTGCTCGCGCAGTTCCCGTGGATGAGCTTCGGTCGGCTCGCCGGCGCGGAGACCGCGGTGCTGACGTGGGGTGTGCTGTTCACCGGCTTCACCGGCGCCATATTCGCGATCGTTCCGCGTCTCACCGGGACGAAGCTCTGGAGCGAGCGCATCGGCGCGCAGACGGTCGTCCTGCTCGACCAGGTCGTGCTGGCCGGCGTCGTGTTGTTGCTGGTCGGACGGACGCAAGGCATCAACGGTCTCGAGCTGTGGTGGCCGATCGACATCCTGTTGCTGAACGTGATGCTGATGGTCCTGCAGAACGTCGTCGCGACGATCGCGCGGCGCAAGGAGAAGGATCTGGCGCCGTCGCTCTGGTACTTCCTCGCCGCCGTGATCGTCCTGCCGGCGACGTACGCGTTCGGGAACCTCGCGGCACCGTGGTACGTCGGCGTCGATCAGCAGATCGTCGCCGGGTTCGCGATCGCAGGAACCCTCGCCGGCATCACGATGATGGGGATCGGCACCGCGTATTACGTCCTACCGAAGGCGGCGGGACGGCCGATCTACTCGGAGCGTCTGGCGCTGATCGGGTTCTGGTCCTTCGTGTTCGCCGCGCCTTGGATCGGCCAGATCTGGGCGATCGAAGGTCCCGGGCAGGACTACCTCGAGACGACCGCGATTACGTTCGCCGTCTGGCTGGTGATCCCGGCCCTGTGTGTGCTCGCGAACTTCTGGGGAACGCTGCGCGGCGCGTGGGATCGCGTGATCGCCGAACCGGCGCTCAAGTTCGTCGTCGCGGGCACACTGTTCTTCGTCCTCGGCACGGCGCAGATCGCCGTGGGATCGTTGCGCTCGGTTCAGAACGTCGTCGGGCACACGGCGTGGGACATCGCCGCACGCGACGCGTTGATGGGCGGCCTCGGTTTCTTCCTGATCGCGCTCGTCTACCACCAGTTCCCGCGCATCATCGGGCGGGCGCTCTACTCGGCGACCTGGGCGTCGCGCCAGCTCTGGACCCAGGTGATCGGACTCGCGACGGTGGTTGTCGCGACGTCGGTCGCCGGTGTGGTGCAAGGCGAGACGGCGATCGCCGGCGTGCAATCGTCTCAGGTGAACGCCGTCGGCGACCGCTGGTTCATCACGACGCTCGCGACGCGGCCGCTCTACATCCTGCGGATCGGCGGCGGCGCGCTGGTGGCGTTCGGTCTGTTCGTGTTCGTCGCGCACCTGATGCGCACGAGCACGGCAGGTGTCGACGCCGAGGTGGAGACGCTTCCGTTCGAGGCGCCGACGCCGGAACCGGTGGGAGCGTCGGCATGAGCCGCTTCCGATCGGAGCGCGGCGCGGTCGGCGCCGGCGTCGTGGCCGGCGGGACGATCCTCTGTCTCGGGCTCGCGTTCTTCGTCGCGGTGGTCCTCCCGATCACCGACCCGGCGAACGGTTCCGAAGCCCTCGGGAAGGCTCGCAGGTTCGACGAGCTCGCGATCCAAGGCCGCGCGCTCTACATCCGCGAAGGGTGTTTCTCGTGTCACACCCAAGGCGTGCGCAACACGTTCTCCGACTCGGGGCTCGCCGGCCGGCCCTCCGAAGCCGGCGATTACGCGAACGAGGCGCCGAACCTGATCGGCATGCTGCGCCTCGGGCCGGACCTCACGTGCGCCGGCGACCGGGAGGACGATCCCAACTGGCAGGTGCGCCATCTGCGGAGCCCGCAGTCGGAGGTCGAGCACTCGACCATGCCGAAGTACGGCTACCTGTCCACGAAAGAGCTCCAAGCGCTTGCGGCGTACATCCTGCGCCTGACGTGCAAGGAGGGATGATGGCGCGCCTCCGTCGCATCGAGAAGATGAAAGAGATCGGCGGCATCCGCATCGCGCAGAACCGCGTCCCGGCGTGGCTCCTCGCCGTGATCGTCGGCATCATCGCGTGGGGCCTCTACTACCTGATCACATACACGGTCACCGACACCGGTACCTTCCAGACGCCCGCCGCGTTCCTGCGGCTCTAGCGGCGCGTAGCGTGAAGTTCGGCCTCGGGCAGTTCACGCTTCAGATCCCGCCATGGGATAAGCGCGACCACGCGCAGCTGTACGCGGACACCCTCGAGCTCGCGCGCATCGCCGAACGCGCCGGCTTCTCGTCGTTCTGGCTCGCCGAGCATCACGGCGCCGAGGACGGCTACAACCCATCGCTCCTTCCGTTCCTATCGGCCGTCGCCGCGAAGACGGAACGTCTCGAGGTCGGCACGGCGGTCATGCTCGCGCCGTTCCACAACCCGCTGCGCATCGCCGAGGACGCCGCGGTCGTCGACAACATCGCGGGAGGACGCGTGAACCTGGGACTCGGCCTCGGGTGGGCGCCGCACGAGTACCAGATGTTCAGGGTGCCGACGAAGGGTCGTGGGAAGAGGCTGGAGGAATTCGTCGAGGTGTTGCGGCTCGCCTGGAGCGGCGAGCACTTCTCGTTCCGAGGAACGCATCTGTCCTACGAGGACGTCGTCGTCCGCCCCGCGCCGGCGCATCCGATCCCGATCTGGCTGGGCGGCGGCACACCGCTCGCGCTCGAGCGCGCGGCGCGCATGGCGGACGGTCACTTCCCGCCGTCGACCGGGTCGCCGGAGTCCGGCGTCGAACGCGCGAAGGAGATGCTCGGGATCCGCGAGCGGCTCGGGATCGACGGGCCGTATCGGTTCGGCATGTTCATCCCGGTCGGGATGGGAACCGACGCGAACGACGGCTGGGCGCGGATCCGCGATGGTCTGCTGCACGTACGCGGGTCGTACGCGCTCTGGGGGATGGGACGGCGGGATGTCTCCAACGCGCGCGACACCGCCGCGCAGTGGGAGGACGCGACGCGGTCCGGGGCACTCTGTGGCAGCCGCGAGCAGATCGTCGACACGCTCGGGCCGCACCTGCGCGAGATCGATTCGCTCGGCTTCGCCGACACCTTCTGCTCGGTGATCCTCGCGCCGCCGGGCACCCCGTTCGACCTGGCCGCGGAGCAGATCGAGACCTTCGGTTCCACGGTCATCGCCGCCCTGCGCTGAGCTGCGTTGTCTCCGGCCGCCACCGGGACGTAGACTGATTTGTGAAAGCCTTCACAAGCGGGGAGATGGTGCCGGGAACCACCGCGAAGGGGAGCACGCGCCGCCGCAAGCGGACGACGCCCACATCGGTCGGCCCGCCCTTGCGCGACGCCTCGTTCGACGCCGTCGTCGTGGGCGGCGGTCCGGGTGGGGCGACGGCCGCGTACTGGCTGGCGCGCGCCGGACGCAACGTCCTCGTCGTCGACAAGGCGACGTTCCCGCGGGAGAAGGTTTGCGGCGACGGCCTGACGCCCCGAGCCGTCAAGTGTCTCGACGACATGGGGATCAAGACAGAGGGGCCCGAGTGGGCGCGCGCGGACGGCTTGCGCATCGTCGGCTCCGGTGTCGTGCTCGACCTTCCGTGGCCCGAGCTGCACTCGATGCCGCACTACGGCCTCGTACGGACGCGCCTCGACTTCGATTCGCTGGTGCTCGATCACGCGCGCGACGCCGGTGCGACGATCTGGCAGGGGACGAGCGTCGAGGCGCCGGTCACCGACGCGGCGGGCGTGATCACCGGTGTCGAGGTCGCGCGCACCGGCGATCGCGCGCGCGTCGACGCGCCGGTCGTGATCGCCGCCGACGGCGCGTCGAGTCGCTTCGCGATGTCACTCGGCGGCCGTCGCATCCCCGGCCGCCCGATGGGCGTCGCCGTGCGCGGCTACTACCGTAGCCCGCGCGCGGACGAGCTCCGGTACCTCGAGAGCTACCTCGAGCTCTGGCGTGGCGACGATCTCCTGCCCGGCTACGGCTGGATCTTCGCGCTGCCCGACGGGACGGTGAATGTCGGGCTCGGCTTGCTCTCGACGAGCCCGTACTTCCAGACGGTGGACTACCGGCGCCTGCTCGACGAGTGGCTGGCCGGCATGCCCCCGGTGTGGGGGTTCACGCCCGAAAACAGGATCGGGAAGCCGCGCGGGGGCCCGCTGCCGATGGGCTTCAACCGGACACCGCTCGCGCGGCCCGGCCTGATGGTGATCGGGGACGCCGCGGGGGTCGTGAACCCCTTCAACGGCGAGGGGATCGCCTACGCGATGGAGACCGGCAAGATCGCGGCCGAGGTCGCCGGCGAGGCCCTTACCAGCGGTGATCCGCGTTCGCTGCGCGCGTATCCCGAGCGGGTCCGCGACGCCTACGAGGGCTACTTCATCATGGGCCGTGTTTTCGTCCGGCTGATCGGCCACGCGAGCGTGATGGGAGCCCTGACAAAGTACGGGCTTCCGAACCAGACCTTGATGCGGTTCGCGTTCCGGATCCTCGGCAACCTGACCGATCCCCGCGACGGCGACGCCGCGGATCGCATCATCAACGGCCTCGCACGGATCGCGCCCGGATTGAGGAAGGCGGTCCGGGGTTGAGGCTTCGATTCCACCTCCCCACCCGGTACGACGTTTTGTTGGTGCGCTCGTGAACGTCTGCGGTTTGCAGGAGCATCCGCGCTGTTCCTATCGTGAGGCCGCCGCGGGATCGCCTGTCAGTCTGGGGGAGGCTCGTGCTCTCTGACTATCTGCCCATCGTGATGCTGTTCGGGCTGTCCACGCTCTTCGCCGTGGCGTCCGTCTACGTCGCGTCGAAGATGGGACCGCGCAAGCCGTCGGCCGCGAAGTCCGCGCCGTACGAGTGTGGGATCACGCCCGAGCGACTCCCGAACGAACGCTTCCCCGTGAAGTTCTATCTGATCGCGATGCTGTTCATCATCTTCGACGTCGAGATCGTGTTCTTCTATCCATGGGCCGTCATCTTCCGAGAGCTGCGTCTCTTCGGGCTCGCCGAGATGGGCGTCTTCGTCGGCCTGCTCCTCGTCGCGTACGTGTACATCTGGAAGCGCGGCGGCCTCGACTGGGAGGAAGAGGTGCGGGCCTTCGACCGCATGGTCCGTCACCGCATCATGCGCGACCGGCTCCTCGGTCCCGGCGAGCGCGGCGTCGGCGCCCCACCGCCGTACGAGCGAGAGAAGGTCGGTGCCTGAGTGGGCATCGAAGAGAAGCTTCCCAGCGGCATCCTCCTCACCTCCGTCCAGAAGTTCGTGCAGTGGGCGCGCACCGGGTCGCTCTGGCCGGCGACCTTCGGCCTGGCCTGCTGCGCGATCGAGATGATGGCCACCGGCGCCGCGCACCACGAC
The DNA here is from genome assembly GCA_044866075.1 of Actinomycetota bacterium. Lineage (GTDB taxonomy): Bacteria > Actinomycetota > AC-67 > AC-67 > AC-67 > JBASRP01. The sequence goes on along the minus strand of JBIOTQ010000090.1, from coordinate 27,940 downwards.
CTCGCGCGCTTCGGCATGGAGGTTTTCCGCGCGTCGCCGCGGCAGGCCGACCTCATGATCGTCGCCGGGCGCGTGTCGCAGAAGATGGCGCCCGTCCTGCGCCAGATCTACGACCAGATGCCCGAGCCGAAGTGGGTCATCTCGATGGGCGCCTGCGCGTCGTGCGGCGGGATGTTCAACAACTACGCGATCGTGCAGGGCGTCGATCAGATCGTTCCGGTCGATGAGTACGTGCCTGGGTGCCCGCCGCGCCCGGAGCAGCTGATGGACGCGATCCTGAAGCTCCACGAGAAGATCCGCTCCGAGCCGCTGGTCAAGAGGTAGACGGTCGTGAACGACACGCTGAGCAGCGTCTGCGCCGGACTTCGTGAACGTTTTCCCGATCACATATCGGAGCCCGAGGAGGCGTTCGACGAGGTCTCCGTCCGCGTGGGGCGCGAGCGCATCGCCGAGGTATGCGCGTACCTCCGCGACGAGGAAGGCTTCGAGATGCTCTCCGACCTGTCGGGGGTCGACTACATGGGCGTCGCCCCACCCGAGGACCGCTTCCTGGTCGCCTACCACGTCACCTCGCTGTCGCGGCGTGCGCGACTGCGGCTGCGCGTGTTCGTCCCCGACGGCGACGAGCGCGTTCCGACGGTCAGCGGCGTCTGGCCGACCGCGAACTGGCACGAGCGCGAGGTCTACGACTTCTTCGGCATCACGTTCGCCGGGCACCCCGATCTGCGCCGCATCCTGATGCCCGACGACTGGGAGGGCTTCCCGCACCGCAAGGACTATCCGCTCGGTGGGACCAAGGTCGAGTTCAAAGGCGCGTCCGTCCCGCCGCCCGACGTGCGCCGCCAGCCGACGACCACAACCGGCTACCCGGGGAGGATCGCGTGAGCACCCGCGAGCTCCACCTCGGCGGGCAAGACTGGGATCAAGTCGTCGCCGCTCCCGAAGACCAGACCATGATCATCAACATGGGGCCGCAGCATCCCTCGACGCACGGCGTGCTGCGTCTGGTGCTGGAGCTCGACGGCGAGACCGTCGTGGCCTGCACGCCCGTGATCGGCTACCTGCACACCGGGATCGAGAAGAACACCGAGGTTCGCTCGTGGACGCAAGGCGTCACGTTCGTGACCCGGATGGACTACCTCGCGCCGTTCCACAACGAGCTCGCGTACTGCCTCGCGGTTGAGAAGCTGCTCGGGATCGAGGCGCCGCCCCGTGCGCAGGCGATCCGCGTGATGCTCGCCGAGCTGAACCGCATCTCGTCGCACCTCGTGTGGCTCGCGACGGGCGGGATGGAGCTCGGCGCGCTGTCGATGATGCTGTACGGCTTCCGCGAGCGCGAGACGATCCTCGACATATTCGAGCTGATCACCGGGCTGCGGATGAACCACGCGTACATCCGTCCCGGCGGACTGATCCAGGACCTGCCCGACGGCGCGCTGGACAAGGTGCGCGAATTCACCGACTTCTTCCCGAAGCAGCTCGCCGACTACGAGAGCCTGCTGTCGGAGAACCCGGTGTGGCTCGATCGCAACAAGGGCATCGCGCCGATAACACGCGAGCAGGCGATCGGCCTCGGGGTGACCGGTCCGATGCTGCGGGCGACGGGACTCGCGCACGACCTCCGCAAGCTCGAGCCCTACTCCGGCTACGAGCGCTACGAATTCGACGTGCCGACGCACGACGCGTGCGATTGCTTCGCGCGCTACGTCGTGCGCATCGCGGAGATGAAGGAGTCGATCAAGATCGTCCGCCAGGCCGCCGACCAGATGCCTTCCGGACGCGTCATGGTCGAGGACCCGAAGATCGCATGGCCGGCGCAACTGCAGCTCGGAGCGGACGGCCTCGGCAACTCGCCCGACTACATCCGCAAGATCATGGGCGAGTCGATGGAGGCTCTGATCCACCACTTCAAGCTCGTCACCGAGGGCTTCAAGGTCCCGGCCGGCGAGGTCTACGTGCCGATCGAGTCGCCGCGCGGCGAGCTCGGGTACCACGTCGTGTCGCTCGGCGGCACCAAGCCCTGGCGGGTGCACGTCCGCGACCCCAGCTTCGTGAACCTGCAGTCCGTTCCCACGATCGTGCAGGGCGGCCTCGTCGCCGACGTCGTCGCCGGCATCGCCAGCATCGACCCCGTGATGGGCGGCGTGGACCGATGACCGAACGCAACGGGCAGCCGGCGGCACCGCTGTCCGCGAACTTCCACGCCGCGGCGCGGAAGCTCATCGCGCGGTACCCCGCGGGACGCGCGCGCAGCGCGCTGCTGCCGCTCCTCTACCTCGCGCAGTCGGAGCACGGCTACGTCTCGAGCGAAGCGATGGGGGAGATCGCCGGGCTCTTGGAGCTCACGCGGGCCGAGGTCGCCGCCGTGTCGACCTTCTACACGATGTTCAAGCGTCACCCGCAAGGGAAGTGGCTGGTCTCGATCTGCACGCAGCCGTCGTGCACGCTCGCCGGTGCGAACGAGATCAAGGCGCGCCTCGAACAAGACTGCGGAATCTCGTGCGGCGGGACGACCGGCGACGGCATGGTCTCACTCGAAGAGGTCGAGTGCCTATGCGCATGCGACGGCGCGCCGGTCGTCTCCGTGAACTACGAGAACTACGAGCGCATCGACGCGGAGCAGATGGCGTCGATCGTGCGGACCTTGCGCGACGGCGGCGACCCGCCGCCCGCCGCCCGGGGGGAGGCGCCGCAGGACTTCGCCGTGGTCAACCGCCGCATGTCCGGTGTGGAGGCGCCGCGATGACGCCCGACACGGCGACCCTACAGGAGACGAAGGTCATCACCGCGCGGTACGGATCCGCCGACTCGCTCGACGACGCGGTGCAGAACGGCGCGTATCAAGGTTTGAGCAAGGCGCTGTCGATGAGTCCGGACGAGGTCATCGAGACCGTCAAGGCCGCCGGCTTGCGCGGCCGCGGCGGCGCCGGTTTCCCGACCGGGCAGAAGTGGAGCTTCATCCCCAAGGACGTGCGTCCGTCGTACATCGTGTGCAACGCGGACGAGGGTGAGCCCGGGACGTTCAAAGACCGGGAGTTGATGGAGCGCGATCCGCACCAGCTGATCGAGGGGATGGCGATCGGCGCCTACGCGATCGGCTGCAACGAGATGTACATCTACGTCCGCGGCGAGTTCGCGTACGCGGCTCGCGTGCTCGAGCGCGCGGCGGCCGAGGCGTACGAGAAGGGCTATCTCGGCAAGAACATCCTCGGGTCGGACTTCGACCTCGATTTCATCATCCAGCGCGGCGCCGGCGCGTATATCTGTGGTGAGGAGACCGCGCTCCTGGAGTCTCTCGAGGGCCGCCGCGGTCAGCCGCGCCTGCGCCCGCCGTTCCCCGCCACGCACGGGCTGTACGCGAAGCCGACGGTGGTGAACAACGTCGAGACGTTCGCGTGCGTGCCGCACATCATCATGAACGGCCCGGAGTGGTTCCGCGGATTCGGGACCGAGAAGTCACCCGGCACGAAGATCTTCTGCGTCTCCGGCGACGTCGAGCGGCCCGGCAACTACGAGGTTCCCTTCTCGATGCCGGCGCGCGACCTGATCGAGGGGTTCGCCGGCGGTGTGAAGGACGGCAAGAGTCTGAAAGCGTTCACGCCCGGCGGCGCGTCGTCCACGCCGTTCTTCGGTCCCGACAAGCTCGACACGAACATGGACTGGGAATCGGTCATGGCGGCCGGATCGCTGCTCGGGACCGGCGCGATGATCGTTTTCGCAGAAGACGCGTGCATGGTCCGCGCGGCGCTGCGTTACACGCGCTTCTACGCGCACGAGTCGTGCGGGAAATGCACGCCCTGCCGCGAGGGGACCTACTGGATCGAGAAGTCGCTCCACCGCTTCGAGGAAGGCGCGGGCCGCGAGGAGGACCTCGACATCATGGTCGACGTGGCCGGCAACATCGGCGGCCGCTCGTTCTGCGCCCTCGGCGACTTCGCGACCGCTCCGGTCACCTCGACGGTCAAGCTCTGGCGCGACGAGTACATGGCCCACATAAAGAACAAGGGGTGCCCGTTTGGCCGCTGAGCAGAAGATGGTCACGCTGACGATCGACGGCAAAGAGGTGACCGTCGCTGCCGGCACGCTCATCATCCGCGCGGCCGAGCACCGCGACATCTACATCCCGCGGTTCTGCGACCATCCCTACCTCGCGCCGCTCGGCGCGTGCCGGCAGTGTCTCGTCGAGGTCGAAGGACAGCGCAAACCTCTGACCGCCTGCACGACGCCGGTCGCCGACGGCATGGTCGTGAAGACGCAGTGGTCGTCGGAGATGGCCAAGGACGCGCAGGAGGGCGTCCTCGAGCTGTTGCTGATCAATCACCCCCTCGACTGCCCGATGTGCGACAAGGGCGGCGAGTGCCCGCTGCAGGATCAGGCACTCGCGTACGGGCCGGGCGGGAGCCGCTTCATCGACGAGAAGCGCCGGTTCGCGAAGCCGGTGCCGATCTCGCCGCTGGTCTATCTCGATCGCGAGCGCTGCGTCCTCTGCGCCCGCTGCACGCGCTTCGCGAACGAGATCTCGGGCGACCCTTTCATCGAGCTCTTCGAGCGCGGCGCGCTGGAGCAAGTGGCGATCTTCGAGGACGAGCCGTACGAGAGCGTCTTCAGCGGCAATGTGATCCAGATCTGTCCGGTCGGCGCGCTGACCAGTGCGAAGTTCCGGTTCAAGGCGAGGCCGTTCGACATGGCGACGCAGCGGAGCGTTTGCACGCTGTGCGCCTCGGGCTGCAACACCGTCGTCCAGAGCCGTCGCGACCAGATCGTACGCGTGCTGGCCGCGGACAACGCGGAGGTCAACGAGGTCTGGATGTGCGACAAGGGCCGCTTCGGTCACGGGTACGTGCAGCGGCCCGAGCGAATCACCGAGCCGATGATCCGCAAGGAGGGCGAGTTCGTCGCGGTCTCCTGGGCCGAGGCGCTGCGCGTCGTGGTCGAGACGATCCACGCGGCGCGCCGCGCGGGACAGCGGACGGCGGCGCTGTCGGGCGGGCACCTCGCCGACGAGGACGCGTACGCGCTGTCGCGCTTCGCGCGCACGGTCCTCGGCACGAACGACGTCGATCAGAGGATGCGTGCCGGATCGTCCGAGGAAGACGAGCTGCTCGCGCGCGTGGTCCGCGGGCCGGGAACCACCTACACGGATCTCGAACGGGCCAAGGCGATCATCGTCGTGGGCTCTGACCTTCAGCAGGAGTCGCCGATCGTCTTCCTGCGCGCGCGCAAGGCGGCGCTGGGCCACGGCGCGCAGATATTCGAGATCGGCGGCCGCGCGACGGCGCTGCGGCGCGGCGGCGCGCGCTCGATCCTGTGCCCGCCGGGCACGGAGGCCGGCGTGCTGCTCGGCGTCGCCGCCGAGTTGATCGTCCGCGGGCTCGGCGAATGGCCGGCGGAGATGCGCGACGCGGTGGCCGGGCCGAACGCGTCGGCGCTGCGCGAACAGTCGCACGCGTCCCCGGAGGACATCGCGGCGATCGCCGACGCCCTCGCCGCGGCCGGTGCCGACGCCGTGGTGCTGTGCGGCGATCGTCTCGCCCAAGCGCCGGGGGCACTGTCCGCCGCCTGGAACCTCGCGCTCGCGATCGAGGCACGCTTCGCCTGGCTCGCGCGCAAGGCCGGCGCGCGGGGAGGCGCGTGGGCCGGCGTCCACCCGGCGTTGCTTCCCGGCGGACGTCGCGTCGACGACACGTCCGCGCGCGCGGAGCTGGAGCAGACCTGGGGCGCCACGATACCGTCCGCGACCGGGCGCGACGCCCGCGCGATCCTCGAAGCTCCCGGCGAGCTGGGCGTGCTCTTCCTCGCCGGCGCCGACCCCGCCGACGACTTCGGCGACGCGACGCTGGGCCCGCGCGGCGTCGACGGGTCGCCGTTCATCGTCGCCACCGACCTCTTGATGACGGCCTCCAGCCGCCGTGCGAACGTGCTGCTGCCGGCCACCGCCCCGGCCGAACGCGACGGTACGCTCACCGACTGGGAGGGGCGGCCGCAGCTCTTCGGCGCGGCCGTCACACCCGTGGGGGTCAGCCGCCCCGACTGGGAGATCCTCAGCCTGATCGCCAACGAGGCCGGCGTCGCCTTCCCCCGCACCCTTGAGGAGTTGCGCCGCGAGATGGATTCCCTCCAGAAGCCGGTCGAGGACCCCGCGCCGCTCGCGATGCCGCCGTTGCCGATGCGCCGCCTCGACGAACATCGCCCGTTCACACTCCTCACCTATCCGCTGCTGCTCGACGCCGGGACGATGCTCCTCGGGGCGACCGAGTTGCTCGAGACCGCCGAGGAGCCGTTCGTGGAGATCGGACGGTCCGACTCCGAGCGTCTCGGGATCGCCGGCGGCGACCGCGTGCGCGTCACGAGCGCGTGCGGGCGCGTCGAAGCGACCGCGCGCGTTACGACGAGGATGGCCGACCGCTGCGTCTTCGTTCCGGCCACCCAGTTCGGCGTCCGCGGGCTGGCTCTTCTCGACGCCGGCGAGCCCGTGACGCTCGTGAGTGTGGAGAGGATCTAGATGGACTGGCTCGACGTCGCCATCATCGGGATCAAGACCATCGTGATCTTCGGCTTCCTGCTGGTCAGCGTCATGATGACGATCTGGGTCGAGCGCCGCATCGTCGCCTTCATGCAGCAGCGCTACGGTCCCAACCGCGTCGGTCCGTTCGGCATGCTGCAGTCCCTCGCCGACGGCGTGAAGCTCTTCTTCAAGGAAGACTTGAGGCCGGTGACCGCCGACGAACCGGTCTTCACACTGGCGCCGCTCTTCTCGATGGTCCCCGCGTTCATGGCGTTCGCGGTCGTGCCGCTCGGGAAGGGCTTCCACATCGGAGACCGGCTGATCTCGTTCCAGCTCGCCGACCTCAACGTCGGGATCCTGTTCTTCCTCGCGATGGGATCGCTGATGGTGTACGGGGTCGTGCTCGCGGGGTGGGCGAGCGGCAGCGCCTACCCGCTCCTCGGCGCGGTGCGGTCGACCGCGCAGATGATCTCGTACGAGATGGGGCTCGGGCTGGCGGCCGTCGCGGTCAGCCTATGGGCCGGCACTCTGTCGACGCGAGGGATCGTCGACGCGCAAGCCGGAACGTACTTCTGGATCATCCCGCGCTGGTTCATCCTCCCGCAGTTCCCGGCGTTCCTGCTGTTCCTGCTCGCCGGGATCGCGGAGACGAACCGCGCGCCGTTCGATCTACCCGAAGCCGAGACGGAGCTCGTCGCCGGCTACCACACCGAGTATTCCGGAATTAAGTTCGCGATGTTCTTTCTCGCCGAGTACCTGCACGTCATCACGACGTCGGCGATCGCCGTGACGCTGTTCCTCGGCGGATGGCGGGGTCCGATCTTCCCCTTCATCGAGCCGATCTGGCCGGTCGTCTGGTTCATGGGGAAGATGGGCGCGCTGATCTTCCTCTTCATCTGGGTGCGCGCGACGATCCCCCGGCTCCGGTACGACAAGCTGATGGCGATCGGGTGGAAGGTCTTCATCCCCGCCGGTCTCGCGTGGGTGATGATCACGGCGGCGCTCGCGGTGCTCCCCCAGGAGGTCGACCGGGGGACGCTGCTCGCCTGGATCGGACCGATCTTCGGCCTGGCGGGAGTTACCGCGCTCGCGAAGGTGACGCGGGAGAACCTCGCCGCCTTGCGCGCGAGAGGAGGTGTCTTGCGTGGCGGTGTTTGAGCTCATCAAGGGACTGGCCGTGACGGCGAAGCACATCCTGAAGCCGAAGGTCACGACCCAATACCCGGAGCAGAAGAAAGCGACGGCGCCGCGCTTCCACGGACGCCACGTGTTGAACCGCTACGCCGACGGCTTGGAGAAATGCATCGGCTGCGAACTCTGCGCGTGGGCCTGCCCGGCGGACGCGATCTACGTCCAAGGCGCCGAGAACACGCCCGACGCGCGGTTCTCGCCGGGCGAGAGGTACGCGACCGACTACCAGATCAACTACTTGCGCTGCATCTTCTGCGGCCTCTGCATCGAGGCCTGCCCGACGCGCGCGCTGACGATGTCGAACGAGTACGAGCTTGCCGACGATTCACGCGAGGAGCTGATCTTCACGAAGGAGATGCTGCTGTCGCCGTTGCCGGAGGGCGCGAAGCCGCTGCCCCACACGGACGATGAGGTCGCGGCGCGCGGCCAGCAGTACTACGGCGGCTACGCGGGAACGCCGGTGCTCACGTCGGTCGCACGAGCCGAGCAGGAAGAAGAGTCTTCGCACACGCAACACCACTGACGGATCGGAGACGGTGGGGGGAATGGAACCGTACGTGTTCTGGCCGATGGCGTTCGGCGCCGTCACGAGCGCGGTGCTGATGATCCGCTCGCGGAACCCCGTGCACGGTGCGCTACTTCTCGTCGGCAACTTCTTCACCCTCGCGGTCCTGTACGTCTTGCTCGAGGCGCATTTCCTCGCGGCCGTGCAGGTCATCATCTACGCCGGCGCGATCATGGTGCTGTTCCTGTTCGTGATCATGCTGCTCGGGATCGACCGCGAGGACCCAGTCGAGGAGCGCATCCCGTTCCTGCGCGCCCTACGCCCGGCGATGTACGTGCTGGCCGCCGGGTTCGCCGGGGGGCTCGTGTGGGTGATCCGGTCGGCGTTCGGAAGCACCGGTTTCGCCGGGCTGACACGAGCGAACGCGTCCGGCAACGTCCAGGAGGTCGGCCGCGTGCTCTTCAACAAGTACGTCTTTCCCTTCGAGGTCGCGTCCGTCCTTCTGATCATCGCCGCGATCGGAGCGATGGTTCTCGGCCGGAGGCTCGACGAAGAGGAGTCCGCGTCGGGCCTGCGCGACGACGGGCCGCCGGCGCTCGCCGAGAGGGAAGAGGAGCGCGTGTGATCGCTCCCAGCAGCTATCTCGCGCTCGGCGCCTTGCTCTTCACGCTCGGTGTCGTCGGCGTCCTCACGCGACGGAACTCGATCCTCGTCTTCATGTCGATCGAGCTCATGCTCAACGCCGTCAACCTGACCTTGGTGACCTTCGCGAGGATGAACGGCAACCTCGACGGACAGGTCCTCGCGTTCTTCGTGATCATCGTCGCCGCCGCGGAGGTCGTGGTCGGCCTCGCGATCATCATGTCGATCTTCCGCCGCAAGGCCAGCGCGTCGGTCGACGACGCGAAGACGATGAAGTGGTGAGCTGATGATGCCCTCGGCCGTCGACGCCTCCTGGCTGATCCCCTTCTTCCCCCTCGCGGGCGCCGTCTTCCTGTTGCTCTTGGGGAAGCGCGTCGGACGCGGCGCCGGCGCGATCGCGACTCTGATGATGGGAGCGTCGTTCGTGACGGGTCTCGTCACGTTCATCCAGGTCTCGCACCAGCCGGCGGGGTCGCGCTCCTTCATCAAGCCGCTGTACGACTGGATCGCGTCCGGCACCCTCAAGGTGTCTCTCGACATCCGGATCGACCCGCTGTCGCTCGTGATGGTGCTCGTGGTCACGGGCGTCGGCGCGCTGATCCACATGTATTCGATCGGCTACATGCACGACGACCCCCGCTACCCGCGCTACTTCGCGTACCTGAACCTGTTTGCTTTTTCGATGCTCGTGCTCGTGCTCGCGAACAATTTCCTCGTCTTGTACGCGGGGTGGGAACTCGTCGGCCTGTGCTCGTACCTGCTGATCGGGTTCTGGTTCGAGCGGCGGACGGCGGCGAGCGCGGCCAAGAAGGCCTTCATCACGAACCGCGTCGGCGACCTCGGCTTCGCGATCGGCATCGTGTTGATCTTCGTCACCGTCGGATCGCTCGACTACGACCGCGTGTTCTCCGCGGCCGGCGGTTTGGCGAACGGAACGGCGACAGCGATCGCTTTGTTGCTGTTCGCCGGTGCGACCGGCAAGAGCGCGCAGATCCCGCTCCACGTGTGGCTCCCCGATGCCATGGAGGGCCCGACACCGGTCAGCGCACTCATCCACGCCGCCACGATGGTGACCGCCGGCGTGTACATGGTCGCGCGTTCGCACGCCATCTTCGACGCCTCGTCGGTCGCCGGCGACGTCGTGGCATGGGTCGGTCTCGCCACGGCACTCATGGCGGTGGCGATCGCGTTCGTGCAGGACGACATCAAACGTGTCCTGGCGTATTCGACGATCTCGCAGCTCGGATTCATGTTCGTCGCGGTCGGGGTCGGGGCGTACACGGCGGGGGTCTTCCATCTCGTGACGCACGCCTTCTTCAAGGCTCTGCTCTTCCTCGGCGCCGGCGCGGTGATGCACGCCCTGGCCGGCGAGACAGACATGACGAAGATGGGTGGTCTCGCGCGCAAAATCCCGTGGACGGCAGCGGTGATGGTGGCCGGGTGGATCGCGATCATCGGTTTCCCGGGTACGAGTGGTTTCTTCTCGAAGGATCAGATCCTCGAGGGCGCGTACGCGACGGGCCACACGGCGATCTGGATCCTGCTGCTCGCCGCGACCGTCGGCACCGGGTTCTACATGTCGCGGCTCATATTCCTGACCTTCTTCGGCCGCACCAGGCTCGAGGCGCACCAGCATCCGCACGAGTCGCCGCCGGTGATGGGCTTCCCGCTCGGTATCCTGGCCGCGCTCGCACTCGTCGGCGGCCTCTTCGGTCTGAGCGCGCACGGCGGCCGGATCCAGAATTGGCTGGCCCCGGAAAAGGCTGAGACCGTCGCGGCGCAACAGGCCGCTCCCCTGCCGGCCGCGCCGGAGGAGAAGGAGAGCGGACTCTCTGCGCCGGCCCTTTCGACCCTCGCAACGGCCGCCGGCCTCGCGGGCGCCGCGGCCGCCGGCTACATGTATCTCGGCGGGTTCGATTGGCAGCGCCGCCGTGAGCGGGCGGGGGTCCTGTGGCGCGCCGCGCGCAACCGGCTCTATATCGACGCGGCCTACGAGTTCCTCTTCACCGGCATCGGGCGGCTGGCCGCGGCGGCATTGGCGTTCGTCGTCGACGCGAAATGGATCGACGGGATCGTCAACAACGTCGGCCGTGGGATGGGCCTGCTCGCCGCTACGACGCGGCGGGTTCAGACCGGCTTCGTTCGCACCTACGCGCTCGCGGTCCTCGCCGGCGCCGTCCTCCTGGTGGGTCTGCTCGTCGGGAGGACCGGATGAGAGGTCTGCTGTCGTGGACTCTGTGGATCCCGCTCGGCGGCGCGATCGTGCTGGCGTTCGTCCCGCGTGCGCGGCTCGAGCTCATCCGGGGGTGGGCGCTCCTCGTGTCGCTCGGCGCTCTGGGCACGTCTCTTGCCGTGCTCGCGAACTTCGACAAGTCCGAGGCCGGCTTCCAGCTTGTCGAGCACCACCAGTGGATCCGCGCGCTCGGCGCCTCGTATCACATCGGCGTCGACGGCATCAGCTTGTGGCTCGTCGTACTGACGGGCTTCCTATTCCCGATCTGCATCCTCGCGTCCTGGAACATCACGAAGAACCCGAAGCTCTTCATGGGCCTTCTGCTGGCGCTCGAGACGGCGATCATCGGCGTGTTCCTCTCCCTCGACCTGCTGCTGTTCTACGTGTTCTGGGAGGCCATGCTCGTCCCGATGTACTTCCTGATCGGGTACTGGGGGTACGAGAAACGCGTCTACGCGGCGGTGAAGTTCTTCCTCTACACGCTTCTCGGCGGGTTGCTGATGCTCTCGGGGATTATCGTCCTGGGGTTCCAGGCGCGCACGGCGACCGGGCGGTTCTCGTTCGACTACGACACGATCAGCCGCGTCGCGCTGTCGCACGGGATCCAGCGCTGGCTCTTCGTCGCGTTCTTCGCCGCCTTCGCGATCAAGATCCCGCTCTTCCCGCTTCACACGTGGCTTCCCGACGCCCATACAGAGGCGCCCACGGCGGGGTCCATCATCCTGGCCGGGGTCCTGCTGAAGCTCGGCGGGTTCGGGTTCCTCCGCTACGCCCTGCCGCTCTTCCCGCACGCCGCGCGCGCAGCCGTCCCGTACGTGGTCGCCTTAGCCCTGATCGGGATCGTCTACGGCGCCATCGTCTGCACGATGCAGAAGGACCTCAAGAGACTGATCGCGTACTCGTCGATCTCGCACCTCGGGTTCGTGGTCCTCGGCATCTTCGTTTTCACGATCCAAGGCATGCAGGGCGGGACCTTGCAGATGGTGTCGCACGGTCTCTCGACGGGTGCGCTGTTCCTGCTCGTCGGCATGCTCTACGAACGGCGACATACCCGCGAGATCGCGGACTTCGGCGGGCTGCAATCGGTCACGCCGATCTACGCGGGCATCTTCCTGATCGTCGCGCTGTCGTCGCTCGGGCTGCCCGGTCTCAACGGCTTCGTCGGCGAGTTCCTCGTCATCCTGGGCGCCTTCGCGCGCAATCGCGCGTGGGCCATCATCGCCGCGACCGGCGTCGTGTTCGCGGCGCTCTACCTCCTGTGGGCGTACCAGCGTGTCTTCCACGGTCCGCTCGAGATTCCGGAGAACCGCGCCGTCCGCGACGTCGGCGTGCGGGAAGGGCTCGCGCTGGTCCCGCTCGTCGCCGCGATCGTGCTGATCGGCGTCTGGCCGAAGCCGTTCCTCGAGCGGATGGAGCCCTCGCTGCAGCGGCTGTGCGCGCGCGTCGCCGCGGAGCCCGCGCGATGCGACGCGGCCAACCGGTCCGCCCTCGGAGGAGGAAAGTAGATGCCGACGCCCGAGATCGCCTGGCGTGCGATCGCGCCGGAGCTCGCGCTCGTCGGCGGCGGCCTGCTGACGCTTCTGATCGACGCCTTCCGCCCGAAGGTCCGGCGGCAGATCCTCGCGACCCTGACGCTCATGACGGTCGGCCTCGCCGCGTGGTTCACGTTCGATCTCCACGACATCGACAAGCACCGCGCCGTCGTCATGCAGGGAACCGTCGCGGTCGACGGCGTCTCGCTGTTCGCGAACATGATCCTTCTCGCCACCTGCGCGATGACGGTGGTCATCTCGTACCACTACCTGACGCGCCGCAACATCCACCGCGGCGAGTACTACCCGTTGATCCTCTTCGCCACGGCGGGGATGGTGCTTCTCGCCGCCGCCAACGACCTCTTGCTCGTGTTCCTCGCGCTCGAGGTCTTGTCGCTCGCCCTCTACGTCCTCGCCGGCTTCGCGCGGCGCGACGATGCGTCGCAGGAGAGCGCGCTCAAGTACTTCTTGCTCGGCGCGTTCTCGAGCGCCTTCCTGCTGTACGGGATCGCGCTCGCCTACGGCGCGACGAACAGCACGAACCTCGGCACGATCTCCGGCGCCGTCACCACCGCGAATGCGCGGCTGATGTTCACCGCGATGGGTCTCCTCGCCGTCGGATTCGGTTTCAAGGTCGCGGCCGTGCCCTTCCACATGTGGACGCCCGACGTCTATCAAGGAGCGCCGACGTCGGTCACCGGGTTCATGGCGGCCGGCACGAAGGCCGCCGGATTCGCCGCGCTGCTGCGCGTGTTCCTCGTCGCGCTGGGGCCGTTGCAGTGGGACTGGCGTCCGGTGCTCTGGATCGTCGCGATCCTGACGATGGTGCTCGGGTCGGTGGTCGCGATCGCGCAGAACGACATCAAGCGCCTCCTCGCGTATTCGTCGATCGCGCACGCCGGCTACGTTTTGGTCGCGGTCGTCTCGGCGAGTAACGAAGGAACCGCCGCCGCGCTCTTCTATCTCCTCGTGTACGCCTTCATGACGCTCGGCGCGTTCGCGACCGTGATCGCCTCGGCGCCCGGCGGGAAAGAACGGCTGAGCCTCAGCGAGTGGACCGGCCTCGGCCAGAGACATCCGCTCTTCGCCGGCGTGATGACGCTGTTCTTGTTGTCGCTCGCCGGCATCCCGCCGACGGCCGGCTTCATGGGCAAGTTCTTCGTCTTCTCCGCGGCCGTGCAGGCGGGGGAGACGGGACTCGTCGTGGTCGGCGTCCTCACGAGCGCGATCGCGGCGTTCTTCTATCTCCGCGTCATCGTCGCGATGTGGCTGCAAGACCCGGAGCCGGGACAGGCGGGACTCGGCCCGTCTCCGGCTCTCGCGACCGGCGTGTTCCTCGCCGCCGCGGCGACGATCGGGCTCGGCGTCTGGCCCCAAGGCCTGATCGAGCTCGCCCGCAACGCGGGCGTCTTTACCGGCTGACCAGTGGTCCTCCTTATCGACCTCCCACCCACCCGGCGGGCCCGATCGTTCGGCTAAGAGTCGCTCGGCTGCGCGCTCCCGTGGCCGGCGCGCCCGGCCCGGCGTCCGAACCCGAAGCCGAGGCCGACGCTCGCCAGTCCGATCCCGGCCGCCGTGGCGGGCCACGATGAGGTCGTGTCCTTCGTCGCCGCTGCCTTCACCGGCGTTTTGGCTGCCGCATCGGCGACGTTCTCCGGGAAATCGAGTCCGGTCTTGCCCAACGCCGTCACCAGCTGCGTGTCGTTGCCGACGACGATGGAGCCGACCATCCCCGCGTGGAGGTAGCAGTAGTACGGGTACACGCCGGGCTTCGTGAACGTCACGCGCCAGAAGCCACTGGTGCCCTTCTCCTGGAGGTCTCCGAAGCTCAGGTTCACCCCGGTGACGGTGTGCTTGAACGGGTCCTTGTTGAACCAGCGCACCGTGGTGCCCACGGGCACGCGGGCGATCGTCGGGGCGAAGCATGCGTTGTGCGCGACCACCCTCGATTCCCATGCCACGTTGATGTCGGCCTCGTGGCAGCCGCCGCCCCCGGCGAGCGCCGGCCTCAGGGGAGTCACGGCGAGGATGGTCCCGAGAACGATCCCGACCCGAACGATCCGACCACGCATGACGCCCTCCTCGGTCCTCCCGTCGCTCTACCTACACCGGAGGCCGGCCGCAGGTTCCCGCCTAGGAGACGGAGGCGGCGATCCGCAGCGCGTCCCGTAGGGACAGGGCCGATTCGAGGCGGTACGTGACCCGGCCGCGCTCCCACAGCAGGACGTTGCCGGACAAGCGCACCGTGTCGGCGATCATGTTGCCCGCCGTGTCCCTCCACGCGATCGTGTGCGGCCCCTCGATCCAGATGCCGTAGGCGCCCGCCACGCGGACCTCGCGGACCTGCGGGGGCTCGACGAACTTGTCGAGGACGCCGCGTTCGACATCTCCGACGAACTCGAACAGCAACAGGCCCGCCTTCGTGCTTCCGGCCTCCGGCAAGCCCGGCCGGGGGCGATAGAGAAGCGTCACGCGGTCGCCGGGCACCGTCCGGCTGAGATACGTCTCGTCGGGTTCGCCGAGCGTGCGGGGAACGCCGACCGGGAACGAAACCTCGCCGCGCGCGGCCGCCAAAGAGATGCTCCCGCCGAGGTTCAGGGAAGCTCCGACCCCCGCCGTCGTCGTCGCCGTTGGGGTCGGCGGCGGCGTCTCACCGATTCGCACGCGCACTCCGCGGACGCCGAAGTACGAGGCCACCGCAACGCTCGCCGCGAGGAGAACCAGCGCCACCGCGATCGCGATGCTTCGCCGCGTCCAGATCACCGGCATCGGCAGGCGGCGCCGCGCCGGAACCGCCTCGAGCCGGCGACGCACCGTCGCGGCGAGATCGGGCTCGCGCGGCATCTCGATCCGAGCGCCGAGATCGGCCAGCTGCTGCTCGAGGTCCCGCATGTCCATGGTCACGGCGCCGTCCCTTCCCGCACCGCGTCGATGTCGGCAAGCTCGGTGCGCAGGCGGCCGAGCGCCCGAGAGCAGCGCGACTTCACGGTGCCGCGCGCGACACCGAGGGCGCGAGCCGTTTCTTCCTCATCGAGCCCGAGGAAGTATCGGTAGGCGACCACCAGCCGCTCGCCTTCCCCGAGACCGTTGACCGCCGCGAGCAATCGCTCCCGGCGCTCCTGCTCAACGGCCGCCGTCTCGGGAGATGGGGCCGCATCCCCCGACAGACGGCGGTTTTCGGCGACCCGGATCTGGAGGCCCGTCCTCCGCGCCGACGACCGGCGGCGGTTGCGCGCTTCGTTCGTGACGATTCGCAGCAACCACGGCCGCAAGGGCGCACCGCGCCGGAACCGGCCCATCGCCCGGTACGCCTTCACGAGAGCCTCCTGCGCGGCATCCTCCGCCTCGTCCGTCGAGCCGGTCACGAGGTACGCGGCCCGCACGAGAAGCCCCTGATACCGGCGGACGATCTCCTCGTACGCGTCGAGGTCGCGGGCCTTCGCCCGCTCGGCAAGCTCCTCGTCTTCCAGTGGACGGCCCTCCACTGTTCTGTCCCGACCTCATTACACCCGCCGGGCCCGGCAAGTTCCGGATAGGCTCCGTCCCGTGCCGGACACCCGCGATCCGACGACGGTCGTCGACATCGACGTCCGCGCCGACCTCGCGCGCGTCGAAAGGGCTCTGCGCGACTCCGTCGACTCGAGCGAGCCGTTCGTGCGCGAGGCGGCGTCGCACCTGCTGGGCGCCGGAGGGAAACGGTTCCGCCCGATGCTCGTGCTCCTCTCCGGCCATCTGGGCGACCCGTCGGACCCGCGCCTCGTCCCCTGCGCGGCGGCGATCGAGCTCACGCACCTCGCGACCCTTTACCACGACGACGTCATCGACGAAGCGTCGGTGCGGCGGGGAGTTCCGAGCGCCAACGCGCGGTACGACAACACGGTCGCGATCCTGACGGGCGACTATCTGTTCGCGCGCTCGTCGAGCCTCGCTGCCGGCCTCGGCACCTACGTCAGCCGTGTCCTCGCCGACACGATCGCGGCGCTGTGCGAGGGGCAGATCATGGAGAGCGAGCATTCGGGAACGCCGACCCAGACCGTGGAGCGGTACCTGGCCGTCGTCGAGCGCAAGACGGCGGCGCTCCTGGCGACCTCGTGCCACCTCGGCGCCTGGCTGGCCGGCGCGTCGCCCGAGCACGTCGCGGCCGCGACGGAGTTCGGACGCACCGTGGGGATCGCGTTCCAGCTCTCCGACGACATCCTCGACATCGCGGGACGCGAGGAGGAGTCGGGGAAGGTGCCCGGCACGGATCTGCGGGAAGGGGTCTGGACGCTTCCCGTCCTCGAGACCCTGGCCGGGCGCGCGGACGGTGCCGACCGCCTGCGCAAGGCTCTGGACGGCGCCGACGTCGCCGATGCGCTCGATCTCCTGGGCTCCAACGGCTCGATCGATCTCGCCCTCGACGCGGTGGAGGATTGGGCCCGGCGGGCGCGCGAGGCCCTCGCTCCGATCCCCGCGGGCGCGGCGCGGACGGCGCTCGAGCAACTCGCCGCGTTCCTCACCGACCGCACCCGCTGACGCCGGATCTTGGGCGTCCGCTTTGGGGCGCGTGTGTCGGCTGCGTTAGAATGCAATCGGCTGCTAGTGAGCGTTTTCACGAGCGGTTTTCCTGGCCAGTAGCAGGGCAAACGCAGTCGCGGGACCCGCCCGAACACCGAAGCCGGGCGGGCCGGTGGGGACGGACGTGACGAACTACTTCTGGCAATACGGGACCATCGGTGCCCTGGCGCTGCTGGGCGTCGGGTTCGGCATCATCGCGTTCACGCTCAACCGCCTGATGCGGCCGCGGAAGCCTCGCGCCGAGAAGTACACGACCTACGAGTGCGGCATCGACCCCGTCGGCCAAGGCTGGAGCCAGACGCAGATCCGCTACTACATCTTCGCTTTCCTGTTCGTGATCTTCGACGTGGAAAGCGTCTTCATCTTCCCCTGGGCGACCGTCTTCGAGCATCTGCCGAACCCCGGCCAGGTGCTCGTCGAGATGGTCATCTTCATCGTCATCCTGGCCCTCGGGCTTCTGTACGCCTGGAAGAAGAAAGTTCTGGAGTGGATCTGAGAGAGGGGGTATGGGGGCTCACGTAGCGAAGCGATAGCCCCCGATGTGAATGGGACTCGTCGACAAGGTAGACGTCCCGCAGCCGATCAAGTTCGTCCTCAACTGGGGGCGGAAGTACTCGCTGTGGGTCATGAACTTCGGGCTCGCCTGCTGCGCGATCGAGTTGATCGCGGCATCGACCTCGCGGCACGACTTCATCCGCCTCGGCGTCATCCCCGTCGCACACGGCCCACGCCAGGCCGACCTGCTGGTCGTAGCCGGCACGCTCACCGACAAGATGGCGCCGGCGCTGAAGCGCGTGTTCGAGCAGATCCCGGAACCGAAATACGTGATCTCGTTCGGCTCCTGCTCCAACTGCGGCGGCCCGTACTGGGACTCGTACTCGGTGACGAAGGGCGTCGACCAGATCGTGCCGGTCGACGTGTACGTGCCGGGCTGTCCGCCGCGGCCTGAGGCCCTTCTGGAAGGCATCCTCCGCCTGCAGCAAGAGATCGGCAACGAGTCCTTGAAGGAGCGGTTCGCGCGGGCGGATCGCGAACCGATCGTCGTCGGAGGGTCCATCGGCCCGGTGGATCTCTCGAACCGATGATCCCGGAGGAGCTCGTCGCCCACCTGCAAGAGGTCGACGCGTCCTTCGTCGAGCGCTCCGACACCGAGTTCGGCCAGGCGTCGGTCTGGGTGCCGCGCGACAAGTGGGTCGCCTGCGCGCAGCACCTCAAGGAGTGCGGCAAGTGTCGCTTCGATATGTTCACGTTCCTCTGCGGCGTCGACTGGCCGGAGGAGAACCAGATCGAGATCGTCGCGCACCTGTACTCGGTCCGGCGCCAGCACCACCTCAACATGCGCATCCGCGTCGCCCGCGAGGACGGCAGCGTCCCGACGCTGAGCGGTATCTGGCGCGGCGCGAACTGGCACGAACGAGAGACGTGGGAACTCTTCGGAGTCACCTTCGAGGGCCACCCGCATCTCGTGAAGCTTTTGCTCCCCGAAGCGTTCGAGGGCTACCCGCTGCGCAAGGACTTCCTGCTGATGACGCGCGAAGCCAAGGAGTGGGAGGGCCGTGAGGAGCCGGGTGCGCCGGGATCGAGTCCGCGGCCCGGCCGCGTCCCCGCGTCGGCCGGCCAGCATCCCGAACAGGGGAGCTCTCACTGATGGCGATGACCGAGGAAGCACGGTCCGCGATGTTCCCCGGCGGTCCCGGGGAGGGCATGGAGGTAATCGTCGCCGGCGAGGGAGCGCTCGCCACCGAGGAGATGGTCCTCAACATCGGGCCGCAGCACCCCTCGACGCACGGCGTGCTCCGGGTGGTTATCACGCTCGACGGCGAACGCATCACGGCGGCCGAGCCCGTCATCGGCTACATGCACCGCGGCTTCGAGAAGCTCGCCGAGGCGCGCGACTACCGGCAGATCATCGCGCTCGTGAACCGCCACGACTGGCTGTCCGCGTACGGCAACGAGCTCGGCGTCGCGCTGATCGTCGAGAAGATGATGGGCCTCGAAGTTCCTCCGCGCGCCCAGTGGATCCGGATGCTGATGGTCGAGTGGAACCGGATCCTGAACCACTTGATGTTCCTCGGTTCCTACGGCCTCGAGCTCGGCGCGATGACCCCGATGTTCTACGCGTTCCGCGAACGCGAAGAGATCCAGGCGCTGATGGAGTCGGCGACCGGCGGCCGCCTGCACTTCACGTCCTGCCGCGTCGGCGGGCTGAAGGAAGACCTGCCGCAAGGGTTCCTGAAGCACTCGGAGCGACTCGTGAAGCTCACGCGCCACAGGCTGCTCGATTACGAAGGCTTGCTTCTCGGCAACCAGATCTTCAAGAAGCGCACCGTCGGGGTCGGCGTGCTCCCCGGTGAGGTGGCGAAGGACTACGGAGTGACCGGCCCGATCCTTCAGGCCTCGGGCATCGCCGAAGACTCCCGCAAGACCGAGCCCTACCTCTTCTACGACCAGGTCGACTTCGACGTGCCGACCGGCGAGAACGGCGATTCGTTCGACCGCTTCACGGTGCTGTATCGGCGCATCCAGGAGTCGCTGAAGATCATCGAGCAGGTGCACGGCAAGATCCCGGCCGGTCCGATCATCCCCGGCAAAATGCCGAAGACGATCAAGGCGCCGGCCGGATCGACATATCTCCGCACCGAGAACTCGCTGGGGGAGTGCGGCTACTTCATGGTCTCCACCGGCGACAAGTACCCGTGGCGGATGAAGATGCGGACGCCGTCGTTCTCGAATGTGTCGATGATCCCGTACCTGCTTCCCGGCATCCTCGTGCCGGACCTCATCGCGGTTCTCGGCAGCGTGTTCTTCGTCGTCGGAGACGTCGACCGGTGATGCCCCGCCGATGATCCTCGAGCGCTACTTCGACAACGTCTGGGCCCTCTTCGGGCTCAAGCTCGGCGCCATCCTGGTCTTCTTCCTGACGGCGCCGCTCGTGATCGGCTACGTCGAGCACAAGGTCCTGGCGCACATGCAGGCGCGACTCGGGCCTATGGAGGCCGGCCGCTTCCACGGCTGGGCGCAGCTCATCGCGGACGGCGTGAAGTTCATCCAGAAGGAGGACATCACCCCGTCCGCCGCCGACAAGTGGGTCTTCACGATCGCGCCGCTCCTCGTCGTGACGCCGGTGATCATGATCTTCGTCGTGATCCCGTTCGGCCCCGGCGGTTGGTGGGCCGAGAACATGGATGTCGGACTCTTCTTCGCTCTCGCGATCTCGGCGATCGGCGTGATCGGGATGCTGATGGCCGGGTGGGCGAGCGCCAACAAGTTCTCGCTGATCGGCGCGATCCGCGGCGCAGCACAGCTGATCGCGTACGAGCTGCCGCTCGTGCTCGCGGCGTCGGCGGTGGCGATGCAGGCCGGGACGTTATCGCTCGTCGGGATCGTCGATGCGCAGGACGCGTACTGGTACGTGCTGCCGCAGATCGTCGGCTTCGGCATCTTCGTCACGGCCAGCCTCGCCGAGCTGTCGCGTCCTCCGTTCGACATGCCGATCGCCGACTCCGAGATCATCTTCGGCCACATGACCGAGTACACCGGCATCAAGTTCGGTCTCTTCCTGCTGTCGGAGTACGCCGGCATCGTTGCGCTGTCCGGCCTCGCGACGGTGATGTACCTCGGCGGGTGGAAGGGCATCCTGATCCCGGGCATCCCCGGCCCGCTGTGGACGCTCGCCAAGATCGGCGCGATCTCCTTCTTCGTGATCTGGCTGCGCGCGACGTACCCGCGCCTGCGCGAGGACCAGCTGCAGAAGATGGCGTGGAAGTACCTGATCCCGATGGCGCTCGTGAACATCCTTCTGACCGGCGTCTTCAAGGTGGTGTTCTAGCCGTGCCGATGCCGCGCTCGAAGGAAGAGATGCTCGAACGCGTGCGGGCGATGGAGAAGAAGATCGCTGCCAAGCCCGTGATCGGCCCCGCATTCGGCCTCGTGAAAGGCTTGACGGTCACGCTCAAGACGATGACGCGCCGGTCGGTGACGCAACAATACCCGCACGTGATGCCCGACCTGCCGCCGCGCACGCGCGGCGTGATCGCGTTCAAGGAAGAGAACTGCACCGTCTGCATGCTCTGTTCCCGCGAGTGCCCCGACTGGTGCATCTACATCGAGTCGCACAAGGACACGGTGCCGCCGAAGACGCCGGGCGCCCGTGCCCGAACCCGCAACGTACTCGACCGTTTCGCGATCGACTTCGCACTCTGCATGTACTGCGGGATCTGCGTCGAGGTGTGTCCCTTCGACGCGCTGTTCTGGAGTCCCCACTTCGAGTATTCGGAGACTTCGATCGAAGAGCTCGTGCACGAAAAGAGCGTGCTCGGCGGCTGGATGGACACCGTGCTTCCGCCTCCGGCCCTCGAGGAGGGTGCGGAGCCCGAGCCGGAACGCGATGCGCCGATGAAGGCCTACGAGCCCATCGGAGTTGCTGCGGCTCCGGCCGCCGCTCGAGCGGCCGCGCCGGCGCCCGCGGCAGCGGCTCCCGCCGCCGCGCCTCCGGCCGAAGCGCCCGCGGAGGCCGCCCCCCAAGCCGAGGCCGCGCCGGCCGCAGCTGCGCCCGCCGCTGCTCCCGCCGCCGCTCCCGTGGCGGGCGACCACGGGCCGCCCGAGATCGACGACGAGACCTACCAGCGCGAGCTGGCCGCGGGGAAGCCCGAGCGCGTCGCGCGTGCTCTCGCGAAGAGGGCGTCGATCATCAAGCGCAAGAAGGGCGGCGCGTGAGCGGGCAGGAGATCTTCTTCGCCGCGATCGTCGCCGTCTCCGGGATCAGCGGCGCGCTCGTCGTCTCGAGCCGCAACGTCGTTCACGCCGCGCTGTTCCTCGTCGCGACCCTCGGTGCGATCGCCGCTCTGTTCCTCTTGCTCGGCGCCGAGTTCGTCGGCTGGACGCAGATCTTGATCTACGTCGGCGCGATCGTCGTCCTCTTGCTCTTCGGGATCATGCTGACGCGCGCGCCGATGGGCCGCATGGCGCTCGACAACCAGAAACGCGCCTCGGCCGGACTCGTCGCGGCCGCGACCTTCGGTGTTCTGACCTGGCTCATCTGGGATCAGTTCGGCGACGAGAAGATCCCGCTCAAGCAAGTGGTGCGCACGAAGGAGATCGGTGCGTCGCTCTTCGATCGATTCGTGCTGCCGTTCGAGGCCATCTCGGTCCTGCTCTTAGCCGCGCTGGTGGGCGCGATCGTTCTGGCGCGCAAGGACTGACGAGGAAGCACGGGGGAGAGGTCGTGAATCTGGCGTGGGTGCTGACGCTCGGGGCCTTGCTGTTCTCGATCGGCATCTACGGCGTGATCGCACGCCGTAACGCCGTCCTCGTCCTCATGTCGATCGAGCTGATGCTCAACGCCGTCAACATCAACCTGATCGCGTTCGGCTCCTGGATCCAGGACAAGCTCGCGATCGGCCAGATCTTCGCGCTGTTCATCATCGCGATCGCCGCCGCCGAGGTCGGCATCGGTCTCGCAATCGTCCTGATGATCTTCCGCAACCGCGAGACCATCAACCTCGACGAGGTGGACCTCCTCAAATGGTAGGAGCGTTCGCGGCGGCGGCGGAGGAGACCGCGAGAGCGGCCTCCGGAACGTTCGCGACCAACAACGCATGGCTCATCCCGCTGCTGCCGTTCGCCGCCTTCGCGATCATCCTCTTCTTCGGCAAGCGCTTCCCCCGCAAAGGCTCCGAGATCGGGATCCTCGCCTCGGGGGCGGCGCTCGTCCTGTCGCTGATCGTGCTCGTCGGCGACTACGTGGGCGGCGGCGGTCCGGTCGTCGAGAAGCAGCTCAGCTGGTTCCCCTTCGGGGGGAACTTCTCGCTCGCTCTCGGGATGAAGATCGACGGACTCGCCGCGGTGATGTTCGTGGTCGTCACGCTCGTGTCGCTGATGGTGCAGATCTACTCGACGGCCTACATGCACGGCGACAAGCGCTACACGTGGTACTACGCGGCGCTCAACCTGTTCACAGGATCGATGCTGAACCTCGTCATCGCGAACAACCTGATCCAGTTGCTGATCGGCTGGGAGCTCGTCGGGATCTGCTCCTACCTCCTGATCGGACACTGGTGGGAGGAGAAGGAGAATTCCAACGCCGCCATCAAAGCCTTCGTCACAACGAAGACCGGCGACATCCCGTTCCTCATCGGCATCTTCGTGCTGTTCGCCGCGGCCAAGACGTTCAACATCACCGCCATCACCGAGCTGGTCGAAGGCAACCACATCTCGCACCTGACCCTCACGGCCGCGGCGATCCTCTTATTCGGCGGCGCCATTGGGAAGAGCGCTCAGTTCCCGTTACACGTGTGGCTCCCCGACGCCATGGCCGGCCCCACGCCGGTCAGCGCGCTGATCCACGCGGCGACGATGGTGACGGCCGGGGTGTTCCTCGTCGCGCGACTGTTCCCCGTCTTCGAGGCGTCGCCCGAGGCTCTCAACGAGGTCGCGCTCATCGGCGCGTTCACGATGCTGATGGCCGCCTTACTGGCGATGGTGCAGGACGACATCAAACGCGTGCTCGCGTACTCCACCGTTAGTCAGCTCGCGTACATGATGGCCGCGCTCGGCGTCGGTGCGGGCAACGCGGCGATCTTCCACCTCTACACGCACGCGTTCTTCAAGGCGCTGCTGTTCCTCGGCGCCGGGAGCCTGATCCACGCGGTCCACTCGAACAACATGAGCGAGATGGGCGGGCTCAAACGCGTCATGCCGACCACGTACAGCACGTTCGTCATCGGATCCCTGGCGCTGGCCGGGATCCCGCCGCTGGCCGGCTTCTGGTCGAAGGACGAGATCCTGACCGAGGCCTATCGCTTCGGAACCGGAACCGCGCACGGCAGCGCGTCCGTCGCGTTGATCGTGTACTTCGTGGGGATCGTGACGGCGTTCCTGACGGCCTTCTACATGTCGCGCGCCGTCCATCTGACGTTCGAGGGCGACTACCGCGGTCACGGCCATCCGCACGAATCTCCGCCGGCGATGACCGTCCCGCTTGTCATCCTCGCTGCGTTGAGCGTCGTCGCCGGCTTCGCCGGCATCCCGGGATGGCAGTCCGGCTTCGGCGCCTGGGTCGGCGTGGGCGGCGAGACACACGTACCGAGCGCGAGCTATCCGCTGATCTTGATCTCGATCGGCGTGGCCGTGGGCGGGATCCTCATCGGCCGGCGCCTCTACATGCCGGCGCCCGAACGCGAGCCGCTCGAACGCCTCGCGTTCTTCTACAAGCTATTGCAGCGCAAGTACTACATCGACGACTTCTACCAGGTCGCGTTCGTCAAGCCGATCCGCGATGTCGTGTCGAAGGCCATGTACTGGGTCAACCAGAACGTCCTCGACGGGCTCGTCAACGGAGCGGCGACCGCGTCGCGCGCGACGGCGAAAGGCCTCTACAACATCGTCGACCAGAAGGTGATCGACGGCGCCGTCAACGGCGCCGGCATCGGCACGCGCCGCGGCGGCGGGTTCCTCAAGTACCTGCAGGGCGGTGACGTGCAGCGGTACGCGGCGTATCTGTTCGCCGGTGTGGCTCTGTTCGCGTTCCTCTTCACTCGGTTCGGATAGCGGAGGCAGGGATGAGCGGTTGGCACGAGTGGGCGCTGTCGCTGGGGGTCTTCATCCCCTTCGTCGGCGCGTTGGTCATCGCGGGGATGCCCAAGGCCCAAGAGGGCGTGATCCGGTGGATCGCCCTCGTCGCGAGCGGCGCGGCGCTCGTCATCAGCGTCATCGTCGCGGCGGGCTTCAACTACGGCGCGGGCACGAAGACGTTCCAGTTCGTCGCGAACAAGAGCTGGATCGAGACGATCGGTGCGCGGTTCCATGTCGGCGTCGACGGGATCGGACTGCCCCTGTTCGTGCTGACGACGGTACTGACCTTCTTGTGCGTGATCTACTCGCTCAAGATCATGCCCAAGCCGGGCAAGCCCAAGGGGTTCTTCGCGCTGATCCTGATCCTCGAGACGGGCATGGCCGGCACGTTCGTCGCCCTCGACCTCGTCCTGTTCTTCATCTTCTGGGAACTCGTTCTGGTCCCGATGTACTTCCTGATCGCGATCTGGGGATCCGAGCGTAAGGAGTACTCGGCGATCAAGTTCTTCCTGTACACGCTGTTCGGCAGCGTGTTCATGCTCCTCGCGTTCCTGGCGATGTACTTCCGCTCGGACGTCTCGGCGAGTGTGCCGGGCCTGCAACACACGTTCGACATGGTCGCTTTGCAAGGCCAGCACTTCGGGAGCACCGCGTTCGTCAACCTCGTCTTCGCCGGGCTCTTCCTCGGGTTCGCGATCAAGGTGCCGATGTGGCCGTTCCACACCTGGCTCCCAGACGCCCACGGCGACGCGCCGACGGTCGGTAGCGTGTTGCTGGCCGGGATCCTGCTGAAGATGGGCACCTACGGCTTCGTGCGCATCGCGTTGCCGCTGCTGCCGGAGGCGGCGCACGACTGGGCGCCGTACATCGGGGGCTTGGCGGTCATCGCGATCTTGTACGGCGCGCTGTGTTGCCTGGCGCAGCGAGATATCAAGCGCCTCATCGCGTTCTCGTCCGTCGGGCACATGGGGTTCGTGATGCTCGGCATCGCGACGCTGACGCCGACGGGCATCAACGCGGCGGTCTTCGGGATGGTCGCGCACGGCGTGATCACCGGCATGCTGTTCTTCCTCGCCGGCTCGATCTACGAGCGCTACCACACGCGCCAGATCGACGACATCGGCCCCGGGATGATGCAGATCATGCCGAAGCTCGGCGGCGTGCTCGCTTTCAGCGCGATCGCGTCCCTCGGCTTACCCGGCCTCGCCGGCTTCTGGGGCGAGGTGTTCGCGCTCCTGGCCGCGTTCAACCCGGCCAAGGGATTGTCGACGGGACTCTTCCGAAGCTACATGGTGCTCGGCGGCGTCGGCACGATCCTGACGGCGGGCTACTTCCTCTGGCTACTGCAGAGGCTCAACCTCGGACAAGCGTCGGAGCATCGGATCAGCGAGAAGCTCCCCGACGTCCGGCCGGTCGAGTGGGCCGCGTGGGCGCCGCTTCTGATCGGGATCGCGGCGCTCGGGTTCTATCCCGGCGCGGTGCTCAAGGTCACCAACGCCGCGGTGAGCGCCTTGACGGGAGTCTTCTCCTGACATGAGCCCGATCGATCTGCACGCCGCGCTGCCGGAGATCATCCTCACCGGCGCCATCCTTCTCATCCTGTTCGTCGACCTGTTCCTGCCCGACGAGCAGAAGAGCTGGAACGCGGTCATCGCTCTCGTCGGCGTGCTGTCCTCTCTGGGTGGCTTGTTCACGCTCGTGGGGGAGAGGCGCACCACGTTCGCGGGGATGTTCGTCCTCGACTCGTACGCCTTGCTGTTCAAGTTCCTCTTCCTCGCGGTGGCGGTGATCGTGATCCTCATCTCGCGCGACTACCTCGACGAGGGGATGCGTACGAGCCAAGGCGAGTTCTACTTCCTGCTGCTATCCAGCTTCCTGGGGATGCTGCTGATGTCCTCGGCGCGCGACCTGATCATGCTGTTCGTGTCGCTCGAGCTCGTGAGCGCCCCGGGCTTCCTCGTCGCCGGCTTCCGAAAACGCGACGCCCGGTCGAACGAGGCCGCCATCAAGTTCTTCCTGTTCGGCGTGTTGTCGACCGCCGTCATGTTGTTCGGCATGTCCTTCATCTACGGCATCGCGCGCTCGACGAACCTGTCCGAGATCGCGCGGGCGCTCGCGAGCAGGGGTGACGACCCGCTGGTCGTGGCCAGCATCCTGCTGATCCTGGCCGGGTTCGGCTTCAAGGTCTCGGCCGTGCCCTTCCACTTCTGGGCGCCCGATACGTACGAGGGATCGCCGATCCCGGTCGCGGCGTTCCTCTCGGTCGCGTCGAAGGCGGCCGGCTTCGCCGGCATGCTGAGCCTGATGTTCGTCGGCTTCGTCCATCAGACGCAGGCGTGGGCGCCGGGCTTCGGGATCCTCGCCATCCTGACGATGACGATCGGCAACGTGGTTGCGCTGCAGCAGACGAACATCGTGCGGCTGCTCGCGTACTCGTCGATCGCGCAGGCCGGGTACATGCTGCTGCCGTTCGCCGTCGTCGAGGGTGCCTCGCCGGAGGTCATGCGCACCGCGTTCTCGGCATCGCTCACGTACATCCTGATCTACAGCTTCATGAACATCGGCGCGTTCGCCGTCGTCATCGGCGTGTCGCGCAAGCAACCCTCGAACCTCGTCTCCGACTACGACGGCCTTGCGCAGCGCGAGCCGGGCCTCGCCGCGGCCATGGCGCTCTTCTTGATCTCGCTCGCGGGGATCCCGCCGCTCGCCGGCTTCTGGGCGAAGTTCTTCGTGTTCTCCGCCGCGATCAACGGCGATGCCGCGTGGCTCGCGGCGATCATGGTCGTGAACAGCGTCGTCGGGCTCTACTACTACCTGTCCGTCGCATCGAGGATGTACTTGCGGCCGGCGTCCGATACGAGCCCGATCGGCGTGCCCTATCCGATCCTGGTCGCGATCGTCATCGCGGTCATCATCGTCGTTGGGGTCGGCATCTATCCCGACTTCTTCAACCACTTCTCGCCGCGCTCCACCCTGGTCGCCGGCTAGAGCGCACGGGCTTATCGACCTCCCACCCACCCGGGTTGGCCCGATCGCGTGCGTTTCTCAGCCGCGCCTCATCCGCGGCGCTACCATGGATACTCGGAGAGGTCGGCGCCGCAAAGCGCTGGGAGCTCCGGGGGCCCCGAAGCCAGGGTGGCCGGGCCCAGAGGAGGGTTCGCAGTGAACAAGAACGTCATCAAGACGTTCGTTTTCATGGCGGC
>JBIOTQ010000089.1:0-13942 GCA_044866075.1 Actinomycetota bacterium | reverse complement strand
CCACCCGCCGCCGTGGATGAACAAAAGGACGGGAGCGCCCTGCAGGCGGTCCTTGTGGCGATACACATCGAGCCGGTTCTTCTTCCCGTACGGTCCGTACGAGATGTTCCGCACGCGCTCAACGTCGGGATGCCTCATGTAGAAGGGGAGAAGAAGCTGCCGCCACGGAACCCGCAGGTCGTGGCTCGCGGCGCGGTGCGGGAGAATCTTCTTGGCGTAGTCGGGGCCGAGGCCCTCGATCAAGGCATGCTCGCCGATCGCTCGAACCCTCTGTGACTGGACGATCATCGCGACGAGGCCCGTGATCGTCACCGCCTCGAGCACCAGCCCGACGAGGCCGCCCGTCCCCTCGATCGAGTCGGTCGCGGCGAAAATGATCAGCAGGATCACGTTCGCGACCAGGTGGTGCGGCGCCAACTCCATCGTGAGCCACGAGGCGAAGAAGCTGGTCGTCTCCGGTAGGGGACGCAAGGCGTTCAGGGTGAGAACGGCGAAGAAGATGCTCGAGATGACGAAGGCCTTTGACATGCCGTCAGTTTGCCAAGCACTCTGGTCCGGGTCGAACTGGGAGAACCGATGGAGCGTTTGAGCGGCATCGACGCGGCGTTTCTGTACTTCGAGACGCCGAACATGCACATGCACGTCGTCGCGACGATCGTGTTCGACCCATCCACGGTCCCCGAGGGCTACTCGTTCGACAAGGTCAAGGCGATGATCGAGTCGCGGCTGCACCTGGCGAAGCCGCTCCGGCGGAAGCTCGCGCCCACTCCGTTCAACCTCCACCATCCGGTGTGGGTCGAGGACGAGGACTTCGACCTCGACTACCACGTCCGGCGGATCGGCTGCCCGTCGCCCGGTTCGGAGGAGCAGCTCGCCGAGATCGCCGCCGACATCGCGAGCCGGCCGCTCGACCGCTCCCGCCCGCTGTGGGAGGTCTGGATCGTCGAGGGTCTCGAGAATGGCCACACGGCCGCGGTCGCGAAGATGCACCATTGCACGATCGACGGCCTCTCGGGCGCCAACATGATGGTGCATTTCTTCGATCTCGAACCGGAGGGAACCGAGCGGCCCGCGGCGCCCGAGGACTGGCGCGCCGAGCACAAGCCGTCGGACCTCGAGCTCCTCGGTCGTGCGCTGCTGGCGAAGACGCGCCGGCCGTTGCAGTGGATCACAGTCATCCCGAAGACCATCGTGTCCGTGACGAACTTCATCCTCGCGAAACGCCGCACGGGCCTCGGGATGCCGGCGCCGCTGCGCGCGCCGCGCACGTCGTTCAACGTGACGATCACGCCGCATCGCAAGATCGCGTTCACGCATCTGCCCCTCGACGACGTGAAGGACGTGAAGCGCGCCTTCGGCACGACGGTCAACGACGTCGTCCTAGCGATATGTGCCGGCGCGTTGCGCCGTTACCTCGAGGCCCGCAACGAGATGCCCGACAAGTCGCTGATCGCGGTGGTTCCCGTGTCCGTTCGCACCGATGAGGCCGGCGACAAAGGCTCGAACCGCGTCTCGGCGATGTTCTCGTCGCTCGCGACCGATATCGACGACCCCGTCGAGCGTCTGCAACAGATCCACGAGGCCAACAAGGGGGCGAAGGAGGAGCACAAGGCGATCGGCGCGGACATGCTGACCCAGTGGGGCGAGCTCGCGGCGCCGACGACGTTCTCGCTCGCCGCGCGCGTCTACGCGGGCTTGCGTCTCGCCGAGCGGCATCCGGTGGTGCACAACCTCGTCATCTCGAACGTGCCGGGCCCGCAGTTCCCGCTGTACTTCGCCGGAGCGAAGCTCGTCGCGCTGTATCCGCTCGGCCCGATCTTCGACGGCGCCGCGCTGAACATCACGGTCGTCTCGTACATGGACCAGCTGTTCTTCGGCTTGATCGGCTGCCGCGAGGTCGTCGACCTCTGGGAGATCGCCGGATACATCCCGGAGGCCTTTGCCGAGCTGAGCAAAGCCGCGGGCGCGCGCGCGTAGGCTCGAGCGCATGCCGATCCCCGACGACTTCCGCGCGCTCGCCGAGAAGGTCAACAACTGGGGACGCTGGGGCCCCGACGACGAGATCGGCACCCTCAACCTGATCACCGACGAGGTCGTGCGTCGCGGGGCCGCGTGCGTGAAGACGGGGAAGCGTTTCTCGCTCGCGATCCCGATGTCCGAGGACGGCCCGATGCTCGGCAACATCCCGCCGGGCCGCAAGAACCCGAAGCAACATCGGTTCGAGTTGCATGACCCCTTCACGAAGGACCCCGACTCGGTCCACGTGAATACGAATGAGTTCACGCTGAACCTCAAGGCCGCGACGCACTGGAGCGCGCTCGGTCACGTTGAGTACAACGGACGTCTGTACAACGGATTCCCGCTGGCGTCGATCGACGAGAACGGCGCGCACCACCTCGGGATCAACAAGGTGTCCTCGATCGTCACGCGGGGCATCCTCTTGGACGTCGCGCGCGTCAAAGGCGTCGACCGGCTCGCCGGCGGCACCGTTATCACACCGGACGACCTCGACGAGGCCGTGAAAGCCGCGAGAACGACGGTCGAGAGCGGAAACGCCGTCCTCATCCGCACCGGCGCGATGCGCTGGCTCAAGGAAGGCGACAAGGAGACCTACGCCGGCATCTACCAAGGCATCGCCGGCCCCGGCATCCAATCCACGACCTGGTTCCGCGAGCGTGATGTCGCCGCGGTCGCAGCAGACACCTCCGGCTTCGAGGTGTGGCCGCGCGAGCGCAAGGATCTACTGCACGTGCTCGGGCACCCGGTGCACGCGCTCTGCATCGTCGAGATGGGACTGACGCTCGGCCAGAACTTCGACCTCGAAGCGCTCGCCGAGGATTGCGCGGACGACGGCGTTTACGAGTTCCTGCTGAGCGCGAGCCCCGAGCCGTTCGAAGGTGGCCTCGGCGGGCCGGTCAACCCGATCGCGATCAAATAACTACGTCGGCGTCGCCTTCGGCTCCTCGGCAACCCACATCTGCGAAACGAGCACGCCGTACACCGCATGCCCGAAGACGTTGCCCACCCGCTTCGAAACGAACAGCACCCCGACGAAGGCCGCCATCGGCACCCGTGGAGCCGCGTCCGTCACGAGGCGATCGATCTCCGCCCACGCCTCGCGCTGCGCCTCGACGTCGTCGTAGGGGAGGCCGAGCGCCCGCTCGACCTTCGCGTCGATATCTCGTGAACAGAAGCGTCCGAGGTTGAACCACGAGTTATCGGGCTTGGCCTTCTGTCCGGTAAGGCGCTCGAAGGTGTCGGTGCAGACGGAAAGGGGAAGGGCGAAGCTCGACGCCGCCGGATAATCGCTGAGCCAGCCACTGAGCGCTATCTGGTGCCTGCTGCTCGGATCCGACAACGGGTCGATGTAATCACCGGGGATGAGAGCCGTCCTGGCGCGGTATCCCAGAGCTTCAAGCGCTCGCAGATAGTGCGGCGCGACCTGCCGCTGGGCGTCCGCCTGGAAACCGGGTTCCGAATCCAGCCATACCGTGACGTGCTGTCCGACAGTTCCGGACTGTCGGACCAAGTCACGCGCTTTGTCGAGGTCGGGACCCGTCCAGGTGCCGGAGGCGGTCACCGATCTCGTGTACGGGCAATACGGCTTGTACCCGACGACGTTTTTCGGCAGGC
This sequence comes from Actinomycetota bacterium, assembly GCA_044866075.1. Taxonomy (GTDB): domain Bacteria; phylum Actinomycetota; class AC-67; order AC-67; family AC-67; genus JBASRP01. The sequence continues at coordinate 10,309 of JBIOTQ010000089.1, read as the reverse complement.
TCTGACAGCTCACCTCCCCCAACCGTGGTGCAACGCGTGCGATGGCTCGTCTGTCGATCGCGAGGTTGAGCGCCTGGCGGGCGCGGACGTCGTTGAACGGTGGTACGCGCGTATTCAGGATGCCGAAGATCACCGCCGGCAGGTCGTGGAGATGGACCTGGGCCGGCGCCTCGTTCATCAGCTCGTCGACGCCGCTCGCCAAGGACCCCGGGGCGTCTGTGACGTCGGCGCGGCCTTCCTTGACGGCGCGGATGTTGTCTTCGGGCTGACCGCCCCATCTCAATTCGATGCGATCGGGATAGCCGCCCGGCTGGACGCTCCCGCGCGACCGGAAATGCCGGTTCCGCTCGAGGATGACCTCGCCTCGCGACACATCGCCTTTCGTCGCAGCGACCCGATAGGGGCCCGTCCCCGCGATCGGCGTGAACTTCGCGTCCGTCGGCGGAACGCTCGGTGGGAGGATGCTCAGGAAAGGGTGCGCCAGCATGAACGGGAAGTCCGCGATCGGTCTCTTGAGTCGCAGAACTACGGTCCGCGCGTCATCGTCGGTGACGACGCCCGCGGAAAGGTCGCAGGGCTTCTGCGGCTCGCATCCGTCGCTGCCGACGAGCGATCGGACAAACAATCCCCCAAAGCCTTCGCCGCGCAGGATCCGCTCGAAGGACGTTCGCACGTGGGATGCCCGAACCGGTTTTCCGTCGGAGTAGCGTAGGTTCTCTCGGAGCGTGAACGAGTAGGTCTTCCCACCGTCCGTCGGGGGCCGGATCTCCTCCGCGAGGTTCGCGACGAGCTCGCTGCCTTCGACCCCTCCCAATTTCTTGAAACCGATCAGTCCGTCGAAAGCAGCGCCGGAGACGATGAGTCCGGTCGTGCTGTACGGGTGGAGGTGTGGGTCGATCGACGGGACGCCGAGCCCGCCGCCCGAGGGGATGTCGCCCGCCGTCGTGAAGCGAAGCGTTCCGCCCTGGTACTGAGAGATCCCGCCGCGGACCGTCACCCACACGCGATCGCCGTCTGCGGCCAACCCCATCGGGGCATTTCGCAGAACGATGGTCCTGACCGCGCCGCCCTGCTCGATGACGGAGACTGTGCCGTCGAGCTCGTTGGCGACGAAGATCTTCCCGCCGGCGATCGCGATCGCGCGGGGGCCTTCGCCCACCCGGACCGTCCTGCGGACGCTCCTGGTCCTCGGGTCGACCTGCGACACGGTTCCGTCGAACGCATTGGCGACCCACACATCGCGGCGTCCGATCGCGACTGCGCGGGGACCGTTGCCCACACGAACGACCGCGAGGATCGCGCCGGACCGCGGGTCGAGACGTGACACCGTTCCGGCGGCTTCGCTTGTGACCCAGACTTGGTCTCGTGTCACGGCGAGTCCGCGCAGGGTCGGGCCGACCGTCGTTCGTTTGGTCACCTCGCTCGATGCCGGATCGACGCGCCAGACCGTGCCGTCAACAGAGTTCGCGATCCACAACGCACCCGCGCCGAAGGCGATATCGGAGAGACCGTTGCCGGTGGCGATCGGTTCGCCAACGATGGCGCCGGTTTGCGGACTGACCCGGGAAACGGTCTGGCCGTTCGCGTTGGCGACCCAGATGACGTTCCGGCCGAGAGCGACCTCGATCGGGCCTGAGCCGACGCCGATCGTCTCCGTAGACCCTTCGTCTTTCAGCCACGTGACGGATCCGTCGATCGAATTCGTTATCCACACGCCCTCCGGCGTCGTGACCACCCCTACCGGCCGGCGGCGAACAGGAACCGACCGTTCGACCGTCGCCGATCCGGCGTCGATGACCGCGACCGAATCGGCGGGGACGGATGAGAGACCGCCGCCGCGCGTGATGGTGAACGCGACGGCGCCGATGAGAACCGCGAGTGCGGTCGCGGCGGCGACCACGACACGGCGTCGCTTCCACCAGGGGAGTGGTGATTTGGCGATCTCCAGCTCGAGCAGCGGCGGAAGGTCGGCTTCGTTGTCGCGCTCGCGAGGCTCGACTGCGTGCAGGCGCCAGCGACCGTCGACGCCTTTGAGGGTCTGCTCACCGCGGTCGAGGAACTTCAGTCCCGCGCCCACGAGGATGTCACGCACGGTGCTCGAGACCAATAGCTCGTTGCCGCGCGCTTTGGCGGCGACCCGCGCGCCGATATGCACGCTGACGCCGCGGACCTTGCCGTCGGAGACGACGCATTCGCCCATGTGGACGCCGGCGCGGATCCGGAGCCCGAGGCGGCGCACGGCCCGCATAGATTCCAGCGCGCAGTCGACCGCGCGCACCGGCAATTCGAAGGTGGCGAAGAACGCGTCGCCCGCGGTGTCGACCTCGCGGCCGCCGAAGCGTGTGATCTGGGCGCGCACGGCCGAGTCGTGCTGCTCGAGGAGTTCGCGCCAGCGCTTGTCACCGAGGGCCGTCGCGAGCTCGGTCGATCCGACGATGTCGGTGAACAGAACCGCCAGCAGCTTGCGCGGCGCGGCGGGGTCCTCGATCAGCTCTTCCCACGGCGCGCGGGGGTCGACGAGAGGCTCGGTCGGTTCCTCTCCGCCTTCCGGGCGCATCCCCTCGTGCTGCGACACGGCTGACGTCCCTACTTCCGGTCGGTCAGCCACATCTGCGATAGCAGCAGGCCGGTCATCGGGTTGTACTGCACGTTTCCGAGCCGCGCCGAGACGATGGTCGCCGTGCGTTGCGTGACGTAGGGAACGACGGGCGCTGCGTCGATCACTGCTCGGTCCACCGCCGACCAAAGGTCCGCCGACCCGAGCAGGCCGTTCTCCATCGCGTCCAGCGCCTCTGCCATCTTTTTGTCGATCTCGTTCGAGCAGAACCACGCGGTGTTGGCGGTCGTCTGGACGCCGGCGAATACACGATCGGCGAACGCCGGGCATGCGAACGCCGACACCATGAAGTTCGAGGGCGACGGGTAGTCGGCGAACCAGCCGCCGAGGATCGATTGATACTTCTTCGGACTATCCAGGGCGGTGTCGAAGATCTCGTTCCCCGGACGGTTGCGGATGACCGGCCGGTAGCCGATCTTCCGCATCGCGTCGGCGACCAGATCGATCACTTTCGCGAGCGGATTTTCGGGGTCGACCCACAGCGCGATCTGTTGGCCCTTCGTTCCGGACTCCGCCACCAGCCGCCGCGCCGTCGCGAGGTCGGGGCCGTGCCAGATCCCGGTGGGGCCCGGGTTCACGGTGTAGGGGCAATAGGGCACGTGACCGATGATGCCCGGCGGCAGGATCTGACACGTGAGCGCTCCGGACAGGGGGGCGCCGGCGGATTCGGCCATAGCCCGGCGGTCCACGGCGAAGTTGATCGCCCTTCGCACGCGCACGTCGTTCAGAGGCGGGATGTTCTCGTTCAGCGACGCCCAGCGAGTGGTCGCCGACTCGAAGATGTGGAACTGGCCCGGCACCTCGTTCGAGATCTGCTCGATGCGTTCCGCGAAGTCGAGGGCGAGCGTGGAGTCTTCTCGTCCCGCCTTCACCGCGTCGATGCTCTCGTCCGGGGTCCCTTTCCAGGTTGCGAGGATCCGGTCGGGGTATCCGTCCGGCGCGGCGAGACCACGCGGCACGAAGTACTTGTTCCGTTCGAGAGTGAGCTCGCCGGGGCGGACCTCGTCCTTCTCGGAACCGCCGAGCTTGACGTTCGTGACGCGATACGGGCCAGTCCCGGGGATCGGTGTCAGCCCGGCGTCCGCGATCGGCGTATCGCCGGGCAGGATGCTCGCGAGAGGGTTCGCGAGGAAGAACGGGAACTCCGGTGCCGCCTGTCGAAGGTGGAAGATGACGGTGCGCGCGGTGTCGTCGGTCACGATGCCGCGGGAAATATCGCACGGTGCTTCTGTTTTACACGACTCCGTTCCGAGGATCGCGCCGAAGAAGACCTTGCCGCGACCGTCGCCTCTGAACATCCTCTCGAACGACTTCAGGACGTCGCTCGCCTTGACCGTCGTGCCCGACGAGAACTTCAAGCCACGACGCAAGCGGAACGAATACGTCTTGCCGTCGTCCGTCGGCGGGACGAGCTCCTCCGCGAGATCCGGCAGGATGACGGATCCCTCGAGGCCGCCGACCTTCTTGAACGAGAGTAGTCCGTCGTACGCAGCCGTCGCGATCGCAAACCCGAATGGGTTCCACGCGTGCATCGGATCGATCGTTCGGAACAGGAAGTCGTCGAGACCGTTGCCGAAGCGCAGGGTTCCTCCGCGGTACTTAAGGGTCCCGCCCCGGACGGATACCCAAACCCGGTCGCCGTCTGCGGCGAGCCCCATCGGCGCGTTCTCGAGCGCGATGGTTCGGGTCACCTTGTTGCTCGCCGGGTCGATGACCGAGACCGTGCCGTCGGTCTCATTGGCGACGAATACGCGACCGCCGGCGATCGCGATCGAGCGCGGGTCAGTGCCGACACGCACGGTGGCGGTCACTTTTCCTTCGTCGGGGTCGATGCGGGAAACCGTGCCGTCGAATGCGTTGGCGACCCAGAGCCCGCCGACGCCGAGCGCGAGACTCCGCGGTCCGTTCCCGACCGGGATGACTTGCACGACCGATCCGGCGCGCAGGTCGATGCGGCTGACGGTACCGGCGGTTTCGCTCACCGTCCAAACCGCATCCTTCGTCGCGACGATTCCTCGGAGCGCGGGGCCGACCCGCAGTGTCGACGCGACCTTCCCGGTTGAGGGGTCCATCCGCAAGACCGTTCCGTCCACCCCGCTGGCGGCCCAGATCGAGCCGCCCCCGTACGTGAGGCCGGAGAGCCCGTTTCCCGTGCGGATCGGTTGGCCGACGACACCCTTCGTCGCCGGGCTCACGCGAGAGACGGTCCCGTCGTCCGCGTTTCCGATCCAGATGAGTTCGGGCTTGTCGCTTGCGGTCACGATCGAGGGGCTCGCGCCCAGCGGACCGACGGTGAGGACCTGACCTTCGGCGTCTACGCGGGAGACCGTCCTGTCGATGCTGTTCGCCACCCACACCCCACTCTTGGCGACCGCCACCCCGGTGGGTCTCCGGCCCACCGGAGTCGCGGAGGTGACGTCTCCCGATGAAGCGTCGATGACCGCCAGGGAATCGGCCGCGACGGACGTGAGGCCGCCGGGTCCGCGCAAAGTCGCGTATGCGACCGCGCCGATGAGTACGGCGAGGGCGGTCGCGGCGGCGACGATCACGCGGCGTTGCTTCCACCAGGGCAGCCGTGGCTTGGCGACCTCTAGCTCGAGGAGCGGTGGCAGGTCGGCTTCGTTGTCGCGCTCCCGCGGTTCGACCGCATGCAGGCGCCAGCGTCCGTCGACTCCCTTGAGTGTCTGCTCCCCGCGGTCGAGGAACTTGAGCCCGGCCCCGGCGAGGATGTCCCGCACGGTGCTGGAGATCAACAGCTCGTCGCCGCGGGCCTTCGCCGCGACGCGAGCGCCGATGTGCACGGACACGCCGCGCACCTTGCCGTCCGTGACGACGCACTCGCCCATGTGGACGCCCGCGCGGATCCGCAAGCCGAGTCGGCGGACAGCCCGCATCGATTCGAGAGCGCAATCCACGGCACGCACGGGCAGCTCGAACGTCGCGAAGAAAGCGTCGCCGGCGGTGTCGACCTCGCGGCCGCCGAAGCGCGCGATCTGGGCGCGGATCGCCGCGTCGTGCTGCTCGAGCAGCTCACGCCAGCGTTTGTCGCCGAGAGCGGTGGCGATCTCTGTGGAGCCCACGATGTCGGTGAAGAGGACCGCGAGGAGCTTGCGCGGCGCGGCGGGATCCTCGATCAGCTCTTCCCACGGGGCGCGCGGGTCGACCAGCGGCTCGGACAGCTGCTCCCCGTCCCCCGGTCGCATCCCCTCATGCTGCGACATGGCGGCAGTCTCACGCTTCTCGCCGCTGCGAGCAAGGACGCCCCGACCTGCGGTCTTCCCGCTTCCACCGGTAATCTGATGCACCGTCAGAACGGGAGTCGTCATGATCACGATCGCACTGCGCTACGACCTTCGCTCGCCGGAGTGGGCGGCGACGCCGCATGAGGAGATGTACCGGGTCTGCCTCGAGCAGTGCGCGTGGGTAGACGAGCACGGCGTGGCCGACATCGTGTCGCTTTCCGAGCATCACGGCATCGACGACGGTTATCTCCCCGCGCCGTTCACGATGGCCGCTGCGGTCGCCGGCATCACCAAGAGACTGCCGATTACGATCGCCGCTGCGCTGCTGCCGCTCCACGATCCCATCCGCCTCGCCGAGCAGATCGCCGTGCTCGACCTCGCGTCCAACGGGCGCGTGTCGTTCGTCGCCGGGAGCGGGTACAAGCGCAGCGAGTTCGAGATGGCCGGCGTGACGTACAAGGATCGCGGCCGGATGCTCGAGGAGTACGTCGAGGTCATGCGCAGGGCCTGGACGGGCGAACCCTTCGAGTGGAACGGACGCACCGTTCGCGTGACGCCGACGCCGAAGACGAAGCCCCACCCGCTGATCCTCGGCGGCGGGTCGGGTCCGCTCGCCGCGCGCCGGGCCGCGCGGATGCGTCTGCCATTCTTCCCCGGCGTCGGCGATCCTGCGCTGAAGGACGCGTACGAGGACGAGTGCCGCAAGATCGGGTTCGACCAAGGCTTCTGCGTGATGCCGAAAGGGCCCGGCTTCGTCCATGTGACCGAGGATCCCGACAAGGCGTGGGATCAGATCTCGCGCTACGCGTGGTACGACGCGGACACCTACCGGTCGTGGCAGGAGGGCACGCGCGCGGAGGTCCTCACGTCCGCGCCCGACATCGACGCGCTGCGCGACGAGGGCATCTACCGCGTCGTCACGCCGGACGAATGCGTGGCGCTCGCCGAGGAGCTGTCGCCGGGCGGCGCGATCGTACTGCACCCGCTGCTGTGCGGGATGCCCGCGGACCTCGGCTGGGAGAGCCTGCACCTCTTCCGGGACCGCGTCCTGCCGCGGATACGCCCGCAAAGCTAGGCCACCGGCCAAATCTGACGACCCGTCAGATACAATCCGCCCGATGTCCGTGGAGCTCGTTTCCCTCGTCGGTCCGGCGCATACGGCGCTGGTGACGCAGGAGTGTCAGCGCGGCGTCCTCGGCGAGGACGCGGTTTTCCCGGCCCTCGCCGAAATCGCCCGCCGGGAGATGATCCCGAACGCCGCGCGGCTCGCGAAGGCGGCGCGCGCGACTGCCGTCCCGGTCGTGCACTGCGTCGCGATGCGCCGGCCCGACGGGCTGGGATCGAACAGCAACGCGCGCATCTTCGGTGCGGCGCGGAAGGCCGGCGCGAAGATCACACCGGGATCGGACGCCGTGAAGGTCATCCCCGAGATCGGCGAAGAGGACTCCGACGTCGTCCTGTCGCGACTGCACGGCGTCGGCCCGATGGGCGGGACCGACCTCGACCCGGTCCTTCGCAACATGGGCGTGAAGACGATCGTCGGGATCGGCGTCTCGGTGAACGTCGGCATGACGAGCTTTGTCATGGACGCGATCAACCTCGGCTACCAGTTCGTGCTTCCGCGCGACGCGGTCGCCGGGATCCCCGAGGACTACGCGAACGCCGTGATCGAGAACACGCTATCGCTCCTCACAACCGTGGTGACGACCGACGACCTCCTCGCTGCGTGGAGTCGCTGATGGATTCCGAGCAGACGGTTGAGGAAGAGGTTCGTGCCGTCGACGGTCGCACGCCGGGCCGGCGCGGCCGCGCGACGCGCGAGAAGCTCCTGAAGTGCACGGCCGAGCTGCTCGAGAAATCGTCTTACCGTGACCTCACCGTCATCGACATCGCGCGCTGCGCGAGCTGCTCGCCGGCGACCTTCTATCAATACTTCGAGGACGTCGAAGCGGCCGTGCTCGTGCTCGCCGAGGAGATGGCCTCGAACGGGAAGGATCTCACGGCACTGATCCGCGAGGCCGACTGGCGCGGGAAGAATGGCTTCGCCGTTGCGGAGTCGATCGTCGATTCGTTCCTCGCGCTGTGGGAACGACACCGCGCGATCCTGCGCGTCGTGGACCTCGCCACCGCCGAAGGAGACCTGCGCTTCCAGAGCACGCGCACGCACCTGCTGAACGAGGTCACCATCGGCCTGCGCGACGTGATCGAAGACATACGCTCGGCGGGCAACCACCCGAAGGACACCGAACCGATGGCGCAGGCGGCGACCCTGGTGTCGATGCTGGCCCACGTCGCTCAACATCGCTACGGCTTCGAGTTCTGGGGCATCCGCACCGACGACATGCGCAAGAGCATGGCGCGGATCTTGTTCGCGGGTGTGGCGGGGAAGCGTTAGCCCGCCGCGCTTACCCGGCGACGCGCGCCGCAAGCTTGTCGAACGCGGCGTTCCATCCGGCCTCGGCGTGGCCCCGGCCCGCCGCCGGAAGGGGCCCGTCGCTGAGCGTCATGCGCGTCTTGTCGCCGTGGTCGTGGAACTCGACCCGCACGACCGTGGGCTCGTGCATGCCCGCCTCCGGCATCGGGTCGGAGCGCAGGACGATCAGCTCCGGCTCCACCAGCTCGATGATTTCGTAGCCGATCGAGAACTCGCCGCCCCCACCGCGCGGGACCATCGTGATCTCGTAGCGTCCGCCGACGCGCAGGTCGATGTGGATCTTCTCTCGCGGCGACTCCATCTGCTCGGGGCCGAACCAGGCGGCAACTTCGTCGGGGTCGGTCCACGCCTTAAATACCCGCTCGCGCGGTGCTTCGAAGATGCGAGTGATTAGGACCGTCTGATCGCCGGCGGTTACGGGGGTCGATTCATTCATCGTTTGTCTCCTTTCCCACGCAGATGCGCTTCGAGTCGGTCCATCCGGGCTTCCCACGTCCGCTTGCGGGACTGCATCCACTCCACCGCTTGGTCGAGCGGCTCGGCTTGCATCCGGCTCGGCCGCCACTGGGCCTCTTTGCTTCGCACGATCAAGCCCGCCCGCTCGAGCACCTTGAGGTGCCGCGAGATCGCCGGAAGGCTCAAAGAGAACGGCTTGGCCAGCTCGTTCACGGTCGCCTCTCCCTTGGCGAGGCGCGTCAGTATCGAGCGGCGCGTTGGGTCGGCGAGCGCCGCGAAGGTCTCACTGAGCCGATCGGTCGGCATTTAATCCTCCGCTTAATTAACGCAGAGATTAAATATCATTAGAACGCATGGAATGCAAGTCCCGACACGAAGGAGGTCCCGTGTTATCCGGAAGAGTCTCGCGCGGATCCTCGACGCCGGACTGACGGGGAAACGCGGTTAGAGCCCGCTGTCGTGCCGGGCGGCGTACAACTGCATAACGCCCGACACGCCCTTGAGGTCCGCCGGCCCGATGCTCGTGAATGCCACGCCGTCGAGCGCGGCCGCGGCGTCTACGACCTCTTGGCTGACGAGCACCTCGCCCGGTCGCGCGTACGCGGCGATCCGCGCGGCGACGTTCACCGTCCGGCCGAAGTAATCGCCTTCCTGGAACACCACAGGTCCGGCGTGGATCCCGACGTGTGCCGGCGGCAGCCCCGTGGCCGGGATCGCATCCGTCATCCGCAGGGCCGCCAGGACGCCGGCCCCGGAACGCGGTAGAAGAACATCACCCCGTCGCCGAGCCACTTCACGAGCTTTCCGCCGTGCTCCCGCGAGGTCCGATCGACCATCCGCGCCATCGTCGCGGCGAGGTCGGCGGCCTCCCGGTCGCCACGTTCTTCGGTCATGCGCGTGTATCCAGTCATGTCGAGGAAGCACATGGCCGGCGGCTGCGTCATCTTGCTACGGAGGCCCGCCCTCTCGAGCTGTTCCTCAATCCCGTCGAAGAAGTTGCGCGTCCAGACGTGTTCCTGGTGCGCGTTGTGGATCGAGGTGATCACCGTCTCGATGAGCTTCGCCATACCGAGCCCCCAGCGCGATGCCTCCTCCATCTTCCGCCCGACGTCGACGCCGGCCGCGAAGATCGGGCCTTGGATCTCGCGGTCCCACCATTCGCCTTCCGTCTCCGCGATCCGGCGAAGGCTGTCGCCGTAGACGCGAAGCCACCGTTCGATGGTTGCCGGGTTGAACCCCCGATCGAGCTGGTAGCGGATCGCGGGGATGATCCGTAGCTCGTCCTCTCGCAGGCGATCATAGGGAGCCGGTTGCGCGTAGCCGATCGCTTCTCGGATGACCATGAGCAGGTCAACAGGGACGCCGGACGATGCGCTCACGGATGCGAAGGTCTCGTTGCTCAGCGGTGAGAAGCGGGTCTCGAACGACTCCATGTCGAACATCTCGAGCCGTAGGTCACCGCGCCGGACCGTCTTCGCGACGTCGTCGACCGCGAGTCCGGCACTCTCGAGGCTGTGGATCAGCCGGGTCCGGCGAACGTCGCCCGTGGCGAATGTGCCG
>JBIOTQ010000088.1:0-19544 GCA_044866075.1 Actinomycetota bacterium | reverse complement strand
AAGGATCGCCTGTGGCAGATCGCCGAGCGGTACCGCGCGACGATCCTGTACACGGCGCCGACCGCGATCCGCGCGTTCATGCGCTGGGGAACGGAGTATCCCGACAAGCACGATCTGTCGTCGCTGCGACTGCTCGGCACGGTCGGCGAGCCGATCAACCCCGAAGCCTGGATCTGGTACTGGAAGCACGTCGGCGGCGGCCGCTGTCCGGTGGTCGACACGTGGTGGCAGACCGAGACGGGGGCGATCCTGATCACGCCGCTGCCCGGCATCACGCCGCTCAAGCCGGGATCGGCCACGTTCCCGTTCCCGGGCGTCGTCGCCGACGTCGTCGACGAGCACGGCCGTTCCGTGGCTCTCGGCGGCGGCGGCAACCTCGTCCTGAAGCGCCCGTGGCCCGCGATCGCGCGGACGATCTGGGGCGACCCCGACCGGTACGTGGAGACCTACTTCGCCAAGTACGGACCGGAGACCTACGTCGCCGGCGACGGCGCCAAGCGCGACGAGGACGGGTACTTCTGGCTCCTCGGCAGGATCGACGACGTGATGAACGTCGCCGGGCACCGGCTGTCGACGTACGAGATCGAATCGGCCCTCGTCGACCACGAAGCCGTCGCCGAAGCCGCGGTCGTCGCGCGGCCGGACGAGGACGTCGGGGAAGCGCCCGTCGCCTACGTGACGCTCAAGTCCGGCGTGGAGGGGAACGAGCAGCTCATCGCCGAGCTGCGCGAGCACGTGGCGCAGAAGATCGGGAAGATCGCCCGACCCCACGCGATCGTGCTGACCGACGATCTGCCGAAGACGCGATCGGGGAAGATCATGCGCCGTTTGTTGCGTGATATCGCGCACGGGCGGCAGCTCGGAGACGTGACGACGCTCGCCAACGCCGAGGTTGCAGAGGAGATCCGGACTCTCGCAGCAAAGCGTCCGTCCGAAGAATAGGGTTAGAGGCGCGTGTTCCTTCGCGAGAACGAAGTTGTCCGGAAGCTCGCCCCCTGGCTTTCGCGGGGTGAGTCGTTTCTCGATCTCGGATCCGGGACGGGTCTCGTCGCGCGCCGCCTGGCCAAGGTGACCGGCGCGGAGGCGACGGGCTGCGATCTTCACGAGTTCAACAACCGCGTCGACCTCCCCTACCTGCGCCAGGACGACGCGCTTCACGTCCCCGCCGGCGATCGATCCTTCGACACCGTGGTGATGTGCTTCGTGCTGCACCACATCCCCGAGTGGGAAGATCAGCTGGTCGTCGCGGCCGAAGCGATGCGCGTCGCGCGCAAGCGCGTCCTCGTCCTCGAGGACACGCCGTTCAACAGCGTCGATCTCCTCTTCAACAAGGGGTGGGACTGGATCCTGAACCAGCGGCACGGGATCCCCGTCCCGTTCACCTTCCGTTCACGCGAGGCGTGGACGGACGTGTTTTCCCAGAACGGTTTCCGCGTCGACCACACCGAGAGCTACCGGCCCAAGTGGCCGACGCTCGGCATGTACCACCACACGCTGTTCGTGCTCGAACGGCGACCCCTCTGACCCGAAACCCGCCCCGTCAGATCGTTGCCCGGCGCAGACGCCGCCAGCCGAACGCCGAGGCGGCCATCAGGAACGCGCCGAGCACCCGAGCGTCGGCCACGCCCGTCGCCGGGAGGTGCCCCTCCTCGGTCTTGGGTTTCGGCTTCGACACCTGACGTTTCACCGCGGCGCGGAGGACCTTCGCGCCGACCGTGTAATCGATCGGCGGCGTTGCGTCGATCGTTTCGGCGGCGTTGTAGATCGTCTGGAGGCCGTCGTCCGGACCGACCATGGTGAACGACTGCAATGAGTACAAGCGGTCCCCGACGCGCGGGTTCCCGATCTGCGCCAGAGGGACCGTGATCTCCAGAACGCCGTCCACCACCTTGCCGGCGACGTCGAAGTCCGGCGCGTACGTCGTCCCGTAGATGCTGGTGACACCCGTCTGCAGCAGCGGGTCGTTGTCGTCGATCTTCCCGCCGTAGAACGAGGGTTCGTCGCCCGTCGTGTCGGCGGCGACGAAGTACACGTCGTTCTTGAACGACCAGCGGGTCAGGTACTTGACGTGCTGCGTCCCCGTACCGGCTTGCAGGCCGTCGGCAAGGTCCGCCGTCGACGCGAGGTTGACCTTGAAGGAGAGACCGGCGAGACCCAAACGGACCGATGCTCCGGTCAGATCGAGCGTCGGGAAGTTCCGTCCGCCCGGCTCGTTGATCGGCCACACCGCGTTCCCCTTGCGCGCCGCGACCACGCCGGGAACCGCGCTCGCCGCCGACGCGGACAACCCGAAGTTCGGCTTTCCTTTCCGCAACGACGGGCCGTCGGTCATCTTGGCGAAGAGGATGTAGCCGTTACGATCGGCGGTCGGTGTGTTCGCGATGCCGTGGTTGTCGTCGGTCCACGTGATGCCGACGCGCCCCTCCGAGTCGGCGCCGAGGTCGAAGAAGTCGAGCAGGCTGCGATCGGCGTTCGGGTCGATGGTGCAGCCGAGCCCCGATACGCAGACGTTGCCCAGATGGTTCGCCCGCTCCGAGACCCGTGCCTGGCGGAAGGCCGGACCGATCGGGCACGACCGGTCCCACTGACAGAGTGCGTTCGTCGAGGTCGCCAGGTACACGAACCACGGTGTGGCGGCCGGCGCGGTGCTCGACGGTTCGTCCGTCGCGGCGCCCTGATAGGTGATCCCGATACGACCGGGATCGCCGGCCTCGACCTGCGCGAAGACCGTACTGGTCGCCGGAGGGATGCTCACGGCGACAGGCTTGCTCCACGTCGACCCGAGCTTCGCGCCCGCGTTGCGCCGGTCGCTCGCCTTCATCGTGGTCATATGCACGGCGCTATCCGAGCCGTCGACCCATACGACGTAGAGGTTGCCGGCCCGGTCGATGTGCATCCACGGGATGAGAGCGGGCGTGGGGTTCGTCCCGGCGGCCGGACCAGTGTTCGGCGCGTCGCTGTTCGGGAACGATGTGAACGTCTCGCCCTTGTCGCGCGACACGTGGATCGATAGGCCGCTCGCTCGGCTCAGCATGTACAGCGTGCCGTGGTTCGGCCCTCCGGTCTCGTCGACGGCCATCGGACCGCTCGATCCCGGAACCTCAGCCACGACCGGCTCGAGCGCTTGCCACGTCTTGCCGCCGTCGTCCGTTCGCGCCAGCCCCGTCCCGTCCAACACGGACGCGCTGATCCATGCCGTGTCGTTACCGTAGGTCGCCACCCACTGCCGGTCGTTCGTCGCGTCGATCGACGTGATCGCGTTCTCGCGGTCCATCGGCCACGTCATGCCGTGGTCCGTGGAGACGTTGACGGCTTCGTTGGCGAGGCCCTCCTGGTTCGCCCAGTAGACGACACCGCCCTTCGAGACGGCCGTGTATGTATCGCCGCCGCCAGCGGTCAGGCAGCCGGGTTGCCGGCGGACGGGGCAGCGCGCGTTGATGATCTGACGCCACGTGTCACCGTCGTCCGTGGACTCGAACAATTGCCCCGTGTTCGACCGCGTCCCGACCGGCCAGTCGATCCACCAGCCCTTGTTGACGCTGGGATCCGAGATGACGAGCGGCTCACCGCCGAGCATCGTCGGATTGACGACGCTCGCCGGCCCGAACTTGATCGCCTTCGTCGTGACGGTGTTGATGGGCTCGTCGGGCAAGAGGATCAGTCTGACCGTGCCCGTATAGCTCGGGACGCTCCCGATGATGCCGGCGGTGATCAGCCGGTAGTCGCCGCCGACCGGCGCCGCGGCCACGGCCGTCTCTTTGGGATCGCCGGAGGAGATGTTGTCCGTCTCTCCGCCGCCCACCTGTGAGCCGTCGGGCCCGACGATGAGAATGTCGAGATCCTGCGTTTCGGCGCTCGGCGCGTCGCTCCAGTCGATCGTCACCTCCAGGCGGGCGGTGACCTTGTGGACGCGCTTCGCGTAGTAGTCGGCCGGCAGATTCAGGTGGAGCAAGAACTCGTCGCACTGCCCCGGCGGGGGAACGGGAGCGGTGCAGACGGGAAACGCGGCCGTTGCGCTGAAGATCAGGGCTCCGGTGACCGGAGCGCCCTGGTACGTCAGCTTGGCTCGCTCGCCGAATGCGTCGTTCGGAGGAGCGTTGATCGTCCCCTCACTCGGAGTGGCGCCCCGAACCGCGATCGGCACCACGACCACCGCAACCAATGCAATCGATACGACCATCCTCGACCGGACGCCCATCAAAGTCCTCCCTCGTCTGTCGAAGGATTCGCCCTGAAAGCCTGCCAATCCTGTCGAGTCGGCGAGTGCGGCGAAGCGGTAAAGGAGGGAGAACGGACCATCAATGCAGGTGCCACTTGCGTGGCGCGATCAGCTCATCGGCTTCCGTCGGACCCTTCGAGCCGGCCGGATAGAAGCGGATAGGGCCCGGGTCGTCGAGGATCGGTTCGACGATCTCCCATGACCGTTCCACCTCGTCCTCGCGGATGAACAGCGTGTGGTCGCCCTCCATCGCCTCGTGCAGGAGACGTTCGTAGGCCTCGGCCGGTTGCGCGTCGAACGATTGCGCGTACGAGAACGTCATGTGCACCGGCTTCACGCGGATGTCGGGACCGGGCTCCTTCGCGTTGAACGCGAGCGAGATCCCCTCGTCGGGCTGGATCTGGATCGAGATGTGGTCGGCGATCCCCCGGTCGATGCCCGCAGCCTCGAAGAGGTACCCCGGCGCGTCCCGCAAGCCGACGATCACCTGCGTCGTGCGCCGGTTGAGCGACTTGCCCGTGCGGAGAAAGAAGGGAACGCCGGCCCAACGCCAGTTGTCGATGTGGGTGCGGACCGCCGCGTACGTCTCCGTGGTCGAGTCGGGCGCGACGCCTTCCTCGTCGCGATATCCCGGCATCATCTTGCCGTCCACCTCGCAGCTCAGGTACTGGCCGCGCACCAGGTTCTCGGTCGTGAAACGGTGGACGGCGCGCAGCAGCTTCACCTTCTCGTCGCGGATCCCTTCCGGCTCGAGCGACCGCGGCGGCTCCATGGCCAGGAACGCCAGCACCTGTAGGAGGTGGTTCTGGACGATGTCGCGGATCGCGCCCGATTCCTCGTAGTAGGGCCCGCGGCCGCCGACGCCAATGTCCTCGGCCACGGTGATCTGAACGTGGTCGATCGCGTCGGCGTTCCACACGCGCTCGAACATCGAGTTGGCGAAACGGAACATCAAGATGTTCTGCACGGTCTCCTTGCCGAGGTAGTGATCGATGCGGAAGACGCGTGACTCGTCGAAGACGCCATGGACGACCTTGTTGAGCTCGCGGGCGCTGGCGAGGTCGTGGCCGAAGGGCTTTTCGATGACGATACGTGCGTCGCCGGGATCGCCCTCCTCGCCGAGACGTTCGACGATCAACGGGAAGGCGGAGGGCGGCGTCGCGCAGTAGAAGAGCCGGCGGCCGCCGAGGTTGAGATCCTTGTCGAGGTGTTCCAGTTCCTCGATCAGATGTGAGAAGCAGTGCCGCTCGTCGAACTCGCCCGAGACGTAGTGAAGATGAGGGGCGAACCGTTTCCACTGGTCGTCGGTCCGACGCGTCCGAGAGAACTCGAAGACGCCCGAGCGGGCGTGCTCGCGGAAGTCCTCCTCGCTCCACTCCGACCGCGCGTAGCCGACGATCGCGAACTTATCGGGGAGCAGATCGTCGGCGAATAGGTTGAACAGCGCCGGGAGGATCTTGCGCTTCGTGAGATCGCCGGACGCGCCGAACACGACGATCGCTTGGCGCGGCGGGGATTCGAGGCTCATGACTTGACGGCGTGGCCGCCGAACTCGCGTCGTAAGGCGGCGAGCATGCGGTTGGCGAACGAGTCCTCCTGCCGTGATGCGAACCGCGCGAACAAGCTGAGTGCGATAACGGGAACGGGCACGTCCTCCTCGATCGCCTCGAAGACCGTCCACCGCCCCTCGCCGGAGTCCTGAACGTAGCCCTTGAGCTCGCTCAAGGTCGGGTCCCTGGCGAGCGCGCCGGCGCCCAGATCGAGGAGCCACGACCGGACGACGGAACCGTGACGCCACACCTCGGCGATCCGATGGAGGTCGAGATCCGGGAAAACCTTCGAGCCTTTAAGGACTTCGAACCCTTCCGCGTACGCCTGCATCAGGCCGTACTCGATCCCGTTGTGAACCATCTTCGTGAAGTGCCCGGCGCCGGACGGACCGACGTGCGCCCAGCCGTCCTCCGGCGCGAGCGCGTCGAAGATCGGCTTCAAACGTCCGATCGCTTCGTGCGTGCCGCCCACCATCAAGCAGAAGCCTTCCTTCAAGCCCCACACCCCGCCGGAAACGCCGGCGTCGACGAACACGATCCCGTCCTCGATCAGCTCGTCGGCGCGCCGGACAGAATCGCGGAAGTTGGAGTTCCCGCCGTCGACGATCAGGTCGCCGGTCGCCAGGAGCTTCGACAGCTCGGCGATCGCTTGTTCCGTCGGATCGCCGGCCGGGATCATCAGCCACACGTGCCGCGGCGGGTCGAGCGCGGCGACGAGGTCGGCGAGCGACGCGACCTCCGAGACGTTCGGATCACGGTCGAAGCCGACGACGTCGTGACCTTCGCGGCGGAGGCGCGCGGTCATCCCGGCGCCCATCCGGCCCAGCCCCACCATCCCTATCTTCATCGTTCACCTCGTTGGTCGCGCCGCGACTACGATATAGCTCCCGTGGAGCGCTTCGACGTCTTCGTCATCGGAGGCGGAGGCACGGGGTCCGAGGTCGCCTTCTCGTTGGGCCGCCGGTCCGACCTGCGCATCGGGCTTGCCGAGCGGGACAAGCTCGGCGGCGAGTGCAACCACTACGGCTGCGTCCCCACCAAGGTGATGCTCAAGAGCGCGAAGGTCGTGGCGTCGGCGCGCGACGCGGAGCGCTTCGGGGTGCACACCGGCGACGTCGCGGTCGACTTCCCGGCCGTCATCGGACGCACCCGTGCCATCATCGACGGCTTCTCCGGCGGCGGCGCGACGCCGTTCGAGGAGCAAGGTATCGAGGTCATCTTCGACGAGGTGCGGCTCGTCGGGCCGCACAAGCTCGAAACGTCGGCCGGCGAACACATCGAGGCCGAGAACATCGTGATCGCGACCGGAACCGAGCCCACGGCACCGCCGATCGACGGCCTCGAGGGCGCACCGTACTGGACGAACAAGGAAGCGATCTGGGGCGCGAAGACCCTGCCGTCGTCGCTGATCGTTCTCGGATCGGGGCCGATCGGGATCGAGTTCGCTCAGGTCTACGCCCGCTTCGGAACCGCGGTCACCGTGGTCGAGATATTCGACCGCATCCTGTACGTCGAGGATCCCGATTCGTCGGCCGCGATGGTCCCGGTTCTCGAGGCGGACGGAATGACGCTCCTCACCGGCGCGAAGACGACCGGCGTGAAGCATGGGCCGGACGGATGGCGGCTGATGATCGAGGGTCGCGGTGAGCCGGTGAGTGCCGAGCATCTCCTGGTCGCGACCGGACGCAAGCCGTGCTTCGACGAGCACGACCTGAAGGCCGCGGGCATCGAGATGGAGAACGGCAAGCCGGTGCTCGACGAGACTTTGCGCACGACCGGCGAGAAGATCTGGGCCGCGGGCGACGCCACCGGCGACCTCCTCTTCACGCACGTCGGCGGGTACGAGGCCGAGATCGTCGTCGACGACATCCTCGGCACCCGTCGTCCGCGCGATTACCGCGTCGTGCCGAAGGTCACCTACTGCGAGCCCGAGGTCGCGAGCGTCGGCCTCACCGAGGAGGCGGCGCGGAAGGACGGGCACGACGTCGTCACATCCATGCTCAAGATCGAGGACAACGAGCGCGCGGTGATCGAAGGGACCACCCACGGCATCGTGAAGCTTGTCGCCGACAAACGCTCGGGCGAGCTTGTGGGCGGACACATCGTGGCCGAGTGCGCCGGCGAGATGATCCACGAAGTGGTCGCGGCGATGGCGTCGCGCGCTCCGATCGGCGAGGTCGGCGAGGCGATCCACTCGTACCCGACGCTCTCTGAGACCGTGAAAGGCGCGTTCCTCGGGCTGGCCGAGCAGTTGCGTTAGCCCTCCGCTCTCTCCTTCACCGTCAGCTGATCGAAGACGTAGTAGACCGCGATCAAACCGTGCACGGCGAGGGTTACCTTCGCGTCGACGAACGCGAGACCGATTGTTCCGGCGTAGACGATGAGACCGATCGCGAACCTCCCTTGACCGGCGCGCGCTTCCCGGTGATCGATGTGCGCATGCAGCAGCCGCTGATCGCGAACGATCCAGCGCCAGAGCACCTGGAAGCCGATCGCGCATCCGAACATGTTCGCGCTGTAGATAGCGGCTGCCACGTGCGAACCATCGCTTCTGAGATGTTCGGCCAGCAACGCCGTCGGGAACGGCAACACGGCGATGAACATGAGGAGCAGTAGGTTGCAGAACAGCAACGGCCGGTCGACGCGCGCGACGTTGTGGAGAATCGCGTGGTGGTTGACCCACATGATCCCGATGATCGCGAACGAAACGACGTAGGCGGCGTATTGGGGCCACCGCGCGCCGAGCGCGTCGGCGAGATTCTTCGTTTTATCGTCAGGTACAGCGAGCTCGAGCACGAGAAGCGTGATCGCGATCGCGAAGACGCCGTCGCTGAACGCCTCGAGGCGGCCCTTCTCCATCGCGCGCTCGGTTAACGCTTCGCCGAGCGCTCCGCGTTGATCTTGGCCTGATCGGCGAGGAACTTCGCTCCGCCGACGCGCTTCATCATCTTGGCGGCGAACTCCGGAGCAGCGGCGAACGTCACGTCGGCGATCTTGCCGAGACCCTTGGTGACCACGATCTCGCCCTTGTTCCCGGTGACGGCTTTGAGCACAGCGTCGGCCACCTGCTCCATGGTCACGGATCCGGCGGACTTGAGGGCGGGGCGTCCCCACTTCTCGAACATGCCTCCCTCGACGAAGCCGGGACAGACGACCGAGACCTCGACGCCGTGCTCTTCGAGCTCCATCCGCAGCGAGCGCGACATGCCGACGAGCCCGTGCTTCGTCGACGCGTACACGGTGTTGTGGGGCACCGGCGTCACGCCGGCGAGAGACGAGATGTTGCAGATATGCCCGGTCCTGCGCTCGATCATCGACGGAAGCACGAGCCGCGTGAGCCACAACGGCCCGATGAGGTTGACCTGGACGATCTGTTCTATTCGCTCTGGTGAGGTCCCCTCAAAGTTGAAGACGTCCTCGATCCCGGCATTGTTCACCAGGACGTCGACCGGCCCGAGCGCGCTCTCGACCTCTTTCAGCATCGCCCGCAACGACTCCAGATCGGAAACGTCGGCCGGGACCGCGATGGCCTTGGCACCGCGCCCCTCCATATCCGCGCGGACCTTCTCGAGGTCGCTCGCAGAGCGCGCGGCGAGGGCCAAGCGCGCGCCGACCCCCGCGAAGCGCCGGGCCATCTCGACCCCGAGCCCGCGCGACGCGCCGGTGAGCAGGACCACCTTGTCGGTGAGCGGTTTCATCCTTCCTCCGATCGTCGGGCTGCGCGGGGAGTGTCCCACCTGGGCTGAAGCGGGCACAAGCGAGGCCGGGGGGCTGGCATCCCCTGCGACTCGCCGGTGAGCCTTGTCGTGCGACGGATGTTCCGGGAGAGAATGGGAGGAGCGAGGCAACGCGAGGGGACGCCGGTATGGGGGCGATCGGGCTGTGGCTCCGGGCCGAGGGTCGCGCCCGCCGTAAGTCGGCGCTCGCGCTCGCGCTCGTTCTCGGTCTCGCCGGCAGCCTCGTGATCGCCGCGGCGGCGGGCGCCCGGCGGACGGCGACGGTCTACGACCGGATGCTTATGGATGCTCGCGGCGCGCAGTTGACCGTTCTCGACGACGGCGCCGTCGGGGTGACCGTTCCGCTGCAAAAGATCATCGATCTGCCCCAGGTGTCCTCGTCCGTGCGCGGCTCGCTCGTGTTCTACGTCCTCGGCGACCACGCCGCGATGGCCGCGATAGACGACGCGCTCGGACGAACGACCAACACGTGGAAGATCCTCGATGGCCGGATGTACCGATCGGATCGGGTCGAGGAGGTGGTAATCGGATTCGGTATCGCCCGGCGGCTGCGGCTGCACGTCGGAAGCACGTTCCCGCTCGTCGAACCGCGGTTCGTGGAGCAGGCAGCAGAGGCCGGTATCGAGAACAGAACGATGCGCGTCGTCGGGGTCGTTTCCGGGCCCGGCGAATTCCCGCCTCAGTACGCCGGCTTGTATCCGTCGATCCATATGACCCCGGCGTTCTTCCGGACCTACGGCAACCGCCTGTCGGCCGGCGACGAGGGAGCGGACCACGGCTCCGTGTTCATCGATCTACGCCGCGGCCGGGCGGATCTCAAGGGATTTCTCGCCGGCATCGCGCGCGTCGCCCCGGGGCAACCAGTCGTGCCGCAGTCCGCCGCCGAGATCGGCGCGCCGGCGAAGCGGTCGTTCCGTTTCCAGGCAACCGGCCTCTGGCTGCTGGCCGCGTTCGGTCTGATAACGCTCCTCCTCATCGCCGGACAGGCGCTCGCACGCCAGACGTTCATCGCCTCGGACGACTACCCCGTCCTCCGGGCGCTGGGGTCGGACCGCAGACAGCTGTTCCTGATCGGGATCGCTCGGGCTGCGGGGGTCGGAACGATCGCGGCGGCGGTTGCCGTCGTCGCGGCCATCTTGCTGTCGCCCCTGGCGCCCGCCGGCGATGCTCGCATCGCCGAGCCCCATCCGGGTGTTGCGTTCGACGGCGTCGCTCTCGCGGCCGGGGCCGGCGGATTGCTCGTTCTCTCCATACTCGTCGCGGTGATGCCTTCGCTGAGGATGGCGCGCCTCGGTGGTTCGGTTCGCGAGGCGGGGGCAGCGAGCGTCGCCCGCCCATCCCGCGTCGCTGGCGCGCTCGCTCGCGCCCGTATCGCAGCCCCTGCCGTCGCCGGGGCGCGTCTCGCGCTCGAGTCCGGGCGGGGCCGGACGGCCGTGCCGGTCCGATCGACAGTCGCGGGAGCCGTCTTCGGTCTCGGCGTCCTCGTCGCCGCGCTGTCTTTCGGCGCCAGCCTGAACCATCTGATCGACACGCCCGCGCTGTACGGCGTGGGCTGGGACGCGTACCTGACGCATTTCGGCGATGGTCCAGATCTGCGGCGTCAGGCCGCAGCGCTCACGCACGCCGATGGGATATCCGAGATCACCATCGCCGGCGATCTCCCCCTCGACGTCGCCGGCCGGCAGGTGCTGGCCTTCGGACTGGAACCGCTGCGCGGCCGCGCGGGTCCTCCGATCCTCGACGGTCGCGCTCCGCGCGATCCGGGAGAGATCGCCTTGACGGCGCGAACCCTGCGCCGCGCAAAGGCCTCGATCGGCTCGTCGATCACGGTGCGCGTGCCCATCGGCGAGGCGCCGCCGGTGACATATCGCGTCGTCGGTCGCACGGTGATTCCCCCGTTCGGCTTCGTGACCTCCGACCCCGGAGAAGGCGCCCTTATGACTCTGCCCGGCATGGAGCGACTCATCCCGCCGCGCCTGGCTAAAACGTTCGAGAACTTCGGGTTCGCCAGCGATGCGTTCGTACGATACGTACCCGGTGCTGACCGACACGCAGTGGTTCGTTCGCTCGCCCCTCTCTTCGGCCGGGCCCCCGACGAGTTCGGCGAAGTCGCGCGCGAGACCCCGGCCGATATCGTGAGCTTCGGCCGCGTGCAGAACCTGCCCCTGCTCCTCGGCGTCGTGATCGGCCTCATCGCGGCGGCGACCCTCGCTCATACGGTGGCCAGCAGCGTCCGCCGCCGGCGCGCCGACCTCGCGATCCTGAAGACGATCGGGTTCGTTCGACGGCAGATCGTCTCGACGGTGGCTTTCCAGGCGACCGTCCTGATCGCCGCCGCGCTTGCCGTCGGGATCCCGGGCGGCGTCGCGCTCGGGCGGTGGGCATGGCTCTGGTATGCGGACCAGATCGGCGTCGTTCCGCGCGCGGAGATCGCCACCGCGGCCACTTTGCTCGTCGTGCCGGCCGCCCTCGTCCTCGCGAACGTCATCGCTGCGCTCCCCGGACGGGCGGCGGCCCGGCTGCGCCCGGCAGTGATCCTCCGCACCGAATAGCGGACCCGTGGTTCAATAGCGCCGGGATGCCGGACCCAGCCTCGATCGAAGCTCTACGCGCCGCCGTCGAGACGGTCGTGCCGCCGACCGACGCGATGCCCGGCGGGCTCGACGTCCGCGCCGACGAGCACATCGCGACCTTGCTCGAGCAGAACCTGCCCGGCTCGGTCGACATGCTCGCCGCGCTGCTGAACGCGTACGCGATGGACGTCCGCGCCGGAGCATCGTTCGCGGAGCTGGTACCGGAGGAGCGCGGCGCCGTCTTCCGCGCCATGTCCACCGACGAGAGCCAGGACATCCGCGACGTCGTCGACGCGATCATCGTTTTCTCGTACGGCGGGACCTACTCCGAATGGAGCGGGTACGACCGAGCGACCGGCAGCCTGAAAGCCCCGCCGTCGTGGGCGGCCGCCGGGTTCCACGGGCCCGTGCACGGGCACCCCGACTATCGCGTGGACGCGTGACCCGCGACGTCATCATCGTCGGCGCGGGCGGCGGCGGACCCGTCGTCGCGAAGGAGCTCGCCGAGCGCGGGATCGACGTTCTCATGCTCGAGGCCGGGCCGTGGCTCGATCCGGACAAAGACTTCTCGCGCCTCGAGGACGACATGAGCTCGATCGTCGACGGCCGCTTGCGCTGGGGCCCGGCCGACCGGACGAAGCCGCCGTGGGTCCGCCGGCGCGACGGCGTCGGGCTGATCCTCCAATCGGCGGGGGTCGGCGGTACGACGTTGCACTACAACGCGATCTCCCCGCGCGCGTACCCCGCCGCGGTCAACGGCGCCTGGCCGCTCACCTACGACGAGCTCGTCCCGTACTACGAGAATGTCGAGGAGTTCCTCCCGGTGTCGCTCGTCGACGATCTCGCCACGAAAGACGCCCTCTTCGCGACGGGATGCGAGAAGACCGGACTGAAGCGCAGCGAGACGCGCGAGGTATCCGAGGCGATGTGGCGGCCCTGCCACAACGCGATCCTGCCGATCGCGAAGATGAAAGCGGGAACGCCGCTGCGCTACCCGCACGTCGAGGGGTGCACGATGTGCGGCCACTGCCTTCAGGGCTGCCCGAACCCCCTCGGCGCGCCGCTCGAGAAGAAGGCGAAACGGGCGACGAACGTCTCGTACGTGCCGGCCGCCGTCGCGACCGGTCGGTGCGAGATCGTGCCGGACGCCTTCGCCACGGCGATCCTGTTCGAGCAGACCGCGAACGGGCGCGGCGCGCGGGCGCGCGGCGTCCGCTGGCGCGACGCGACAACGGGCGATGAGCGCGAAGAGGAGGCCGCCGTCGTCGTCCTCGCCGGCGGCTCGATCGAGTCGCCGCGCCTCTGGCTCAACTCCGGACTGCCGAACGGTCGCGACGTCGTCGGGCGCTACCTGTCGACACATCTGCAGGACTTCGTGACGGGCTTCTTCGACCGCGAGGTCAACCCGAACGTCGGCCAGGTGACGATGGCCCGCGCGGACTTCCCCGGCATGGGCACGATCTGGAGCCAGGGCTTCGGCCCGCAGTCGTTCTCGATCGTGATGGGCGGGGGTACCGGTTTCTGGGACGAGCCGACGAACGACGCGTGGGACTTCCAGGGACGCGCGTGGGGCGCCGAGGGCGTCCGCAAGATCAACGAGTACCACCGCTCGCTGACGATCGCGATCTCCACCGACGACGAAGAGATCGCCTCGAACCGCGTGACCCTCGACGAGGACTGGCCGGCCGACGAGAACGGAAAGGTTCCGCGCGTCGTGTACCACCCGACGCCGGCGTCGGTCGAGCGCCAGACGTTCCTGGCGCGCAAGGGCGCCGAGATCTTGCGCGCCGCCGGCGCGCGCGAGGTGCACCGGACGAACATCCAGCCCGCATTCTTCACGCACATCATGGGAACGTTGCGGATGGGCAACGACCCGGCGACGAGCGTCGCGGACGCCGGCGGCGAGGCGCACGAGGTCGAACGGCTCTTCGTCGGCGACTGCTCGATCCTGCCCAACGGGATCGGCGGACCCAATCCGACCCTCACCGCGCAAGCCTTGGCCGCCCGGACGGCGGAGCAGATCGCGAACCGCTACTACGCCTAGGGGTTGTAGGGCCGCTCGAGCGTCTCTCCCGAGCGCTCGATGTACGGCGTGAAGTGCTCGACCCCGACCTTGATGTAGATCGAGCGCGCCTCGACGTGAACGACGCCGTCGATGCGTCCGACGAGCTTCGCGTGGATCTTCCGTCCCTCGACCCTCTCGACGGTGGTCTCGAGATCGAGCCGCGCGCCGACGGGAACCGGCTTGCGGTAGTCGACCTCGAGATGACCGGTGACGGCCGGCGCCGCCAGCAGATAGATCAGGAACCCCATCGCCTCGTCGACCGCCGCCGCGATCACGCCGCCGTGCGCCAGGCCCGGCGCCCCCTGATGGTGCTCGGTCACGAGGAACGAACCCTCGACGCGGTCGTGGCCCCCCCGGACCTTCATGTGCAAGCCGGTCGGATGATCCTTCCCGCAACCGAAGCAGCGGTCGTAGTGGGATGGAAGCTCGCGCAGGGTCTCGACGCCCTCGGACATGGTCGCGTAGCGTACCGGCCCCCGAGGCGAAGGCGCAGCCCAGAGCCGCTGGCGGCAATGGCCGCGCGGGGGCGCTGATGTTACGCTCCGCCCCACGGGCTACGGAGGAGTCGGGCGGCCGGGTGATGCTCGCGCTCTCGAACGTCGAGGTCGTCTACAGCGACGTCATCGTCGCGCTACGGGGCGTTTCGCTCGAAGTTCCCGATGGGAGCATCGTCGCTCTCCTCGGAGCCAACGGCGCCGGCAAAACCACCGTACTCCGGGCGATCTCGGGCCTGCTCGACGTGCATCGCGGCGAGATCCGGAAGGGCGCGATCACCCTCGACGGCCGGAGGATCGACGCGCTCGACGCTCCCGCGATCGTCCGGCGCGGCGTCGCGCAGGTGCTCGAGGGCCGGCGCATCTTCGTCGAGCTGACCGTCGACGAGAACCTGAAGGCGGGCGCCTTCCTGAGGCGCGACGGCGCCGAGCTGAAGAGCTCGTACGAACGCGTGATGGAGCTGTTCCCCGTGCTCCGCCAGCGCCACACGCAGGTGGCCGGCTACCTGTCGGGCGGCGAGCAGCAGATGCTCGCGATCGGCCGGGCGCTGATGGCGAACCCGAAGCTGTTGCTGCTCGACGAGCCGTCGCTCGGCCTCGCGCCGATGGTCGTCCGGCAGATCCGCGACATCATCGTCGACATCAATGCCCAGGGAACCGCGGTGTTGCTCGTCGAGCAGAACGCGGCAATGGCCCTGCAGATCGCGTCGCACGGCTACGTCCTCGAGACCGGTCGCATCGTGCTCGACAAACCGGCGAAGGTGCTTGCTGCCGACGAGGACGTCAGCGAGTTCTACCTCGGCCTCTCCGAGGGACAACGCCGTTCCTATCGGGACGTGAAGCACTACCGCCGGCGGAAACGGTGGCTGAGCTGAGCCATGACGGACGAGGGCGCGTCCATCCTGAGCTTCAACGGCGTGAGCCTGTCCTTCGCCGGCCTGCATGCGCTCGACGCCGTGTCGTTCGACGTACGCTCGGGTGAGCTGTTCGCGATCATCGGACCGAACGGCGCCGGGAAGACATCGATCTTCAACTGCATCAGCCGCGTCTACCGCCCGCAGAAGGGCACGATCACCTTCGACGGCCGCGACATGATGAAGATGAAGCGCCACGAGGTCGCCGCCGCGGGCATCGCGCGCACGTTCCAGAACGTCGAGCTGTTCCAGCAACTCACCGTCGTCGACAACCTCATGCTCGGACGGCACCACCTGATGCGAACCGGCATCGTGCGCGGCGGCATCTGGGTGGGCCCGGCGAAACGCGAAGAGACCGAGCACCGCGCGCGCGTCGAGCGCATCATCGACTTCCTCGAGATCGAGGCGATCCGGCAGATGCCCGTCGCCACGCTGCCCTACGGCTTGCAGAAGCGCGTCGAGCTCGGCCGCGCGCTCGCGATGGAACCGAAGCTCCTGCTGCTGGACGAGCCGGTCGCCGGCATGAACCTCGAAGAGACGGAGGACATCGCGCGGTTCATCCTCGACATCAAGGAGGAGCTCGGCATCGCGCAGATCATGGTGGACCACGACATGGGCGTCGTGATGGATATCGCCGATCGCGTGCTGGTTCTCGACTTCGGGCGCGTGATCTCGCACGGCACGCCGGGCGACGTTCAGCGCGATCCCGCCGTGATCGAGGCGTACCTGGGCGTCGAGGAGCTGCCGGGCGCGGCGTCCTCCGGAAAGCGCAGATAGAGATGGCCGTCGGATTGCGCGAACGCCCCGGCGCCGAAGCGGACGCGGCACGGGACACCCTGCCCGGTATCTTCCTGGCGCGCTGCCGCGCGTCGGCGAACGGCGTCGCCCTTCGCGAGAAGCGCCTCGGCGTCTGGCGCGAGCACACCTGGAGCGACTACGAGCGCCGGGTCCGCCTGGCCGGGCTCGGCCTCATCTCGCTGGGCCTGACGACCGGCGACCGCGTCGCGGTCCACTCCGAGGACCGCCCGGAGTGGGTGTTCACGGAGATCGGCGCGATCTGCGTCGGCGGCACGTCGGTCGGGATCTACCCCACCAACCCGGCGGCCGAGGTCGGGTACGTCCTCGGCCACTCAGACGCGCGCTTCGTGATCGCGGAGGACCAGGAGCAGGTCGACAAGGCGCTCGCGGTCGCCGATGCCTGTCCGGCGCTCGAGCGGATCATCGTCATCGACCCGCGCGGGCTGCGCGGCTACAACGACGCACGGCTGATGACCTACGAGCACCTCGAGGAGCTGGGGAAGCAGCTCGACGCGTCCGACCCCGGGCTCTTCGAACGGCTCGCGGCGGAACGCACACCGGACGAGATCGGCATGATCGTCTACACCTCGGGCACGACCGGCCCGCCGAAGGGCGCGATGCTGTCCGAACGCAACCTCGCGGCCGCGATCGACATCACGCGCCGGATCTGGAACGCGACGCCCAACGACCGGATACTGAGCTACCTTCCGCTCTGTCACGTCGGCGAGAAGATCTTCACGATCTACGTTCCGCTCTCCTCGGGAGCCTCCGCCAACTTCGCCGAGAGCATCGACACCGTCGTCGCCAACCTGGGTGAGATCGAGCCGACCGTGTTCCTCGGCGTGCCGCGCATCTGGGAGAAGATGGCCGCCGGCATCGTGATCCGGATGCAGGACGCCAGCCGGATCAAGCGCTGGATGTTCCGCCGCTGGGAGCGCCGCGGGCGCAAGCTCGCGGAGCACTGGACGGCGGCGGGCGGGCGCTACCCGTTCCCGTCGAACATCGTCTACCTGATCGGCTGGCTGCTGGTGTACCGTTCACTGCAGCGGAAGCTCGGCCTGTCGAAGTGCCACTCCCCCGTCAGCGGCGCCGCGCCGATCGCGCCCGACATCCTCCGGTTCTTCCACGGCATAGGGATCCACATCCGCGAGGGCTGGGCGCAGACCGAATCGGCCGGCATCGGCACGATCACCCCGGCGAGCGACGTGCGGATCGGCACGATCGGCACCGCGGTTCCCGACGTCGAGATCCGCATCGCCGAGGACCAGGAGATCCTGCTGCGCGCGCCGACGGTGTTCGCCGGATACTTCAAGGACCCCGAGGCGACCCGCCACACCGTCGACCCCGACGGGTGGCTGCACACCGGCGACGTCGGATTCATCGACGAGCACGCGCACGTCCACATCACCGACCGCAAGAAGGACATCGTCATCACCGCCGGTGGGAAGAACGTGGCGCCGAGCGAGATCGAGAACAAGCTGAAGACGTCGCCCTACATCCGCGAGGCGGTCGTCGTCGGCGACGGCCGTAAGTTCCTGTCGGCGCTGATCGGGATCGAGTCCGACTCGGTCGCCGACTGGGCCGCGCGCCGCAACATCGCGTTCACCACCTACCGCGACCTCACGACCAAGCCGGAGGTCGTGGCGTTGATCGAACAAGAGGTGAAGCGCGTCAACGCCGACCTGGCGAGCGTCGAGCAGATCAAGACGTTCCGGCTTATCCCCAAGGAGCTCGACCACGAGGACGGCGAGCTGACGGCGACGCAGAAGGTGAAGCGCAGCGTGCTCATCGACCGCTTCGGCGATCTGGTCGCGTCGATGTACAAGGGCGGCAAGTGAGCGATTTCCTGCAGCTCTTCATCCAGGGTCTCGCACTGGGTGCGATCTACGCTCTCGTCGCGCTGGGATTCGTCGTCATCTTCAAGGCCACAGACGTCATCAACTTCGCGCACGGCGAGCTGATGCTGCTCGGCGCGTACCTCGTGTACGCGTTCCACAACGAGGCCGGGCTCAACTTCTACGTCGCGGTCCCGCTGGCGATGGCGGCCATGGCGGTACTCGGGTTCCTGATCGAGCGCGTGATCCTGCGGCGCATGATCGGCGAGCCGGTGTTCGCGATCGTGATGATCACGATCGGGCTCGCGATCGTCGTCCGCGAAGCCGTCACCGCCGCGTGGGGCTTCGGCGAGAAGAGCCTCGGCGACCCCTGGGGCAGCCGGACGTTCGACCTCAGCAGCATCCGCATCACGCTCGTGTCCGTCGTCACGATCGCCACTGCGGCGGCCGTCCTCGCGCTGTTCTTCGCCTTCTTCCGTTACTCGCGATACGGCGTCGCCATGCGCGCGGCGGCATTCGATCAAGAGGCGGCGCTGGCCGTCGGCATCCCGGTGCGCCGCGTGTACGCGCTCGCGTGGATGATCGCCGCCGCGATCGCGGCCGTCGCCGGCGTGTTCATCTCGTCGTTCCCGTCGAGCCTGAACCCGAGCTTGGGCTTCACCGCGTTACGCGCGTTCCCCGCGGCGATCCTGGGCGGCCTCGACTCGCCCGGAGGGGCCGTGCTCGGCGGCTTCATCATCGGTGAGGTCGAGCTGATGATGCAGGGGTACCAGCCGGACATCGCGCCGTGGCTCGGCGACAACTTCCACGTGGTGGCGGCGTACACGATCATGATCCTCGTCCTGATGGTCCGCCCGTACGGGCTCTTCGGGACGCGGCAGGTGGAGCGCGTATGAGCGCCACGGAGACGCCGGTCGCGGTCGAGAGCGCGCAGGGCTCGGCCGACGCGTACGCCACGCGGGCGCGCTCGCCGAGCCCGTTCTCGCGTTTGCCGCTGATGCGGCAACCGAGCGGGCTCAAGACGAGCTACGGCAAGCAGCTCACCATCTACCAATCCCGGTTCGGGCGTGTCTGGCTCGCGGTCTTGATCATCGCCGTCGCCGCGGCGCCGTTCGCCCTCACCGACTTCTGGATCTCCATCCTCAACTTCGCCGCCGTGTATTCGATCGCCGCCATCGGGCTCAATCTGCTGACCGGCTTCACCGGCCAGGTCTCGCTCGGACACGCCTTCTTCGTCGGGCTCGGCGCGTACACGGCCGGCTACCTGGGAGGAGACCACGGATTGCCCTTCATCGTGTGGCTGCCCGCCGCCGGCGCCTTCGGCGCGCTCGTCGGGCTGGTGGTCGGACCCTTCGCGCT
>JBIOTQ010000087.1:0-6189 GCA_044866075.1 Actinomycetota bacterium | reverse complement strand
GTCGAACATCTCGAGCCGTAGGTCACCGCGCCGGACCGTCTTCGCGACGTCGTCGACCGCGAGTCCGGCACTCTCGAGGCTGTGGATCAGCCGGGTCCGGCGAACGTCGCCCGTGGCGAATGTGCCGTTGCCGTCCGGCCTGAGGACCCCCTGCGAGACCAGGCGGTCGACGAAGGCCGGATCGACCCCGGACTGCGACGCCACTTCCTCACGCGAGAGCCGGTTCACGTGTCAGAGATGAGCCAGAACGCGGCGGTTAGAGTGTTACCAGCGCTCGCCGATCGCGCGCAGCGTTTCGGCCGATGCGTCCGGCCCGGGCGCGAGAGGCGCGACGACAGGAACAGTCACACCTGCCTCGACGTACTCACGGAGCCGCGCGACGACCTCGTCCGCGGTGCCGACGACGAAGAGGTCCTCCGCGATGCGATCGCTGAACGCTTTCGCCATCCCCTCGCGATCCTTCGCGGCCGCCGCTTGCGCGATCGCTTCGGCTTCTTCCTCGTAGCCCATCCACCGATAGAACTTGTTGTAGACCGACGTCGCGACGTACGGCGCGAACACCATCTTGAGGATCGACCGCGCCGCTGCCGCGTCGTCGGTCACCAGACAGAAGAGCCGCGCGACGACGGGGAAATCGCCGGGCAACTCTCTCCCCGCCTCTTTGGCTCCGGCGCGAACCTCGTCGAGCATCGCGGGGACGTGATGCGGCGCGATCTGGTTGATGCAAAGGCCGTCCGCGAGCTCGCCCGCCATGCGCAACGACTTGGGGTTCAGCGATCCGAGATACAGCGGGACCGGCGCGGGTGGCGGCGTCGGCGTCTTGTAGCCGCCGATCTTCACGTACCGTCCGTCGAGAGTCGACCGTTCGCCGCGGAGGATCGGGCGGAGAGCTTCGACCGCCTCGCGCAGGTGCGTCAGCGGGCGGTCGAACGGCTGCCCGCCGAAGCGCGACACCAAGACCTCGGACGACGCACCGACGCCGAGAGCGAACCGGCCCTCCGACAGCTGCGCCAGCGACACGGCAGACATCCCGATGATGAACGCGCTCCGGGTCTGCACCGGCAGCACGGCGACGCCGAGGTCGTACGACGTCGTCGCAGCGAGCGCGCCGAGGATCGTGAACGCGTCCGGACCGTCGACCTCCGAGCTCCATGCCGCCCGGTATCCCCACTCGCTCGCGCGCCGCGCCAACTCAACGCTTTCGCGCGACGTGCAGCCCGCCATCGGGCACGTGACAGCCAGAGCGGTCGTCATCGCGCCGCACGCTATCACGGCGCGGGATCGTTACGGCTCGACGAGCCGGTGCTCGAAGGCGAACACGATCGCCGCCGCGCGGTCGCGAAGCCCGAGCTTCGTAAGGATGTGCCCCAGGTGGGTCTTGACGGTGACCTCGCTGATGAAAAGCTTGCCGGCGATCTCGGAGTTCGTCGCGCCGCGCGCGACGAGTCGTAGAACCTCGACCTCGCGGGGCGTCAGTTCTCTCGCCTTGTCTCCAGACGCCGGGCTGGCGGTATCCCGGTACGCGGCGAGGACACGTCCTGTCACAGCGGGATCGAGCCACGAGCCGCCCGACGCGACCTCTCTCGTCGCGCGGATGATGTCCTCTGCGGACGCGTCTTTGAGTTGGAACCCCGAAGCTCCAGCGCGCAGGGCCTGCGATAGGAGCTCGTCCTCATCGAACGTCGTGAGGACGAGTACAGGGGGAGACGCCGGCTTCTCCCGAAGTCGCCGGGTGGCTTCGACGCCGTCGACGTTCTTCATGCGGATATCCATGAGGACGACATCGGGGTTCGATCGTTCGACCGCGGCGGGAACCTCGGCGCCGTCGGCGCACTCACCGGCTACCTCGAATCCCTCGTCCGGATGGAGGATCCGTTTCAATCCGGCACGGACGAGTTCCTGGTCGTCCACCAGAAGCACGCGGATCATGTCGTCGCCTGCGCGCTCGTCGGAACGATCGCTTCGACGATCCAACTGCGATCGTCGGCGCCGGCGGAGACTGATCCGCCCAGCAGCGCCGCGCGTTCCTTCATGCCCCACAGTCCGAGGCCGTTCGATCGCACCACGGTCTTAGGTGCGGCAGCGTCCGGCAATACGTTGATCACCCGGACGCTGGTTCGGTCGGACCCCACTTCGATCGAGACCTCGACAGGCATTCCCGGCGCGTGCTTGGCCGCATTCGTCAAAGATTCCTGAACGATCCGGTACAGCGCGAGGCCGGCCGTCGGCTCCAACGCTCCAAGCTCGCCTCGGATGTCGGCGACTATCGTGGCTCCGGCACCTCTGAATTGATCGACGAGTGTCGTCACATCCGACGCCCCGGGCATCGGAGCCGGCTGGCCGGCGGCCCCGGAGCCGAGCACGCCTACGGCGCGACGAACGTCTTGCAAGCTTTGACGGCCGAGGCGCTCCGCCTCCTCCAGCGCCGAGCCCGCGTCGCGCGTGTCCCTCTCGAGCGCGCGTCTCGCGCCGGTCACGTGCAACATCATGACGGTAAGCGAGTGTGCGATGACGTCGTGGAGCTCGCGTGCGATGCGACGACGCTCGTCCGTCGCGGCGCGTGCTGCAAGATCCTCTTGGGCCGCGCGAAGCTGGGTGAGGAGGCGCATCTGTGCTCGAACCATCATGCCGCCGCCCCACGCGAGAGCGATTCCGATGAACCAGGGATACGACTGGTCGTACGGGCCCCAAACATCCAGCCCCACCATGAGCCCCATCGCGGCCAACGCCCAGAACACGCTCTCGGCGAGCGGGCCGACGGCCGCCCCCTCCGAAACCATGAACACGAGCGGGAACGGTCCGATGTCGATGTCGACCGGTCGCAGCAGAAGGCCGGACGTCCCCCCGAAGATGAGCAACGGAAAGAGCATGTGTCTCGCGAACGACCAGAACGTCGTGCTTCCGATAGAGACCGTGTACACCCGGCGCGGAGGGAGGAGCGCCACGAGTCCGATCAGCCACGGGAGCACGGTGATCGCCACGAAGAGGGTCGCTCTCCCCGGCGAGGTCAAGGCGTGTCGCTGCACAAGGATCCCCACGCCTGTGGCGATTGGAAGCAGCGTCCAAAGCCAGGCGATCGCCGCGGGGGACTCGACCTCGAGGGCCGCGCCCGTGATCTTTGGGTGCCAGATCGGAGGCGGGTTTCTCATGCGCCGTCAAGCCTACGTACGGCCGGCGGTGGAGGTCATCCGATCCCAGTCGGTCGTTTGGTCCTCCCACGGTATGAGACCGAAAAGCCGACCCGGGACCGACGACGGATGGGACGCGCCGCTCTACAGTCCCGGCCATGGAGCGCCAATCGTCGAGCAGCCGGGTTCGCCGTCTCCCGATCGAGGGTCGTAGCAGACTCCTTCATCCTCGAGCCATCGACGCGCTGCTCCTTCTCGCTCGCGGGCGGTCGAGCCCCGCCGCCCCGCCCGCGGCGCGGCGCCCGCGTCTCGCCACCCCCACCTCTCGCAGGGCCGGCTGAGACCAAGACGGGGGGCGAAACGGCCGTGCCTCCTGCGCTGGACATCGATTGGGTGCGGCACTTCGGTAGGCGCTTCGGCGATGCGTGGAACTCGCAGGAGCCACGCCGCATCGAGTCGCTCCTCGACTACGAGGTTCGGTGGCGAGATCCGGCGTTGCAAGAACCGGCAGCGGGCGTCGCTGCGGTGCAGGCCCACCTCAAGTCCATCTGGCGGGCATTTCCCGACCACCGCGTCGAATTCATGCCGTGGCTCGAGGACCCGTTCATCTCGGCCGATGGAGGGGCGTGCGCGCTTTCCTGGTTGTCCACCGGATCGTTCGTCGGGGAGATGGATCCGCCGGGTCTCGCGCCGACCGGACGCAGTTTTTCACTGGAGGGGATGGACGTCTGGCGGTTCCGGGACGGACGACTCTGGACGGTCCAGAGCTGGTACGACGTCCTGGGGTTGTGCCGCCAGATCGGCGTCCTTCCCCCCAGAGGATCGACCGCCGAGCGTATGACCATCCACCTCCAGCGGCTTCGACCCCTTCGTCTCCCGCTCATCCGCCAAGGGGGCGTGACCAGCCGCTCCTGACCCAACTTGACCGCGCCCTGCCCCGAGCGTAGCTTTTGCTATTACGACCGCTCGTTCGTCATAGCGAAAAGCACAGCGAGGAGGGGCCATGAAGCTCGACCTTCTGTACGAGATCGACGTCCCCAAGCCGTGGAGCAAGCCCCATCCGTACGGGCAGCGGGAGGCCGAGCAGAGGGCTTACCGCGAGGCCATCGAGCAGATAAAGCTCGGCGACCGCGTCGGCTTCCAGACCGTCTGGTGCGTCGAGCACCACTTCCGCGAGGGCCGCTCCCACTCGCCATCGAGCGAGGTCGTGCTCGGCGCGCTCAGCCAGGCGACCGAAAACATCCGCCTCGGCTTCGGCGTCGTGCTGATGCCGTTCGGGTTCATCAACCCGGCGCGCGTCGCGGAGAAGGTCGCGACGGTCGACGTGCTGTCGGGCGGACGGGTGGAGTGGGGCACCGGCCGCTCGACCCCGATGGAGCAGATCGCGTTCGGCGTCGACCGCGAGAAGAGCCGCGACGACTGGAAGGAAGCGATCGAGATCGTCTGCGGCATGTGGGAGAGCGAGTACTTCGAGTACCACTCGCCGCGCTTCGAGTTCCCGCGCCGCATGGTCACGCCGAAACCGGTGCAGGACCCGCACCCGCCGGCGTGGATGGCCGCCACGAGCCAGGGGAGTAGCGCCGTCGCCGGCCAGCTCGGTCTCGGGCTGCTGAGCTTCGCGATCATGCAGCCGATCTCGAAGATGGCCGAGCACATCCGCGACTACCGGGAAGCGCAGAAGACCGCGAAGCCGGTCACGCGCGTCCAGAACAACCGGGTCGCCGCGTACACGCTCGTCCACTGCGCCGACACGTTCGCGCAATGCGAGGAGAACGGGATCTGGGACAGCGTCTGGTGGTGGTACAAGAACCTCGCCGAGTTCACGCTCGAGTGGGAGTTCCCGCACTTCTCACAGCAGGAGAAGGACCAGATCTTCCCGCTGCTGCGCAAGCACGCCACGGGAGACCTCGATCCGAAGACGTTCCACGAAGGCGACATGATCATCGTCGGCGACCCCGACCAGTGCCTCGAGAAGATGATCAAGTACGCCGAGCTCGGCGTCGACCAGCTCATCTGCTACTCGCAGTTCGGCTACCTGAAGCACGACGCCATCATGCGGTCGATCGAGCTGTGCGGGACGAAGCTGATCCCCGAGCTCGAGCGGCGCGGCATCGAGGCGCACGCGAAGGTCGTCGCGAAGGCGTGACGAGTACCGACGACACACCGGTCCCATCCTACAAGGACCTGGGCCGGCTCGACGGACGTGGCTTCGTCGTCGTCGGCGCCGGGCAGGGGATAGGACGGCAGACCTCGCACGCGCTCGCCCAGGCCGGCGCGAAGCTCTTCCTGATCGACAACCAGCAAGAGCTCGCGAAAGAGATCGCCGACGAGGTGAAGGGCACGCCGTGGGTCGCCGACGCGCGCGACCGCGCCGACGTCGATCGGGCGATCAAGGAGGCGCGCAAGGCTCTGGGCCGCATCCACGGGCTTGTCGACATCGTAGGCATGGCGAAGTGGGGCGAGATCCTCTCCGTCTCCGACGAGGACTGGGACTGGACCTTCGGCATGGTGCTCCGACACGCGTTCGTGTTCTCGCAGGCGGCCGGCAAAGCGATGGCCGAGGACGGCGGCGGCGTGATGACGTTCGTGGCGTCGGTCAGCGGGCTCACCAGCGCGCCGAAGCACGCGCCGTACGGCGCCGCGAAGGCCGGACTGATGTCGTGGGTGCGCACGCTGGCCGTCGAGCTCGGCCCGCAAAACATCCGCGCAAACGCCGTCGCACCGGGATTCGTGTGGACGCCCCGGATCTCGCAGCTGATCGACGAGCAAGGCAAGAAGCGTTCGGAGGCGAACGTTCCGCTCGGCCGCGTCGCGCTGCCGCAGGACATCGCCGCGGCGATCCTGTTCCTGTCGTCCGACCTCGCGAGCTACGTCAGCGGCGTGACGCTGATCGTCGACGGCGGCGTCGAAGCCAAGTTCGGGTACGCGACGCCGTAGCCATGGATCCCGATCCGTTCGTCCGCGGGCGCGCCTGGCCGGGCACGCCGAAGGTGCCGTACCCGCGCGCGAAGCCCTCCGACGCGTTCCGGCTGCCCGTCGACACGTGGACCCAGGCCCAGAT
>JBIOTQ010000086.1:0-9464 GCA_044866075.1 Actinomycetota bacterium | reverse complement strand
TGTTGATCGGACGCACGGCGAGCGACATCGTCAACAACTCGATCTCGCTCGTTGTGATGTCGATCACCGGATTGATCATCGGCTGGAAGATCCACACGTCGATCCCGGAGGCGATCGGTGGCTTCCTGCTGATCCTGCTCTTCGCTTACGCGATTTCCTGGATCATGGCCTACGTCGGATTGATCGTTCCGAGCGTCGAGGTCGTCAACAACGCTTCGTTCATGGTCATCTTCCCGATGACTTTCATCGCGAACACGTTCGTTCCGAGTCCGACCCTGCCTCCGGTGCTGAAAAACATTGCGGAGTGGAACCCCGTCTCGGCGGTCGCTCAGGCCGCGCGCGAGGCGTTCGGAAATACGGACCCGAGGGCCACGGCCCCCGAAGCGTGGTCGCTCCAGAATCCGGTGCTGTACACGGTGTTGTGGGTCGGGATCATCCTTGCGATCTTCGTCCCGCTGTCGGTGAGGCAGTATCAGCGCGCGGCGAGCCGCTAGCGTTCGCGGACGGGATCGACCGACTGAACGTGCGCCTCTTGGAGGCGGAGGATGACGTCCTTCCCGCGGAATACCACGAGCCAACCGTCCTCACGTTCGAGAACGACGCCGTGCAGCGTCTGACGTACGACGTTGTCGTCATCCCCGTAGACGATCGTGTAGCTGGGCATCGCCAGCCTCAGGGCACCTGCACGACGCAGAACTCATTGCCGTCCGGGTCGGCCATCACGACGTAGTCGGCGGCGTCGTCGTAGGGCCACGGTTCGACGCGGGTCGCCCCGATCGATTCGAGGCGCGCGACCTCGGCGCTTTGATCGTCCGCGTACAGGTCGAGATGGACGCGGTTGACGCCCGCCTTCGGCTTCTCGGTCATTTGCAGCGAGACGTGCGACCACTCGCGCGACGGATCGGACAGAACCGCGAACGTACGGTCCTCGCCGTCGGGATCTCGCCGAACGTATCCCAAGGCTTGCGTCCAGAACGCAATGGCCCGATCGAGGTCCGCGACGTTCAGGACGGTCGAGCCGACGCGGATCCCCATACGCTCAGCCTGAATCCTCTTCAGGCCGGTCGAATACGGGCAGGAAGCGGCGCCAGGGCCCGACGTCCTCCCGGTAACGGCGGGCCATCGAGTCCGCGACCTGCCCGATGTGGGCGAGGTCGTGCGCCGTCCACGTCGCCAGCATCTGCCGGAGCGTCACCGCACCGAAGGTCGGGTGCGTCCCCGTCCTGTCGAGCTGCTCCTCGTTCAACCGAAGCTCGTCCAGCGCCTGCAGGCTCTGCGCGCGCACGTCCGCGAAGTCGTCGAGCAGCTGTGCGAGGGTCTTGCCGGCCGTCGCGCGCGCGAAACCCTCGCGATCGAAGGGCTCGAACGGTTCGTTCTCGCCATGCTTGAGGATGATGCTCGTCCGCGGGATCCAGTCCTCGAGCTCTCCCTGGATCAAATGCCCGAGGATGTCGAAGGCTCGCCACGAACCCTCGCGCGTCGCGACCTCGGTCCACCCTGGAGAGATGCCGCCGAGCATCGCGCGCAATGTTGCGGGGGTACGCGCCAACACTTCGCGTGCTGCGTCGAGATCGAATTCCGGCACGCCGCCACCGTAGCCAGGGCGGCAACGTCCAGCAACGGCATTTCCCCTCGCGAGGTCGGCGGTGGCATCGTGGGGCTAGGAGAAGCGGCCAATGAGCGTCGACGTTTGGACCGAGATCGAGATCGACCGGCCGCGGGCGGAGGTCGCCGCGTACGCGTCGGATCCCGACAACGCTACGACCTGGTACACGAACATCAAGTCGGTCGACTGGAAGACCCCCAAGCCCGCCGGGGTCGGCTCCCAGATCGCCTTCGTCGCCCGGTTCCTGGGCCGGCGGATCGCCTACACGTACCAAGTCAGAGAGAACGTCCCCGCCGAGCGGTTCGTCATGAGCACCGCCGACGGACCCTTCGCGATGGAGACCACATATACCTGGGAGGACACGCCGACAGGCGGAACGCGGATGACGCTCCGTAATCGCGGCGAGCCCTCAGGGTTCTCGAAGATCGCAGCGCCGATGATGGAGCGCGCCATGCGACGGGCCAACCAGAAGGATCTCCGGAGACTCAAGACGATCCTCGAGCACGAGAAGCCCTAGGAACGAAAGGACCGCCGAAATCGGTGATCCTTTCGTTCGTGTGACCGTTACCCGAGCGAGATCACGACCTCTTCGAGCAGATCGAGAGCGTCCTGCATCCCCGCCTCCATCCCGGACTCGATGATCATGTCGCGGGTCTGTTTCGTGTGGCACTCCGTGAGCATGATCGCGGTCGTCCGGCCGTTCTTCTCCGAAAGTGTCAGCGTGTTGAGCGTCCCATCCCCCTGCATCTCCTCGGGCGCGCCCTCGTACACCTCCGTGTAGACGATGCGCTCGTTCGGCACGATCTCGCGGTACTCGCCGTGGAACGCCACCTCTCTGCCGTCATCGGTCACCATCACCCAGCGCCATCTTCCTCCGACGCGCAGGTCGATGTCGGCGATGGTCGCCGTCCCCCGCTTCGCGTGCCACCAGCGCTTCACGAGCTCGGGTGTCGTCCACGCCTTGTAGACCAGGTGCTTCGGCGCGTCGAACTCGCGCGTGATCAGGATCTGCGTGTCCGTCGGAAGCGTCAGCGCCGCCGAGCCGCTACTCGTCATCGGACTCATCTCCCTCCTCCTTCTTCAGCTCCTCCAACACTTCGTCCAGCGCGTCGAACCGCTCGCTCCACGCTTGCTCGTAGTTCTTGACCCAGTCGTGGATCGGTTTGAGCGGCGTTCCGTTGAGCCGGTAGAGCCGTTGCCGCCCTTCGTCCCTGACCTCCACCAGACCCACCTCTCGCAACACCCGCAGGTGTTTTGAGACCTGCGGCTGAGCAACACCGAGCCGCGCGACGAGGTCGTTCACGGGCCGCTCCCCGCCGACGAGGACGTCCAGGATCTGCCGCCGCCGAGGCTCGGCTACCGCGTTGAACGCGTCCGCCGTTGTTGCCGCTCGAGCCATGCTGGCGCATCGTATACCCATATTGGAATATGTCAAGGACCCACCGGAAAATAGGCCTCTGAGCTGCGGTTTTGGTCGTCCGGTCACACATTGCGCACCGGCCGCGTCAACAGGTTGAGTGTCTCACGAGTAAGGAGGCGGCCATGACGCTGCAGGCAACGGCCATCGTGATCGCGGTCGAAGATCTGGTCCGGTCGAAGAAGTTCTATGGAGAGGGCCTCGGCTGCAAGATCGAACAGGATCATCCGGGGTTCGTGTCGTTCAACCTCGGCGAGGGTTCATCGTCACTCGGCCTCTACCAACGGGAGGCGGCTGCGGCGGAGGCCGGCGTGTCCCCGGAGGGATCAGGGTACCGAGGCGTCTCGTTCCACTACATCGTTGATACCCGCAAGACGGTCGACGAGGTTATCGCCAAGGCCATCGCGGCCGGTGGCGCAGTCGTGAAGGAACCGGCCGCCGCTCAGTGGGGCGGCTACCAAGGCTACTTCAGCGATCCGGACGGCCATCTCTGGAAGGTCGCGTCGTCGTCGTGAACGAGTCCGAGTGGCTGGCCCGACGCTTCGAAGAGAAGCGCGCGCACCTGCGCAGCGTCGCGTACCGGATGCTCGGGTCCGTGAGCGAGGCCGATGACGCCGTTCAAGAAGCGTGGCTACGTTTCAGCCGCGCCGACCGGAGCGACGTCGAGAACCTCGGGGGGTGGCTGACGACGGTGGTGGCCCGCGTGTCCCTGGACATGCTGCGCTCGCGCGAATCGCGGCGGGAGGAACCGCTCGACGCGCGCACGAGCGAACGCCATCTCCACGTGGTCGACCCCGAGCAGGAAGCGCTTCTCGGCGACTCGGTCGGGCTTGCGCTTCTCGTGGTGCTCGAGACGCTCGAGCCCGCCGAGCGCCTCGCCTTCGTCTTGCACGACATGTTCGCCGTCCCGTTCGACGAGATCGCGTTGATCGTCGGACGCTCCCCCGCCGCTGCGCGGCAGCTCGCGAGCCGCGCGCGCCGCCGGGTGCAAGGCGCGGAGGTCCCGGACGCCGATCAGACGCGCAAGCGAGAGATCGTCGACGCGTTCCTCACTGCGTCGCGCGGCGGAGACATGAACGCTCTGCTGGCACTGCTCGACCCGGACGTGGTGTTGCGCTCCGATCGACCCGCCGTCGAGATGGGTGCGTCGGAGGAGGTTCGCGGAGCCGCGGCGGTGGCCGAGACGTTCTCGGGCCGCGCCAAGGCCGCGCGGACGGCTCTCATCGACGGCGCCCCGGGCGCGGTCTGGGCGATGGGTCGCACGCCGCGCGTTGTATTCGAGTTCACGATCACCGGCGGGAAGATCAGCGCGATCAATCTTGTTGCCGATCCGGAGCGGCTCGGCGCGCTCGACGTCACGATCGTCGAGGACTGAACGGATCAGGCGCCGTTCTGTTGGTCGGATCTCCTGGTCATGATGTAGACCGCCGCGTCCCACGCGTTGTGGATGCCGACGATCAGCAGAAGGAGCACCCCCGACGCGATCAAGTAGAGCGCAGTGTTCGCTGCGCGCCACGCGGTTACTCCGGCGGCGATCATGCTGAGGTACGCCACGGCCGGCAAGAAATAGTGGAAGACCCAGTCCTCGAGGTCCGGTTGATAGACGTTCTGCTCGCGCGCCTTGCGGAACACCCACCCCACATACGCGAGCAATCCGGTCGCGATGACCAGCACCGTCCACGCCAAACTCGCCCGCGTATGGCGCGGCATGCTGAGGACGGCCGACAGCGACAGGACGGCACTGAAGTGAACGATCGTGGGGGTGCCGAACGCCCGAACAGCGTGCCGGATGTTCGTGGTGACGTCTTGCTGGAGCGCGATCACGACGAATTGGAGCCCGGTCAAAGCGCCCGCGGCCGACCCGACGACGACATAGAAGTTGTCCCAGTGTCCGAGCGGAACCAGCTCCGTCGCCAACGCTTGATCCTCCCCCCTCCTTCGGAGCGGTCCGACCCTATCCACGCAGGTCAGGCCATGTCGAGATCGCCACCGCGGCTCCGACGTACCCACGAGAAGCGAACGCTTGACTTCAAGCGCGCTTCAACCCGTAGCGTGCGACGGACTGGGAAAGGAGCTGTTCGATGCGATCCACAGCCGAGATCTCTGTCGAGAAGCTGCGCAAGGACGTCACGGGACGCGTGATCGGCCCCGACGACGCCGCCTACGACGACGCCCGCAAAGTGTTCTCAGGGGAGTTCGACCGCCGGCCGGCGGCGATCGTGCAGGTCGCCGACGCGGACGACGTCGCTCGCCTCGTCCGGTTCGCGGGCGAGTCCGGCGTGGAGCTCGCCGTCCGCAGCGGCGGCCACAGCGGCGCCGGGCACGGCACGACGGATGGAGGCATCGTTCTCGACCTCCGGCGCATGAACCACCTCGACATCGACGTGGAGGAACGCACGGCGTGGGCGCAGACGGGCCTGACGGCCGCCGAGTACACGACGTCGGCGGGCGCGCACGGCCTCGCGACCGGGTTCGGGGACACGGGGTCGGTCGGGATCGGCGGCATCACGCTCGGAGGAGGCATCGGCTACCTGGTGCGCAAGTACGGCCTCACGATCGATGACCTGCTCGCCGCCGACGTCGTGACGGCCGACGGCGAACTTCGCCGCGTCGACGAGGAGAACCATCCCGATCTGTTCTGGGCGATCCGAGGAGGAGGCGGAAACTTCGGCGTCGCGACCCGGTTCCGCTACCGGTTGCACGAGGTCCCGGCGGCCGTCGGCGGCATGATGATGTTGCCGGCGACGGTCGAGGTCATCGCCGGGTTCATCGCCGCGGCGGAGGCGTCTCCCGAGGAGCTCAGCACAATCGCCAACGTCATGGTCGCCCCGCCGATGCCGATGATTCCCGAGGAGTATCACGGACGGCTCGTGCTGATGGCGCTCGTGTGTTACGCGGGGGACCCCGCGGCGGGCGAACGCGCGCTCGCGCCCTTCCGAGCCTTCGGGCCGATGGTCGACATGGTGAAGCCGATCACCTATCCCGAGATCTATCCGCCCGAAGACCAGGAATACCGCCCGACCGCCTCCGGCCGGACGTTGTTCGTCGATACGGTCGACGAGGGCGTCGCACGATCGATCCTCGATCACCTGGAGAGATCGGACGCCTCCGTGCGGGTCGCGCAACTGCGCGTCCTCGGGGGTGCGATGGCGCGCGTCCCGAACGACGCCACCGCCTTCGCGCACCGTTCGAGCAAGATCATGGTGAACGTCGCCGCGTTCTGGGAGGGACCGGAGGATCGGCCGGCCCGCGAACAGTGGGTCGACGAGTTCGTGGGGATCCTGCGTCAGAGCGACGAGGGCGCCTACGTCAACTTCTTGGTGGACGAGGGCCCCGAGGCCGTGCGGCGCGCGTATCCGGGCGCGACGTGGGATCGCCTCCGCGCGATCAAGAACCGCTACGACCCGGCCAACCTGTTCCGGCTCAACCAGAACATCCCGCCGCAGAGCGGATGAGACAGGCTGCCGCTACTCGCAGCCCGTCTCGATCACGATCTGCCCGGCGGAATTGGTCAGCGGGCCGGCGGGCATCTGTGCCGCGGGGCCCCCACCGATGATGAGGCCGCAGGTCCCGACGTAAAGCGCGGGGAGCGGGTACGGCCCGATCGGTGATCCCTGCGGGTCAGGGTCCGCGAAGATCTGGATCCCCGGCTCCGCGTAGACCGTGCCTTCCTTGTTGTGCCAGTAGGTGATGTCTTCGTCCTCGGGCGTGGACGGGTCGTCGCAGTCCTTCCCTTCGGGTTCGGGGTCGTGCGGGCCCGAGCACGACTCGGGGTCCCATTCCTTGCCGGCGTAGTTCGCCAGCGAGCGGTGCGTGCCGTCGGTCTTGCCACCCTGGTACGCGACCTGGCGTTCGCTCTGGACCGCGAGGCAGATGCTGTCCGCGCAGAATCCGGCGCCGGCTTCGCCGACCGGCAGGGGATGCGTCAGCAGGAACTGGGAGTCCTGCGCCTGCAGAGCCGCGATCCACGCTTCGATGGAGGCCGGGTCGAACTCGAGGCGGACGGCGCCGCCGTCGCTCGGACCGTTGTTGATGAGGTAAGAGGAGTCGTGCTCGCCGCCCGCGAGGTTGTCGTCGGCGCCGAAGTAGATCTTGAAGCCCGAGGAGGGGTCGGGTTCGGGGGACGGCCCGTAGAAGTTCGGCGCCGCCGGGTCGAACCACGGACACGCGGTCTCGACGGGAGGCCCCGGGGCCGCGAGATCGATCGTGTACCGCGTACAGCCGTCGCCCACGTCGTACCAGACATCGAGCGCGTGCACGCCGGCGAACAGTCCGAACGGCAGCTCGGGAGGGATGAGGCCGGGCTCGCCCTCTCCGGTCTGCTGCGTACCGATCCCGAAGTACTCGTGGCCGGCCGCATCGGACACCGTGAAGGTGAAGTTGTGGCATCCGTCCTCGACGCGCGCTGGGGTCGCGTAACTGTTCGCGTAACCCGAACAGTGGAGGCGCGCAGGATCGTAGTTCCCGTCGCTCACCCCGAACGCGGATCCGACCGCGAGAACACAGATGAGGACCGTCCCGAGTGCGAGAACGCGCTTCATGTGACCCCCCGGATCCGCTGGGTGACGTTGCCGTCACCTAGAGGTTCCGTCCGTTCTATCCCTTTTCCTGCCACCGCGACCCGGAAAGATGCAGCCGGGCGCGCATCTGTCGTCCTTTCCCGTCGCGCTGTCCGGCGCCGCGAGCGCGTCTCGTCGTCGCCGCGAACGCCTGGATCAGCACGCCGGCCGAGGAGCCGAGCGACGAGCTCGCGTGAGACCCGGAATCGATGCTCCCGGGCGGAGAAAGTAAAGTCGTCCCTTGCGTGTCGATGAGTCGGGCACCGCTCCGACGTCTCATATGGAAGCCGGGCTCGGACCGGCCGAGAGGGCCGGGGCCCGGCTCGGAAGCAGGAAGGAGGCAAGGTCATGCCGAGGTTCTTGGTATTCGTTCCCGCGTCACCCGAATCGGAGGCCGGTGTTCTCCCCTCCCCCGAGGCGCTCGACACGATGAGCAAGTACAACGAACAGCTCGTGGAGGCCGGGGTCATGGTCGACGGGCAGGGCTTGAAGCCGACGTCGGCGGGCGCGCGGATCCGCTTCGAGGGTGGGAAGGCGACGGTCTTCGACGGGCCGTTCGCCGAGGCGAAGGAGCTCGTA
Source organism: Actinomycetota bacterium (assembly GCA_044866075.1). Classification (GTDB taxonomy): domain Bacteria; phylum Actinomycetota; class AC-67; order AC-67; family AC-67; genus JBASRP01. The sequence continues at coordinate 1,303 of JBIOTQ010000086.1, read as the reverse complement.
GCCGGATACTGGATGATCGACGTGAAGAACCTCGACGAGGCCGTCGAGTGGATGAAGAAGGCGCCGTTCGACGGGGGCGTCGAGATCCAGATCCGCGAGGTCCACGAACTGGAAGAGTTCGATGATCTTCTGACGCCGGAGACCCGCGAGCGCTTCGAGCGCATCAGCAAGAAGACCGGTCCCCAGAGATAGCGTCGGGAAGCGTGAGGGTGCGCCGAGGAGATCGGCGCACCCTTTCTCGTCCCGCGATCCGTTATGACTTGTCGAAGAACCCTACGATCCGCGTCAGCCGGCCGTCTGCCCCGACATCGTCGACGTCCAAGCCCGTGAGCGCGACCGTCCCGTCGAGCGTTGCGGTCCACGGCACGCGCAAGACGCCGTTGTGCGCGTCGACGTCCCCCGCCGGAGCGAACGTGACGCCGGGAAACTGAGCGCGAACCGCGGCGATGTGATCGGCGAGCGCATCGCGCCCCGCGATCTGAGCCATCGGGTCGACGAAGACGACATCGTCGGCCACGGTTCGGTCGAGCAAGACCGCACGTTCCGCCGGGTCGTCGGAGTTCCACGCTCGGAGATACGCCTCGGTCACGCCGGTCAGGTCGGCCTGTGTCGTTTCCGTCATGGCCATCAGGAAGCTCCTTTCACGACAGCGAGCGGGCGGCGCGGAACGCTGCGACCGCGAACAACCCGAGAACCGCGGTCGCGAGAACGACGATCGCTCGGTCGAGGATGGTGAGCGCGGCCGGCCCGGCGGCGAGGAACGCGACCCCGGCGGCGACGAGCGCGAAGTCGGTGAATGCGAACAGACGCAGGTGCAAACGGCGGAGCCCGCGTCTCACTGCGACGAATAGCTCGTCCGACCCGATCGCGAGAAGGACCAGTCCGGCGATGGCGAGCGGTCCGCGACCTCCTAACCCGAGGAGCTGATTGACGGGCCCCGCGAGGAGCAGCATGAGCGACCCGATGGCCACCGCAGCCAGCGCGTTCATCCGCAGGATGGCCCGCGGGCGCGCCGGATCGGGGATCGGACGCATCTCCCGGGCAGTAGCAGCCATCTTCGTCCCTCCTCTGGAGCCGCCGGCCAGGGCTTCCCAGCCGGACCGGCCCGCTGTAGGATGAAACCGACGGTCGGTATGTATGCTAGAGACCGACCGTCGGTCTGTCAATAGGGAATTCTTAAGGAGACGTGGTGGGTCCCAGGTCCGAGAAAGCCGAGGCCACGCGGGCGAAGCTGATCGAAGTCGCCGGCGAACTCTTCGGAGAGCGTGGTTACGACGACGTCTCGATCGAGGAAGTACTCGAG
>JBIOTQ010000085.1:0-12394 GCA_044866075.1 Actinomycetota bacterium | reverse complement strand
GGAAAACGACACCACCAAGCGGTCATCGCGCTCGCTCGACGCCGCATCGACGTCCTCTGGGCCATGCTCCGGGACGAGTCGACGTTCAAGCCTCGAGCGGCTTGACAACGTCATAGAGATTCCTCCTCTCCTTGGGCGGACCACCCGTCCGCCGGGGATCACGCTATGGCGCGGCCGTTCCTGGTCCGTTCCCCGCCGAACGACGGCGGGTGCCGGAGGTCGCGACGGCTCCCCGCGCGCGTTATCGTCGCCCTGGTCATGGCGGAGGGATGCGAGATCCGGCTCCTCGGCGGCTTCGCGGTGACCGTCGACGGACGCCCGGTCCCGGCCGATGCTTGGCGGCACCGGCGCGGCGCCGACCTCGTCAAGCTCCTGGCCCTCACCCCCGGGCACCGGCTCCATCGCGAGCAGGCGATGGACGCGCTGTGGCCCGACCTGCCGGCCGACGCCGCTGCCGCAAACCTGAGGAAGGCCGTGCATTTCGCGCGGCGCGCGATGGGATCGGAGTCCGCGATAGCGCTCGAGGGTGGCAGCGTGGCGCTCTCGCCCGGCGCGGACGTCGACGTCGATCGCTTCGAGCAAGCCGCCGGCGGAGCAGCTCCGGATGAGGCCGCGGCGATCTCGGCGTACGGAGGGGAGTTGCTCCCATCCGATCCCTACGCCTCGTGGGCGTCGGAGACTCGCGATCGGCTGCGCCTCCGCTACCTCGAGATCCTCAAGCGCGCCGGCGATTGGCAGCGTGTTCTCGAGGTCGATCGAAGCGACGAGGAAGCACACCGCGCCCTCATGCTCGCGCACCTGGGCGCGGGGAATCGGCAGGGCGTGATCAAACAGTTCGAACGATTGCGCACCGCGTTGCGCGAGGATCTCGGGGTGGCGCCCGACGCCGCGTCGGTCGGCCTCTACGAACGGGCGCTCGCCCTCTCCGCCGGCGAACCTCCGACGCCGGCCGAATACGCGCGTGCGCTCCTCGCGCGTGGCATCGTGAACTGGAACCGCAAAGACCTGGACGAGGCGGATCGCGCCGGACGCGAAGCGCGCGCTCTCGCCCTTGACACGGGATTGGGACGCGAGCTCGGCGAAGCCAGTTCGTTGGTCGCGCTCGTCGCCCACGCGCGCGGCGTGTGGCGCGACGTGTTCCGTGCCGAGTTCGTCGATTCGGTGACGAGAAACCCAGAGCTCGCCGCGTTCGTCTTCGACGCCAACCTGTGCTTCGCCGAATACTCGTTGCATGGTCCCGACGGTCACGAGGAACTGGCGTCCTTCGCCCGTGAGCTGCTCGCGGTCGCGCAAGAGAAGGGATCCATACACGGGCAAGCGCTGGCCACGCTGATGCTCGGCGAGGTGGAGCTCCTGTCGGGGCGCGTGGAGCTCGCGGAAGAACAGCTTGCCGAGGCCGCGCGGCTCAGCGAGACCGCGGGCACCGCGTCCGGTCAATCGCTGTCTCTCGAACGGCTCGGCGAAGCGGCCGTCGCGCGCGGCCGGCGCTGGAAGGCGGGGCGTCTGCTCACACGGGCCCGCGCCCTCGCCGAGCGCACCGAGCTCGTATCGCACCTGCTCGTGCGCGTTTACGGGGCCATGATCAAAGCGGCCGCCGATCCGGTGCGCTCGCGCGCGGTCGTCGAGCAGGCGGAACGGGTCCTACGCGGTCGCGAGGTGTGTGAGTCATGTTCCATGGACTTCCGCACCTCCGCAGCCATCGCGTCGGCCGACGCCGGGGATCTCGAGCGGGCCGGGCGCTACCTCGATGAGGCCGAGCGCACCGCCGGCATGTGGCAAGGCGGCCCGTGGCGTGCGGCGGTCTGGGAAGCACGGGGCGCCCTGCGCCGCGCGGAGGGCGACGGCGCGCGGGCGGCGGCGTTGTTCCGCGAGGCGGCGGAACTTTTCGCGAGCGTCAACCGGCGGCTCGACGAGAGGCGTTGTCGCGACGCGGCAGAACGGCTCGCGATCTTGCGTCGCGGTTAGATCATACGGGCCTCCCGGCCCAGGCCACCGGCTCAGGTGCTTGGTTCGGTTGCGCCGTCCCACAACTCACTCGCGTGACGCTGACGGACGAGACTTACAACCTCACACGGTCCTTCAACGCATAGCGTCGTGCGTCGGAAACGGGAGTGCAGAGGAGTCGGCGCCCCTCCTTCGTTCCGTACCGACTGATCGTTCTTGGTTGCACGAGGGGCGGTTCGGTTACGTCCCGACCGGCGCTTCGCGCCGGCGCCACTCGAGGTAGGCGCGCATCAGCTTGTCGAGATCGCCGTCGAGGACGGCGTCGACGTTCGACGTCTCGTAGTTCGTTCGGTGGTCCTTCACCATGCGGTACGGGTGGAGAACGTAGGAACGGATCTGTGATCCGAAGGCGATGTCGCGCCGCTCACCGCGAAGCTCCTCGAGCTTGGCCACGCGCTCCTCGCGCATGAGCTCGGCCAGCCGGGCCTGGAGGACGCGCATCGCGACGTTGCGGTTCTGCAGTTGCGACCGTTCGTTCTGCGACGTCACGACGATGCCGGTCGGGATGTGCGTGATCCGCACGGCCGAGTCGGTCGTGTTCACCGACTGCCCGCCGGGACCACTGGAGCGGAAGACGTCGATCCGCAGATCGTCCTGGTTGATGTCGACGGCGACGTCGTCGTCCAGGAGCGGGACGACGTCCATCGATGCGAACGAGGTGTGGCGTCGCTTCTGCGCGTCGTAGGGCGAGATGCGCACCAGGCGGTGGACGCCGCGCTCGGAGGTGAGCTGTCCGTAGGCGAACCGTCCTTTCACGATCACCGTGGCGCTCTTGATGCCCGCCTCATCACCCGCTTGCGCCTCGATCAGGTCGGTATCGAACCGGTGGCGCTCGGCCCAGCGCAGAACCATGCGTAGGAGCATCTCGGCCCAGTCCTGACTCTCGGTCCCCCCGGCGCCGGGATGGATCGACACGATCGCGTCGCGCTCGTCGTACTCGCCGGACAGCAACGTGCGGACGTCGAGCTCGTCGAGCGCCTCCCGCAGGCTCGCGATGCCCGCGACGATCTCCTCCTCGACGGACTCGTCGCCTTCGGATTGCGCGAGCTCGTTGAGGACCTTCAGATCGTCCAGGCGCCGCGCGAGATCGTCGAACTCCTTGATGTCGTCTTCGAGCCGCGACAGCTCGGAGAGAAGCTTGCGGGCGGCGTCGGCGTCGTTCCAGAGATCTGGGGCCGCCGACCGTTCGCGGAGCTCGCTCGCTTTCAGACGCTTGGCGTCGACGTCAAAGATAGGCCCTGGCCGCCGCGAGGGCGTCTCCCAAGGCCGCGAGCTCCTGCGTGTGGTCGAGTGGCATCGCGGATGATTCTAGCTGGAGTACGTGATCGGCCCTACCCACCCCGTTGACCCGATGGCCTGTTGTTTGCCTTCCTGGCAGACGGAGAGAAACCCGGCGACATGGCGTTCGCGGGCGTGGGGCGATGGATGGATTCGGTCAAGCGCAACCGGGTCGTCGCGTTCGTTCTCACGATCCAGAAGCGCTTCGGCGAGGACGGCGGCGGGAACCTGGCCGCGAGCCTCACCTACTTCGCGTTCCTCAGCATCTTCCCGTTGCTGTTGGTCGCCGCGTCGGTGATCGGTTTCGTCCTCGCGGACGACCCGACGGGACAAGTGGAGCTCGCGAACAAGCTCGCACGATCGATCCCGGGGCTCGGCTCGATCCTCGCCGACAACGTGAAGGCCCTCGTCGACTCGCGCAACGCCGCAGGGATCGTCGGTCTGGTCGGCGCGCTGTGGTCGGGAACCGCGCTCGCCCGCGCGGCGTCGTTCGCGCTCTCGCGCGTCAGCCGCAAACCCGAGAAGGGCAACTTCATCCAGACCCAGCTGTGGGCGATCGGTTCGACCCTCGGACTGGGCCTGCTCGCGCTGGTCGCGACCGGCGTCGGGGCGGCCCTTCCGGCGGTGGCGTTCTCGGACGCCGCGGGCGCTCTGCTCGGCGTGCTCGGGGTCGTAGCCGGGTTCGCGCTCGACCTCGCGCTGTTCACCACCTGCTACCGGATCCTCAATAGGAGCCTCCCGCGCCCGATCACGCGTGTGTGGCGCGGGGCGTTGATCCCTGCCGCCGGCTGGACGGCACTCAAGTACCTGGGCTCGTGGTACGCGCAGCGGACCGTGAACGGATCGACGGCGGTGTTCGGCGCGTTCGCATCGGTCGTGGGGATCCTCGTGATCCTCTATCTCGTGTCGCGGCTCTTCGTCTACGGCGCAGGGCTCAACGCCGTCCTGCGCGAGCGCGAGGAGGGGCGTTCGCGAACGGGAGCCCGGCGGGCCGCCTAGCCGGCGACCGGCGCGTTCGCGCCGTGACACTTCTTGTATTTCTTGCCGGAGCCGCACGGGCACGGCGCGTTGCGCGGGATCTTGTCTGAGCGCGCCGTCTCGGCCACCGGCGCCTCCGGCGTCTCGCTCGAGGTCATGCGCCAGCGCGCCTGCTGCGCGCGTGACTTCTCTTCCGGGGGACGCTCCTCGCGCACGACCTGCAAATGGAAGATGTAGCGGACGAAGTCTTCCTTGATGCCCTCGAGCATCGCCTCGAACATCGAGAACCCTTCGCGCTGGTACTCGACCAACGGGTCGCGCTGCGCGATCGCGCGCAAGCCGATGCCCTCCTGGAGGTAGTCCATCTCGTAGAGGTGCTCGCGCCAGCGGTTGTCGAGGACCGAGAGCAGAACGCGCCGCTCGATGTCGCGGAACTCCTCCTCGCCGATCTCGCGCTCACGCTCTTCGTAGACCTTCATCGCCTCTTCGAGGAGCGCTTCCTCGAGATCGACCGTGGTGAGATCGGCGAGATCGAACGACTCCCTCGTCAGCTCGGTGTGGTAGATCGTCTTTATCTGGGTGAAGAGCCCGTCGAGATCCCACTCCTCGGGGGGGATCTCCGGGTTCGTGAACTCGGCGATCGTCCCCCGGACGACGTCCTCCACGAACCCGATCGTGTTGTCGCGCAGGCTCGCGCCGTCGAGGATCTTGTTGCGTTCCTCGTAGATCACCTCGCGCTGCTTGTTGATCACGTCGTCGTACTTGAGGACGTTCTTGCGGATCTCGAAGTTGCGCGACTCCACCTGGTGCTGCGCGCGCTCGATCGCCTTCGAGACCATCTTCGCCTCGATCGGGACGTCCTCGGGGATCTTCAGGCGGTCCATCAAGCGCGTCACCATGCCGCTCGCGAACAAGCGCATCAGGTCGTCCTCGAGCGAGAGATAGAAGCGGCTCTCGCCGGGGTCTCCCTGGCGCCCGGACCGGCCGCGCAGCTGGTTGTCGATCCGGCGCGACTCGTGCCGCTCGGTCCCGAGGACGTAGAGGCCGCCGAGCTCGACGACTTTGTCGTGCTCCGCGCGCCACGTCGGCTCGACCTCCTCCAGCCGGCGCTTCAGCTCGTGGTCGAAGTCCTCGGTCTCCTCGACCAGGCCTTCGCCGATCAACGCCTGCTTGATCTCGAACTCCGGGTTGCCGCCGAGGATGATGTCGACCCCGCGGCCGGCCATGTTCGTCGCGACCGTGACCGATTGCAGCCGCCCGGCCTGGGCGACGATGTAGGCCTCTTTCTCGTGCTGCTTGGCGTTCAGCACGTGATGCGGGACGCCGCGGCGGTCGAGCGCGCGCGATAGCTTCTCGGACTTCTCGATCGAGATCGTCCCGACGAGCACCGGTTGACCGGCCTCGTACCGCGCGACGATGTCGTCCACCAGCGCCGAGAACTTCCCTTCCTCGGTCTTGTAGACCTGGTCGCCCTCGTCCTTGCGGATCATGTCGCGGTTCGTCGGGATCTGGACGACGCCCATCTTGTAGATGTGCTCGAACTCGGCCGCCTCGGTGAAGGCCGTACCGGTCATGCCCGAGAGCTTCTCGTACATACGGAAGTAGTTCTGGATCGTGATCGTGGCGAGGGTGACGTTCTCTTCCTTGATGCGGACGTTCTCCTTCGCCTCGATCGCCTGGTGCATGCCCTCGGAATAGCGGCGTCCTTCGAGGACGCGGCCGGTGAACTCGTCGACGATCTTCACCTCGCCGTCGGTCACGATGTAGTCGACGTCGCGCTTGTACAGCTCCTTCGCGCGCAGCGCGTTCTGAAGGTAATGGACGAGCGGCGACGAGATGTTGTCGTAGAGGTTCTCGATGCCGAGGAGCTCCTCGACGCGGTGCACGCCGCGCTCGGTGACCGCGACGGTGCGCTTCTTCTCGTCGACCTCGTAGTCGTCTTCCGCGCGCAGCCGGGGAACGAGACGCGCGAACTGGAAATACCACTTGGCCGATTCCTCGGCGGGTCCGGATATGATCAGCGGGGTGCGGGCCTCGTCGATGAGGATCGAGTCGACCTCGTCCACGATCCCGAAGAAGTGGCCGCGCTGCACGCGGTCCTCGGGCACCCACGCCATGTTGTCGCGCAGGTAGTCGAAGCCGAACTCGTTGTTCGTGCCGTAGGTGATGTCGGCGGCGTACTGCGGCTTGCGTTCCTCGGGCCGCATGCGCTGCTGGATCGTTCCGACGGTCAAGCCCAGGAACCGGTAGACCGGACCCATCCACTGCGCGTCGCGCCGCGCCAGGTAGTCGTTCACCGTCACGACGTGCACGCCCTTGCCGGCCAGCGCGTTCAGGTACGCCGGCGCCGTCGCGACGAGCGTCTTTCCCTCACCGGTCTTCATCTCGGAGATGAAGCCGTTGTGCAGCGCGATCCCGCCGACCAGCTGGACGTCGAAGTGACGTTGGCCGAGCGTTCGGCGCGCGGCCTCGCGCACGGCCGCGAACGCCTCGGGGAGCAGGTCGTCGAGCGTCTCGCCCTCGGCGAGACGCTCCTTGAACTCGTCGGTGAGGTCGCGCAGCTCGTCGTCCGACATGGCCTTCATGTCGTCTTCGTGCGTGCCGACCTGCTCGGCTTGACGGACGAATTCCTTGAGGCGCTTGCCTTCTCCGAAACGCAGAACCTTGTCGAGCATCGCCGGCCATTATGGCCCGGCGCAGGGCTTTGTGCAGCAGGCCGGGCTCGTCTCGTGTATCCCGTCTGGCCCCCGGGTAGATGCGATACGCGGACGAACTGAGGAGGTACTGGTGGGCAGCTTGGACGAACGGAACCCCTCTCTGTGGGTGGAGACGACGGGAGAAACGAGCTACAAACCTCTGACGCGCAAGGCGACCTTCGACGCCATCGTGATCGGCGGAGGCATCACCGGACTGACGGCGGCGCTCTTGCTGAAGCGCGAGGGGATGAAGGTTGCGGTCCTCGAAGCCGGCCGCATCGCGTCGGGAGTGACCGGGTACACGACGGCCAAGATCACGGCCCTCCACGGCCTCATCTATCAAGAACTGATCGATCGCCACGGCCGCGAACGCGCGGAAGCCTACGCGTCCGCGAACGCGGCGTCGCTCGAACGCATCGCGGCGACCGTCGAGGAACTCGGCATCGACTGCAACTTCGTGCGCGCGAACGCTTACACCTGGGCGGAGACGACCGACGGTCTCGAACAGGTCCGAAAAGAGGTCGAGGCCTGCCGGAACGTCGGGCTGCCGGCGGAGCTCGTCACGGAAACGGCGTTGCCGTTCGCCGTCATGGGCGCGGTCCGGCTCGGACGGCAGGCCATGTTCAATCCGCGGGCGTACTGCATCGGCCTCGCCGCGGCGATCGACGGCGGCGGAAGCCGCGTCTTCGAGCACAGCCGGGTCTCGGAGGCGGAGGAGAAGACGCGCGTCGTCCACGTGAAAACGGAAAAGTTCATGCTGTCGACGTCGAACGTCGTCGTCGCGACGCAGATCCCGTTCATGGGCGACGGGAACTTCTACGCGAAGGAGTACCCATACCGGGCGTACGCCGTCGCGGCAGAGATGGGCGACGGGGCGCCGGACGGGATGTTCATCAACGCCGAGACGCCCGTTCGCTCCGTTCGGCCCCACACCGCCGGAAGGAAGCGCTGGGTGATCGTGTCGGGCGAAAGCCACAAGGTCGGACAGGATCCCGACCCCGAGGACCACTACGACGAGCTCGCCACGTGGGCTCAGGAGCGCCTGCCGGGGATCGGCCCCATCGCGCACCGCTGGTCCGCCGAGGACTTCATCACGATGGACGGCATGCCGTACGTCGGACGCATCACGCCGGACCACCACAGGATGTTCGTCGCGACCGGTTTCCGGAAGTGGGGCCTCACCAACGGAACGGCGGCCGCGCACATGATCACCGACGAGATCATGGGGCGGGACAACCCGTGGGCCGAGGCCTTCGACGCGACGCGCAAGAAGCCGCTCACGTCGGCCAAGAAGTTCGTGACCGAGAACGTCAACGTCGTCCCGCGCCTCGCGCGGAAGATCTTCTCCCCGGGGGACGGACTCGAGCAGGTCGCGCCGGGAACCGGCGCCGTCGTCGACGTCAACGGGGAGGCCCTCGCCGTCTACCGCGAGGAGAACGGCGCCGTGCACGCGGTGTCGTCGGAGTGCACCCATATGGGGTGCCGCGTGGAGTTCAACGACGCCGAGCGCTCGTGGGACTGCCCGTGCCACGGCTCGCGTTTCGGGACCGACGGACGCGTACTGCAGGGCCCGGCTAACCAAGATCTCGAGAAGAAAGAGATACAGGAGAAGAGCGGTACGCGGCGCTGAGAACCGCTACTTGATCTCGAGCAGCTTCTCGCGCACTGCGTAGACGACGGCCTCCATGCGCGAGTGCAGGTGCAGCTTCTCGAGGATGTTGCGGATGTGGTTCTTGACGGTGTTTTCGGAGATGAAGAGCTCCTTCGCGATGTCGCGGTTGTTGCGGCCCTTCGCGACCAGCTTCAGGACCTCCATCTCGCGGTCGGTCAGCCGCGGCTGAGGAACCGTCTGCTTCTCGTCGGCGCGCTTGACCATCGTCGCGAACTCCGAGAGCAGCTTCGACGCCATGGACGGGCTGATCAGCGACTGACCCGTCTGGACCGAGCGGATCGCGCTGCCAACCTCTTCGATCGAGACCTCCTTGAGGAGGTAGCCGGTCGCGCCGGCCTTGATCGCGTCGTACAGGTCGGCTTCCTCGTCCGAGATCGTCAGCATCAGGATCTTGATGTGCGGCATCAGTTCCTTGATGGCCTTGGTGGCCTCGATGCCGCCGCGCTTGGGCATGCGAACGTCCATCAGGACGACGTCGGGCATCGTCTCGCCGGCCTTCTCGACGGCTTCCTGGCCGTCCCCGGCCTCGCCGACCACGTTGATGTCGGGCTCCTGCTCGAGGACCATCTGGAGTCCCCGGCGAAACAGGGCGTGATCGTCCACGATCAGGACGCGGATCGCATCCTGGCTTTTCTCGACCGGCGGAGCGCCTTCGTCGTTGGTCACGTCAGTCCTCATGTGATGAGGGGTTTCGACCCCGGCGGGCCGGCCCGGCTCCCCTCAAATCCCTCCCGGGATTCTATCGGACGCAACCTATAGGTCGGTTGAGCACTATTTTCTAAGAAGATGTTCTGATGCTGGGGGCTCCCGGGCCCGAGGCCCGTCCTTTTCGTGTCACTTTGCCCTTGAGCCGGCGAACCTGAGTCTCGAGCTTCGCCATCACGCGATCGACCGCGGTGAGCGGATCGGGACCGCGCGCCGTCGCGCGCAGGACGTGCTGCTTGGCGGTGAGGATGACCTCGACCCGGTGCTTCGCAACCTGCGCGCGCGCGCCGCCGTTCTCGGTGAACTCGATCTCGGCTTTGATCAGCCGGGGGAAGAGGCGGGTGACCTTCTCGACCTTCTGAGTGGCTTTCTCTTTGAGCCCGTTGGTGACCTGCGCGTCGCGGCCCTTGACGATGACTTGCACGCCCACCCCCTCTGCGCCCGTCGGTTCAAGAAGGGCGGTTCCGTCCGGCTGACCTGGTCTTTGACCCCACACTCGCCTGCCGGGGGTTCGCGACCGCTCGGGCGCCGGCCTCGCGGCCGATCGGCTCTTGCGAGCCCGCCGTCACGGCCACTCCCTCCCTCTCGCGTCGCACTCGGCGAGCGCGCCGCGGCAGGTCTTACTCCTAAGTGGCACCATGCTCAGCGACCAACGGTCGCCTTACGTGGGTCGTTTCGCCTGCCACTAGCATCGACTAGGCACACCGGTCGATCAGCGCATGCCTCGCGGCCGCGCCCTACCTCCCGGTCCGCCGCAACCACAGACCCGGACGGAACCGTAAGGCGATTCTACCCCCCGGGGTCCGGCGTGAGAACCGAAAACCGAGCCTTTCACGGAGCCCGCGCGAAGGTGGCCACGGTGACCCGTTTCGCCCCGCTTTCCTTGAGCGTGGCGGCGCATCCGTCGACCGTGGCGCCCGTGGTCATGACGTCGTCGACCAGGAGGACCCGCTCCGGGACACGGCGGCAGGCTGCGAAAGCGCCGCGGAGGTTCTCACGGCGTTCGGCCCGGCTGAGTCCCGCCTGGTCGGCGGTCTCGCGCGTCTTGCGGAGGAGCCGCGCGACGGGCAGAGCGAGCGACCGCGCCAGGCGCTTCGCGAGCTCCTCTGCGGGGTTGAAGCCCCGTTCGGCTTCGGCACGGCGCGTCGACGGGACCCACGTGAGCACGTCGGCGCGCCCGAGCGAGAGCGCCGGCGGCACCATCCACCGCGCGATCTCGCGCGCGCTTCGTCGCTCGCCGCGGAGCTTGAACGACTTCAACGTATCGCGCGCCGGGCCTTCGTACGACGCGGCCGCCCGCGCGCGATCGAACGCGAGGTCGCGATCACGGCAGTCGCGACAGCGCGGCACCGGTTCCTCGCTCGGGCGCCCGCACTTCGCGCACGCCTCGTCCGCGATCCATCGCACGCTGTTCTCACATGCGACACAGAGCGGAGCGCGACCCCACGCGTTGCAAGCGGCGCACTGGGAGGGCAGCCAGAGGCCGATCGAGGTGAGGAACGGACCCACCGAGTGAGCCTAGAGCGCGCTTCGTCCCCTCACGGCACGTCGCGACCGTTCTCGGAAGAGTTAGCGGTTCGCGAGGATCACCCGCCGGCGCTATCCGAGTACTCGACGGAATCGACGATCAGCTGAGCGTCGTGGATGTAGCGATCCCACAGTTCGTCGGTATTTCCGCGGATCGCCAGCACGAGTGTGCGAGGCTTGTTCGCACACGGGGTTGCCGTCGACGCGCACGGCTTCGTCCAATCGATGCGGTACTTGATGAGGTGGTTCCCATCCGCCACGGGGCTCTCGGATCGGTAAATCGCGCGACCGTCATCCCGCTGACCACGCATGAACTCTCCGTCCTCCCCTTCCGGGGGCGGGAAGGCCGACGTGTCGACCTCGAGACGTATGTCGATCACGAACGTCGGAAGTCCTTTGTTCACGTTCTCGACGTCTCGCGGCTGCAGCGACGTCACGCCTTCGAACCTCGAGGACTCGGTCCACGTCTGCGGGATAGACAGGATCCACGACTCGGCCAAGTACTGAAGCGAGGTGAATTCGTTCGGATCGGCGGTCTGCGTCGGGGTTGGGCTCTGCGTGGGCGGTTGCGTGGCGAGTCCGATCCCGCCGCTCGTCCCAAGCCTTGGGACCACGATCACCGACGCGACCGCGACCGCCGTCGCCGCCGCGATCGCGACAAACAGGCGGACGCGGCGTCCGTGGCCGGCGCGCTGCTCGAAGCGATCCCACGCGTCGAGTACCGGCGGCTCGTTCGCAACCGCGCGGTTCAGGCTCTCCTTGAAGTGCTCTTCCATCTTCATGGTGCGCTCCCGGTGTTCGTCGGTTCCGTCTCCGGCCATTCACCGCCGAGCCGTTCGCGCAGGCGCGCGAGTCCCCGGTGCACGAGCGACTTCACCGTGCCGACGGGCGCGTCGAGGATCTGCGCGATCTCGCTTTCGGGCAGGTCTTCGTAGAAGCGGAGGATCAAGGCCGCGCGTTGCCGGCGGGGAAGCGACCCGATCGCGTCCCAGAGAACCATGCCCTCCTCGCCGAAGTCGGGCCGGTACTCCTCGGAACGGAGCATCTCGGCGTGCTTCTGAACGACCATCGATCGCCGGAGCATCGACCGGCGGCGGTTGACGAGCACGGATCGGGCGTACGCGCCGGGCCGCTCGCGTTCGCGGATCCTCGACCACGCCCGATACGTGCGCACCATCGCCTCCTGCGCGAGGTCCTCGGCTTCGATCCAATCGCCGGTGAGCAGGTAGCCGAGACGGCGCAGCGGACGGAACTCCGCTTCGAAGAAGGCCTTGAACTCCTCGTCCCGATCGGCCACTGCTCCCCGCTTCCTTACCCGGACAGACGCGGAGACGACCGGGAGGGTTGCACCCCGATCCTCAGCGTTTCCGGCGCGATGCCGGGCGCTTCGGGGACGGTCGTTTGGCGGCGGCGGTGCGCTTGGCCGGCGCTTTCTTCGCGGCGAGCTTCTTCTTGGCGGCCGGTTTCTGGGGAGGCGCCGCCTTCTTGGGGGCGGGTTTCTTGGAGGGGGGTTTCTTGGAGGCAGCCGGCCGCC
>JBIOTQ010000084.1:0-7620 GCA_044866075.1 Actinomycetota bacterium | reverse complement strand
GGAAAACGACACCACCAAGCGGTCATCGCGCTCGCTCGACGCCGCATCGACGTCCTCTGGGCCATGCTCCGGGACGAGTCGACGTTCAAGCCTCGAGCGGCTTGACAACGTCATAGAGATTCCTCCTTGTTTCTTTGAGGGTAACGCGCCCGCAATTGCACCGGACGAAACGGCTGCGACCTACCCGGCAGGTTGCCTCCCGTCCGGGCGACGCCGCGCCCGGCCAATCCCTCTCGCGCCTTCGCGGGGGCCCGGACTCCGCTCGAGTGCGATTCGCATCCACTCGGCCAGCGCGTCGACGAGTTCGTCACCGGCCGGCGTGTCGGCCGGGTCGAGCAGGTATTGAAGGACCAGGCCGTCGAGCGTCGCCAGCAGGAACGACGCCATCACGGTGGGATCCCGGCGAAGGCGTCGTCCCGCGTCGCCGAGCCCTGCGCGGAGCAGTTCGCCCGCCCTCGCGCGAGCATCGCGGTACTGCGTGGCCATCTGCTCGCGCAGCTCCGGCGAACGCTCGGCCTGCGCTATCGCTTCCACGAATGCGACGAGCAGCGGCCTGAACTGCTCGAAGATGTCTCGGACGGCGGTGAAGGTCGTCGTCAGGCGGTCGAGCGGTGGCGCGTCATCGGCTGCGAAGGCAACCGCCGATACGTACCGATCCCTTTCGACGAAGACCCGCATCAGGGCCTCGTTGAGTAAAGCCTCTTTCGATCCGAAGTGGTAGACGATCGACCCCAGGTTCGCCCCCGACTCAGCCGTGATGTCGCGCGCCGTCGTGCGGGCGTAGCCCTTGGTCTGAAGGCATCTGATCGCACCCCAGATGAGATCCTCACGATGACTCACCTGTGCCATCCCGAAACTCCCCCTTGACGGACCCACCATATTATACAATTGTATAGATTGAGGGTCAGCGAACGACGGTGGGGGCGATGGCGCATCCGGTTCGGCGGACGATGGTCGTGATCGCGCGAGCGCCCGCCCTCGCCGATCACCGCGGGATGCGCTGGCTCCTGAACGGCCGCGTGATGCCCGGCGGCGCGATCGCGCTCGTCACGCACCGGGGCCGGCGAACGGGAAAGACCTACAGGAGGCCGGTGGAAGCGTTGCTCGAGCGGGGGGACGAGATCGTCGTCACGCCGATGCGCGGCGAGCGGTCGGACTGGTATCGGAACGTGCTCGCCGGAGGGCTGGTGCAGGTTCGTTTCCGAGGCAAGACGTTCGAGCGGATCGATTGGCGGGAGCTTTCAGAGGAAGAACGACGCGACGTCCTGGCCCTCTATCGAGCAGAACACCCAATATTCGGCCGCATGATCGTGTGGGGCATGGGTCGCGCACATCGGGAGGCCGGTGATCGGATCGCAGCCGCAGCGAAAGCGGGGCCTCTTCTCGCGCTGACGCTGCGATGACCGAAACGCTCAGTTGGTAGCTCGCCGGCCGAAGGGCCGCCGCGGATACGCGACCTCAACCAGGGTGAGACCCTTCGCAGGCGCGACCGGCCCGGCTGCGGCCCGCTCCCGGCGCGCGAGGACACCCGGGACCTCGTCGGGCTTCCGTTTACCGCGCCCGACCTCGAGCAGGAACCCGACGAGCGAGCGCACCATCTGGTGGCAGAACGAGTCGGCCACCACGCGGATGACGAGGGTTTCGGCCGCGGGGCGGATGGCGATCGTGCGAATCCGGCGCACCATCGTGCCCTCGCCGCGCCGGCAGAACGACGAGAAGTCGTGCTCGCCGATGAATCCCTTCGCGGCGCGTCGCATCGCGGCCACGTTGAGGTCCTCGGGAACCCACACCGTGAAGCGGTCGCGGAACGGATCCGGCGAGGCCGACCGCTGGATGGTGTACTCGTAGACGCGACGTTGCGCGCTGTGGCGCGCGTCGAAGTCATCGGGTACCGCGGCCGCTCCGCGCACGGAGATCTCCGGCGCGAGCCGTCTGTTCAGTCGCTCGGCCACCCAACGGTGATCGGTCCCGACTGGGGCATCGAACGTCACGACCTGTCCGGCCGAGTGCACGCCTGCGTCGGTCCGACCGGCGCCGGTGATGGGGATCGCGACCGTGCGAAGGAGCTGCGAGAGCGCTTCCTCAAGAAGCCCCTGGACGGTCCTCTGGCCCGGCTGCCGGGCGAAGCCCCGGAGATCGGTGCCGTCGTAGGCGACCAGCAGGGCGATCTTCATCGTTCTTGTGGCATTTCAGCACGCTATACGTGCCTAAACCGACACAAGAAGAGGCGCCGTCCCGGGACGCCTACTCCTCTTCGCCGGTGCCGCCGATGAGCTCGACGAGAGCCATCGGCGCGGCGTCGCCCTTCCGCGGTCCGAGCTTCACGATGCGGGTGTAGCCGCCGTTGCGCTCCGCGTACTGCGGGGCCACCTCGCTGAAGAGCTTGTGCACGATGTCCCGGTCGGGAACCGTGCGCAACACCAGACGCCGCGACGCGAGATCGCCCTTCTTGGCCTTCGTGATGAGCCGCTCCACGACCGGCCGCACCGCCTTCGCGCGCGCTTCCGTCGTCTTGATCTTCCCATCGCGGATCAGCGACGACGCGAGGCCCGACAGCATCAGTTTCTGATGCGCCGGTCCGGACCCGAGGCGTGGCCCCTTTTTCGGCTTCGGCATGTCAGCTCTCGCGGAGCCCGAGGCCCATCGAGGCGAGCTTCGCTTTGACCTCGTCGATCGACTTCTGCCCGAAGTTGCGGATGTCGAGCAGGTCCTGCTCGGTGCGCTGGATCAGGTCGCCGACGGTCTGCACGCCCTCGCGCTTCAGGCAGTTGTATGAGCGTACCGACAGGTCCATCTCCTCGATCGGTAGCGCCAGCGCGCTCGCCTGCGCGAGGTCCTCCGGCGCCGGGCCGAGGGTCAGCGCCTGCGCGTCCTCCGACTGCTGCGCGACGAGGCCGAGCAGCTCGACGAGCGTCCGCCCGGCAGCGGCGAAGGCCTCCTTCGGCGTGATGGCGCCGTTGGTCTCGACGTCGAGGACCAGCTTGTCGTAGTTCGTCATCTGCTCGACGCGCGTCGCCTCGACCGCGTACGCCACGCGGCGCACCGGCGAGAAGATCGAGTCGATGGGGATGACGCCGATCGTGTCGCGGCCCTTCTTGTTGCGCTCGGCCGAGACGTACCCACGGCCGCGCTCGACGACCATCTCGACGTCGAAGCGGCCCTTCTTGTTGATGGTCGCGATGTGAAGGTCGGGGTTAAGGATCTCGACGCCGGCCGGCGCGGTGATGTCGCCGGCGACGACGTCCTTCGGGCCCTGGACGCGCAGGTGGATCGCGACGGGCTCGTCGGACTCGGACCGGATGACCAGGTCCTTGATGTTGAGGATGACGTCGGTGACGTCCTCCTTCACGCCTTGGATCGTGGAGAACTCGTGCAGCACTCCCTCGATCCGGATCTGCGTGACGGCCGCGCCGGGGATCGACGACAGCAGCGTGCGGCGCAGCGCGTTGCCGAGCGTATACCCGAACCCCGGCTCGAGCGGTTCCACGATGAACTTCGTGCGGTTCTCGCTCGGGGTGGTTTCCTCGATGATCTGAGGCCTCTGGACGATAAGCAAGAGTGTTGCCCCTTTCTGGTCTGACGAACTACTTGGAGTAGAGCTCGACGATCGCCGATTCCTGCACCGGGATGTCGATGTCGCCGCGTTCCGGGAGGGAACGCACGGTCGCCCGCATCGTGTCGCGATCGACCTCGATCCACGACGCCGCCGGCCTGTTCTCGTTCACCGCGATCGCGTGGAGCACCGGCTGCATCCGCCGGCTCTTCTCCGCGACGGTGATGGTGTCGCCGACGCGCACGCGCGCCGACGGGATCGACAGCCGCTTCCCGTTCACCTCGACGTGGCCGTGGCGGACGAGCTGGCGCGCCTGGTCGCGCGACAGCGTGAACCCGGAGCGGTACAGCACGTTGTCGAGACGCGACTCGAGCAGGCGCAGCAGGTTCTCCCCGGTGATGCCCTTCATGTTCGAGGCTTCGGTGTAGTAGTTGCGGAACTGGCGCTCGAGGACGCCGTAGATCCTCCGCGCCTTCTGCTTCTCGCGGAGCTGCATCATGTACTCCGTCTCCTTCGTCCGCGCGCGGCCATGCTCGCCAGGCGGGAAGGGACGCTTCTCGATCGGACACTTGGGCGTTTCGCACTTCGTGCCCTTCAGGAAGAGCTTGATCTTCTCGCGGCGGCAGAGCTTGCAGTCCGCGTCGGTGTAGCGGGCCACTAAACCCTCCTCCGCCGCGGCGGGCGGCAGCCGTTGTGCGGGACCGGCGTGACGTCGGCGATCTGGTTGATCTCGAGGCCGGCCGCCGCGAGCGAACGGATCGCCGTCTCGCGACCGGAGCCCGGACCCTTGACGAACACATCCACGCGCTTCACGCCGTGCTCCTGCGCGCGCCGGGCCGCCGCTTCGGCCGCGAGCTGCGCGGCGAACGGTGTCGACTTGCGCGATCCCTTGAAACCGACGTTCCCGCTCGAGGCCCACGCGATGGTGTTCCCGTTCGGATCGCTGATCGTGACGATCGTGTTGTTGAACGTCGACTGGATGTGCGCGTGCGCGTGCGGGATGTTCTTCTTCTCCCTGCGCTTCGCCTTCTTCGGTTTCGCCAACCCTCTCCCCTTTTCGACGGCCTACCGCTTCGCTACTTGAGGCCGTCTACTTCTTCGCGCGGACCTTCTTGGAACCCGCGACCGTCTTCTTCGGACCCTTGCGCGTGCGCGCGTTGGTGTGCGTCCGCTGTCCGCGCACCGGGAGCCCGCGGCGGTGGCGGATCCCCTGATAGGCGCCGATCTCGATCTTGCGCTTGATGTTCTGCGAGACCTCGCGGCGCAGGTCACCTTCGATCTTGTAGTTCGCGTCGATCCATTCGCGGAGCCGGACCACCTCGTCGTCCGAGAGGTCGCGGACCCGGGTGGAGGCGTCGACGCGCGTCGCCTTCAACGTGTCGAGAGCGCGCTGCCGGCCGACACCGAAGATGTAGGTGAGCGCGACCTCGACGCGCTTTTCGCGTGGGAGGTCGACGCCGGCGATACGAGCCATCCTCTACCCCTGCCTCTGCTTGTGGCGCGGGTTAGAGCAGATGATGATCACCTTTCCGCCACGGCGGATGACCTTGCACTTCTCGCACATCTTTCGCACGCTGGGACGCACCTTCATTATTGGAGTCTCCTCGTCGACACACGGCGCCCCGGGCGGGAGGGTCCCTTGGGGCGCGTTCGAGCCCGATCCGGGCTCAGGAACCAAACGCGCAGTATATCACCGGTATTCCGGCTCCCCAACAAGACCCCGGTCACGCTGCGAACCGCCCCTCGGGGTCTGTCAGGACCCAGGGGCCGTCGGGGGTCACGGCAACGGTGTGCTCGAAATGGGCCGAGAGGCTCCCGTCCTTGGTCACGACCGTCCAGTCGTCGTCGAGCAGGCGGGTCTCGTAGCTCCCGACGTTCACCATCGGCTCGATCGCGATGACGATCCCCTCGGGCAGCTTGTACCCCTTGCCGGGGGCGCCGTAGTTGGGGACGGGCGGCTCTTCGTGCAGCGAGCGGCCGATCCCGTGCCCCACGTACTCCCGAACCACAGAGAAGCCGGCTCCCTCCGCCACGGTCTGGACGGCGGCGCCGATGTCTCCCAGCCGGTTGCCGAGCCGCGCCTCGGCCAGTCCCGCCCACAGGGCCCGCTCGGTCGTCTCGATCAGCTTGAGGGCCTCCGGACTCGGCTCGCCCACGGGAATCGTGACCGCCGAATCGGCGTGGAAGCCGTCGACCACGGCGCCGACATCGAGCTTGACGAGGTCTCCCTCGCGCACAACGCGGTCGCCCGGGATGCCGTGGACGATCTCCTCGTTGACCGACGTGCAGATCGTCTTCGGGAAGCCGCGGTAGCCGAGGAACGACGGCGACGCCCCGTGCGAGGAGATCACGCGTGCGGCCGTCTGGTCGAGCTCCGCCGTCGTCACGCCCGGGCGAACGGCCGCGCGCGTCTCGGCGATCGCCGCGGCGACGATCTCACCGGCGCGCCGCATCGTGGCGATCTCGTTGCGGCCCTTGATGATGATCACGCTTTTCTCCCGACCGTTTCGCCGATCTCGGCGACGATCTTCTCGGTCACTTCGTCCTCGGATCCCACACCCACGACGCGGGTGAGCAGGCCGCGGTCCTCGTAGTACTTGATCAGGGGGAAGGTCTGACGCCGGAACACCGCGAGCCGGTTCTGGATAACTTCGGGGCGGTCGTCGTCACGCTGGAACAGACCGGTCCCGTCGCGATCGCACTTCATGTCGTCGCGCGGCGGACTCGCGAGCATGTTGTACGTCCGGCCGCACGTCGGGCAGGAGGCTCGCGCCGATAGGCGCAACACGATCAGCTCGTCGGGAACGTCGAAGTTCACGACCACGTCGATGGCTTGACCGATCTCCGCAAGCAACTTGTCGAAAGCCTCCGCCTGATGAAGGGTGCGAGGGAACCCGTCCATCACGAACCCGTCCTGCGCGTCGGGCGCCTCCAAGCGGATCCTCAGCAGCTCCAGGACCATCTCGTCCGGCACGAGTTCGCCCGCATCCATGTACTCCTTCGCCGTCAGGCCGATCTCGGTCTGCCAGGCGACGACGAAGCGGAGAATGTCCCCTGTCGACACGTGCGGCACGCCGAAGTGCGCGGCCAGTCTGACCGCTTGAGTGCCTTTTCCAGCCCCCGGAGGGCCGAGCAGAACGATCCGCACTAGGCCCCCCTTACTTGAGGAAGCCCTCGTAGTGCCTCATCAGAAGCTGCGACTCGAGCTGCTTCATCGTCTCCAGGCCGACACCGACGACGATGAGCACCGCCGTGCCGCCGAAGGGGAACGCCGTGATGTCCCACGCTCCCTGCACGATGAACGGTAAGACCGCGATGATGGCAATGAAAAGTGACCCCGGAAGAGTGATACGCGTCAGGATGTGGTCGAGGTATTCAGCGGTCGGCCGTCCCGGCCGGATGCCGGGGATGAATCCGCCGTACTTCTTCATGTTGTCGGACACGTCGACCGGGTTGAACGTGATCGCGGTATAGAAGTACGTGAAGAAGATGATCAGCATGAAGTACGTGGCGATGTACAGCGGATGGTCCCCGCGCGCGAGGTTCTGATCGACCCAGTTCTTGAACCCGGGGTTCTGCATGATCGTGGCCGCTAAGACAGGTAAGTAGAGGAGCGACGACGCAAAGATGATCGGGATGACGCCGGCCTGGTTGACCTTCAGCGGGATGTAGGTGGACGAACCACCGTAGAGCTTCCGCCCGACGACGCGTTTCGCGTACTGGACGGGGATCCTCCGTTGCGCTTGTTCGACGAGGACCACCGCCACCACGATCCCGATGCCGAGCGCGAGGATGACCCCGGCCTTCAACCCGCCGGCCGTCTTGTAGATGGAGGTGCTCTCGGCCGGCAGCCGCGAGATGATCGACGAGAAGATCAGGATCGACATCCCGTTCCCGATCCCCCTCTGGGTGATCAGCTCGCCAAGCCACATGATCATGGCCGTGCCGGCCGTCAGGGTGAGGACGATCGTGAACGTGCGGCCGGCGGTCAGGTTCGGGAAGAAGTCGCGCTGGCCGGCGAAGAGCCGGCCCGAGTTGGCGGTCACCACGATCCCCAGCGACTGCAG
>JBIOTQ010000083.1:0-17525 GCA_044866075.1 Actinomycetota bacterium | reverse complement strand
TGGAGTAGAACCAGCAGGTCCGTCACGCTCCCGGCCATGGTGGAGTTGGCCGTTCCGGTGACGTTTACGAGGCCGGCCACGGAAACGATGTTCCCGGCACGGACGTCCGCCGACACGGTCGGATCGTTCAACGTCGAGTCGGTTGCGTAGCCCACCTTCGCGGTCACCGGCTCGGTCGTCGTGCGGACCGTGATCGAGCTAGTCGACGTCGGGTCGTTGCAATCGATGTTCTTGAGTTCCCCGGTGGCGCCCGCAGCCTCGACGTAGACCGGCAGATGAACGGTTCCCTTCGGGAGCAACAAGCCGAGGGTCAGTTGCTGGGTCAGCGTCATGTCGAGGTTCATGCGCACCTGGCCGGTCTCGGCCTTCCGGCCGTCGCCGACTCGGCACCTCCAGCACAGCGCCGGCGGCTCTATCACGCTGAGCTTCATCGTCGTCGTCGTGACGCCGGGGATCGTGATCGGCACCGTGAGGTTGACGAAGTTCGTGCCGTTGGACGCGCTCGCGGCCATACCGATGAGGTTGAGCACGTCGATCTTCGCTTCCGCGACGGAGCCGGGCTCGCCTGATTCGGCGTCGATGATGTCGCCGAATTTGAAGTGCGTGCTCTGATCGATCTGACCCTGCAGCGTCCCGAGCACCGTGGCCGCGTACACGCTCGAGGCGTCGCCCTGGTTGTTGAGCGCATTGATCGTGGCCGTCAGCAGCTGGCCCATGGTGACCTCGGAGTTGAGGATCTGGCTGGGCGTTCCGAGTCCGAGGTTCGTCCAAACATCGCCGAGCTCAATGGTCGCGGCGGCCAAGCCGTTGTAGCCCACCGCGCTGAGGTTCACGGTACCGCCGAGCATGTCGCCGATCACGGCGTTCAGGATCGGCGACGTCGTCGAGTCGATCGCGACGAGCTTCGATCCGAGCAGATAGGTGGCCCAGCCGTCCATCACCGCGTACGCCTCGGTGTTGAGGCCCACATTCCCCGGCATGAACCGGTTGTCGGAACGGCTCGTCGCGGTCACGTGCACGGCGTTCGCAGCGTCGCAACTCGTGGTAACGGTGAAGGTCTTCGTTGCGGCGTCGCCGACGCCGATCGTTACCGACATGCCGTTGCCGAGCGCGGTGTTGTCGTAGTCGAAGTCGTTCCGGTCGGCCGCCTCCTCCGCGAACTGCCTGGCGAGCGCGGAGCAGCCGCTCGCAGGTTTCCGGTCTCCGACGGCGCGCACCGCGTCGAGCGAGATCACGTCGACGACCTTCTGCAGATCGCGCTTCTTCCACGCCGCCTGCCCGATGTCGAGGGTCATCGCGGCAGAGGCGATCACGAAGAGCAGCGATAGAGCGGCGAGGATGCTGATCGCGCCCCGCTGTTCGCAGATAAGACGGCGGCGCATGCGTCAGGTCAGCTCGACGATCGCGGTGGCCTGCATCTGCGATGGCACGGGCAGGCCGGGGAACTTCGGAATGATCGGACGCGTGTCCCACGGATACGTGATCGTCACCTTGATGCACTTGATCGTCGCGTCGTTCGGGTCGCAGTCTGTTGAACCGGTGACGATCGTGGCGACGACGTCTCCGGACTGGATGTTCGTTCCCAGCCAGCGGAGCCGGTTCATCGCGACGTCGTGTGCTTTGGTGATGGCGGCCGAGTCCGACGTCGTCGAGATCGCCGAACGGGCGCCCTCTTCGGCTGCGTGGTTCATGCTTTGGTCGAGGCCGAAGATGAATCCGTAGGTCAGGATCCCGAACAGCAACACGAGAAAGACCATCGAGACGATGGCGAACTCGACGGCGGCTACGCCGTCCTGACGCTTCAGGTGGTCCCGGATGCGCGCCAGCATGGTTACTTCCGGATGACGTTCTCGAGGATGGACGAGACCGCAGGCCCGAGGACGACGACGAACAGAGCGGGGAAGATGAACATGAACATCGGGAAGAGGATCTTCACCGGGAGCTTCGCGGCCTTCTCGCGGGCCCACTGACGGCGCTTCGACCGCATCTCGTTGGCCTGGCTGCGCAGGACGCGACCGAGCGGCATGCCGAGCGCGTCGGCCTGAACGAGCGAGAGGACGAACGTCGACACTTCGGGGATGTCGATCCGGCGCTTGAGGTTCTGCAGCGCGGTGCGGCGCGGCACGCCGAGCTCCATCTCCCGGAGCATCCGGTTCAGCTCGTGGGCGAGCGGCGAGTCGAAGTGCTTCCCGACGACCTCGATCGCACCCTCGAGCCCCACGCCGGCCTCGACGGAGATCACGAGCAGGTCGAGAACGTCCGGCAGATCGCGACGGATCGACGTCTGGCGGTCCTCGCGCTTCGAGCCGAGCCGAGACTCAGGGAAGGCGGCGCCGATGATCGCGAGGAAAGCGGCCGTGCGCATCGTCCCGGCGATGGAGAAGCCGAGCGCGCTGCCGATCACATAGCCGAAGCCGGCGCCGAACACGAGGGACACGACCTGGAGGACGAGGAACTCCTCGGGCCGCATGCGTTCCGCCAGTCCCGCCAGCATGAGGCGCTTGCGCAGGCCGTCGAGGTAGTTGCGCGGAAGGACCGACTGCACCAGGCCGCCGACCTTGCTGCCGAGCGGAAAGAGGATCCGCGCGCCGAGGGGCTGGGAGAGCTTCTCGGTGTACTCGTCGAGGTGAACGTCCGCGCCGTCGAGGTCGGCGAGGACGGCGGCCGCGTCGACGATCGGCCGGCGCAACGCGTTGTATGCGATCGCGAGGCCGAACACGGTGCCGGCGATCCCGAGAGGAACGGCGAGCGACGCCATCAGACGTCCACCCGCGCCATCTTGCGGATGATCCCGACGCCGATGAGGACGGAGACACCGGCCGCGCCGAGAACGGCCGGTCCCCAACCGCGGAACATCGGCTTCATCCAGTCCGGGTTCATGACTTGCATGACCAGCATGAAGAAGAGCGGCAACGCGCCGAGGATGTTCCCGGACAGGCGGCCCTCGGCCGTGAGGACCTTGACCTCGCGACGGATCTCCTCGCGCTGGCGCATGAACTCGGCGAGCGTGTTCAGGAGGTCGGCGAGCTTGCCGCCGACGGTCTGCTGGATCCGGAGCGCCTGGATGACCCAGGCGAGATCCGGAATCGCCAGACGGTCGTTCATGCGGTCGAGCGCGTCCATGAGCGGATCGCCCAGGCGCGTCTCCGACAACAGACGCTCGAACTCCTCGGACAGCGGCGCTTCGCTCTCCTCGACCATCATCTCGACGGCCCGAAGGAACGTGTGGCCCGCCTCGAGCGAGCTGGCAATCAGCGACAGCGCCTCGGGCAGCTGGCGCTCGAAGGCCGCCGCGCGCCGCGACACCTTGATCTTCACGAAGGTCCAGCAGAGGTAGGGCATCGCAATCGCCGCGACGACGGCGATTACGATCCGGCCGGTCAGCAGCTCGGCGAGCGCCGCGCCGAGGATCGACGACGAGGCGGCGACCATCACGAACTCGCCCGGCCGGATCGGAACGCGCGCGCGCTCGAGGTTCTGCGCGAGACGCTGTTGCAGGTTCATGCGTTCGAGGGCGCCTTGGACGAACTCGACGCCGGGCTCGATGAACGCCGCGCGCTGCTCGGCGATCTCGGGGGTCAGGTCGTTCTCGCCGAAAGGGAGCTCGAGGATGCGCGCGATCTCCTCGTCCTTCTCGCGCGCACGCACCAGAACGCCGACGACGAGGAGGGCCATGCCGGCTCCCACGCCGAGCGCGGCCCAAAGAGCCATCAGCGGCGACCCCGCATCAGCAATCCGGCGCGAGACTGGGGCGCAGGCGTGCGGCCACTCCGCTCCGCCCGGGCCGCCGCGGAGGCATGCAGCAGCTTCGCCGGAACGTCGACCCCGTGTGCCTTCAGTCGCTCGAGGAACTTCGGACGCAGACCCGTCGCTTCCATCTGTCCGACCTGGCGGCCTTCGGCCGTCAGCTGCGGACGGAAGCGGAACACTTCCTGCAGCAGGATCGTGTCGCCCTCCATGCCCTGGATCTCTTGCACGGAGGTGACCTTGCGCGACCCGTCGGTCATGCGCTCGAGCTGCACGATCACGTTGATCGCCGAAGCGATCTGCTCGCGGATCGCGCGAACTGGCAAGTCGTAGCCGGCCATCAGCACCATCGTCTCGAGACGCGACAGCGCATCCCGCGGCGTGTTGGCGTGGATGGTCGTGAGCGAACCCTCGTGACCGGTGTTCATGGCCTGAAGCATGTCCAGGGCCTCGGCGCCGCGGACCTCGCCGACGACGATGCGGTCGGGGCGCATACGCAACGCGTTGCGGACCAGTTCGCGGATGCGGACCTCGCCCTTGCCTTCGGCGTTCGCCGGACGGGCTTCGAGCGAGACGGTGTGCGGCTGCTGCAGCTTGAGCTCCGCCGCGTCCTCGATCGTAAGGATGCGCTCGCGCTCGGGGATGAACGACGACAGCACGTTGAGGAGCGTCGTCTTGCCGGTTCCGGTTCCTCCCGAGACTAAGATGTTGAGCTTGCCGCGCACGCACGCGTCCATGAGGTTCACGAAGTCGAGCGAGAAGGTCCCGAAGTTCACGAGGTCCTTGGCCGTGTACGGCGTCTCAGAGAACTTCCGGATCGTCAGGACCGCACCGCGGATCGCGAGCGGCGGGATGATCGCGTTGACGCGCGAACCGTCGGGAAGGCGCGCGTCGACCATCGGAGAGGACTCGTCGACGCGACGGCCGACGCCGGTGACGATCTTATCGATCACCTGGCGGTACTGAACCTCGTCGGTGAAGGCCCAGTCCGTCTGCTCGATGAGTCCCTGACGCTCGACGAAGATCTCGTCGTAGGAGTTGCACATGATCTCCGTGATGGTCGAGTCGCGCAGCGGTTCGTCGAGAGGCCCGTAGCCGAGGGTGTCGGACAGGACCTCGTTGAGGAACTTCTGGCGCTCGACCGGCGAGACGCGGACGTCCTCGCGCCGGAGGATCCGGTCGAGGGTCGCCTTGACCTCTTTCTCGAGGGCGGCTCCGTTGAGCGCCTTCGGACCGGTGAGCTTCGGCGCCAGGTCGGCGAGAACGAGCTCGCGCACCTTACGCTTGGCGTCGGACCAGCGCGTCGCGGACGCCGACCGGTCGGACTTCGGCTTCTCGCGGCCGTGGTGCGCGGCGCCGCCGTGCGACGACGACTTCGACGATTCGGTCTTGGCGTTGGCGCGCTCTTCGGCTTCGAGCGCGGCGAGCTTCTCGGACAGCTTCATCGTTCAACCCCTGCGGTCACGGCCGGCGCCGAGCTTTGACGCCGGAAGAAACGGAAGAGTCCGTGGCCGTTCTTGGTCGTGGCCTGAGCGGCGGTGATGCGCGCACGCGCATCCTCGGGGAGGAACTCGCTCATGCCGGCGACGAGGTTCTTCGAAACCTCGGTGTCGGGGAAGGACATCAGGACCGGCTGGCCGACGTTGATCGAGCGCGAGACCTCCTTCGCGTACGGTAGCGTCGAGCGGAAGCCCTGCGGGAACAGCTTCGTGATCTGGTCGACCGAGATGCCCACGTCCTTCTCGACCTTGTTGAGGATCAGCGAGATGTTCTCCTGCGACACGCGCAGCTTCTCGAGCGTCTGTATGAACATCCCGAGGTTGCGCACCGAGGGCAGGTCCAGCGTGCACATCAAGAACAGGTGTTCGGAGAGATCGAACGCGGCGAGGACCGTCTCGGCCAGTGCCGTCGGGGTGTCGACGACGACGTAGTCGTAGTTGGCGCGCAACGTCTCGATCACCTTGGTCACGTCGACGGGTGTGATGCGGTCGGCCTGCGCCGGATCTTTGGGGGCGGCGAGGACCGAGAAGCGGCCTTCGTAGTCGACGAGGAACTCGCCGAGGTGCGACGAGAGGTCGACCGGCTCGTCCGACTCCTCGGCTCGCAGCACGTCGTAGATCGTGAAGTTCGGATGCAAGCGCAGCGCCGTGGACACCTCGCCGAATTGCAGGTCGAGGTCGACGAGCGCGACGCGCGTGTTCGGGAGCTGCGACAGCAGAAGCGCGATGTTGGTCGCGTAGAAGGTCTTTCCGCAGCCTCCGGTCGCGGACGAGACGGTGAAGACCTTTCCGAGCGGCCGGGCCCCAGCCTGCGCCTGAACGACGACCTGCGTCGATCCGGCCGGGACGTAGCGCTTCTCCGCCAGCTCCAGCGCGCGTTTGATCGCGCCCTTGATGATGGTGTCGTCGCCGGGCAGTTCGATCACGTCGTCGGCGCCGACCTGGATGATGTCGCGGAGGGACGCCTCCGGACGTTGATCGAACGACATGATGATCGACGTCGACGGCGAATCACGGTGCAGCTGAGCCAGCCGGCGCAATCCGGTCTTGGTCGCGAGCGACGGCCCGGAGATCATCACGGCGAACGGTCCCTCGTGGTCGTGGTTGACGTGGCTCGCCGAGCCGATCTTCGTACAGGACACGATCTCGGCCTCTGGGTTCAGATCCGCCGCGATCGCTCGCACCCGCTCCGCGAGCTCCTCGCTGCGGTCCAGGACGAGGATCTTGAGCCCGTCCATCACAGGGCGTTCTTGTAGGCGCGGCCGGTCGTGACGACGGGCTTCTGCGCAGAGTCGGTGAGCGCCATCCAGAGCGACTCGAACTTCGCGAAGAAGATCACGCGCTCGGCCTCGTTCACGTCGAGGGCGAGAAGGTACGTCGCGTTTCCGGCCTGGCCGACGGCCGGGGCACGAACATCGAGCACCTTGACGCCGGTCAGGACGAGCTTCGACAGAGGCGTCTTGAGCTTGGAGTTGGGCTGGTCGTTGCGGATCGTCGCGTAGATGTTCACGGTGTCACCGGCGCGCGCGTAGCCCGCGAGTCCGGGCACGGACGGCAGCTCGACGGCGACCGCCTGCTTGCCCTTCGGCACGGTGAACGTCGCCGGGGCCGCCGCGACTGCCGCGGGACCGACCTGGATAGTCCGGACCCCGGTGCCGGGCGTCGTCGCGGCGATCGGCGCGGATTGCTCGGTGACGGCCGGCTTGTTCCCGGAGCGAAGCCCGAAGAACGCGAGCGCGGCGCCGATGACGAACACCGCCACGCCGACGAAGAGGATGTTGTTGGACTTGCTCTTGTTCATTTTCGTTCTCCCGACACTGGGACGGTTCGGGGACCGCCGCACGTGAGCGCTACCGCAAAGAAAATCGGCAGTTCACACGACCCTTCAATAGTCCCGAAGGGCTATTTAGACGATGCAGGACGGGTCACGATCGGGACGTTCGAGAGGCGCGACCCGGCTGTGTTGTTCCGTCGCGTGCGGCGCGGTCGCTACGGTTTCGTCCCGACCGCGAGCAGAACGTCGCGCGAATCCTCGACGTTCTGGCCGAAAGCGGACGCGAATGCGGTTCGCGCGTCGTCGAGGAAGGAAGACCATCCCCCCTCGCCGAGCATCCCCCGAACGAACCGCCCGAGCGCGCGGGTCGACTGTTCCTCGATGTATTCCTCACGGGTCATCGTGAACCGATAGGTCCGTCTTTCGACGCGAACGGGACGTAACCCGCTCTGCCGGAGCGTGTCGTCGAACCGCGCCGCATCGCCGAACCGTTCCGCCCACGGCGTCGCCTCGCGGATCGCCGAACGGAGCATCTCCTGCCCGACGGTGCGTTCGACGAGCCCGCGCCAGGTCCGGGTGAGCTCGTCCTCTTCAGTCCGCCACACCGACGCCGCGATCGCGCCGCCCGGACGGAGAACCCGAACCAGGTCGAAGAGGGCAGTGTCCCAGCGGGTGAACTCGGTCAACACGAAGTTCGCGAGCACGGTATCGAACGTCGCCTCGCGGAACGGGAGCTGGATCGCTTCCGCTGCGACCAGCCGCAGGCCGGGTCGCGCGCGGATACCGATGCGAAGCATCTCGACCGACAGGTCCGCGCCGACGACGAGTCCCGCCGGGACGGCCGAGGCAGCCGCGTCGGCCGCGACGCCGGTTCCCGAGCCGACGTCGAGGATCCGCGCGCCGGCCTCAGGCGCAGCGAGCGCTACGAGGTCGGCGGCCACCGCCGCGGTGACGGGCGCGCGGACCTTTTCGTAGGTCTCGGCGACGGTGTCGTACCGGCGCCAGTCGTTCATCGCGCTTTGAGTTCCTCGCGGAAGGCGCGCGTGGTGCCGGCGCGGTACATCGGCGGCATCAGAACGCGCGACACGACGGCCGGGCCCAGCCAGCGCGGGATGTAGGTCTCGAGTTTGTTCTTCTCGACGGCGGCGATCACGTCCTTGGCGACACGCTCGGCGGAAACGGGCTTGGGGGTCTTGCGCGCGTACGGGACGCCGCGGGCCTCGAAGAATTCCGTGTCGACGGGTCCGGGGTTCACGACCGAGATGCCGACGCCGCGGGTGCCGACCTCGATCGCGACGGCCTCCGACAGGCCGGCGACCGCGAACTTCGACGCCGAGTACGCCGCCTCGAACGGAGCCCCGATGCGACCGGCGATGGAGGCCACGTTGACGATGTGCCCGCGTCCGCGGGCGATCATCCCGGGAAGCACGGCCTTCATCGGATAGATCGTTCCCAGATAGTTCACGCGCATCAGTTTCTCGAACAGATCGACGTCCGCGTCCTCGAACGCGCCCCACGCGCCGACGCCGGCGTTGTTGACGAGGATGTCGATCGGACCGAGCGCGGATTCGATGGCCGCGAGAGCTTTTTCGACCTGCGTGCGATCGGCGACGTCGGCGGCGGCGACGGCGCCGCGCCCGTCGATCTCCTTGAGGACCGCATCGAGCTCTTCCTGCGACCGTGAGATGAGACCGACCTGAGCGCCCTTCCTCGCTGCGGCGCGCGCGACGGCGCGCCCGATCCCGCGCGACGCTCCGGTGACGACGGCGACGGACCCTTGCCAACGCATGGTGATCTCCTTCCGATCCGTTCAGTGATTTGAGACGTGGAATCTTACGACGAGGGGCAGGCGGTGGGACCGCCGTCCCCGATCGGGGTCACGACGTCGCCCTTGATCTCGATCCTCCGGAACGTGCAGTTGTCGTCGAACCGGCCGCCCTCGTCGATCGAGTGGTTGGGGTTGGCGATCTGGATCAGCTCGTAGGTGCCGTCGGCGACGTTCGTGATGTCGATGTATTGATCGGCGAGGTTCCATCCGTATACGTCCGACCACCCGACGGCGATCCCTTGCTCGACCCATGCCTCCGGCGCGGATGGGTCGATCTCGTCCGGCAGCACGCACGAGAACGGGAAGGTGTGAGCACGCGGTCCGTTGCCCGTCGCCCCCCAGGCGCCGTCCGTCATCTTGACGTCGATCATGCAGAAACCGACCTTGCGTCCGAGGGCGGCGGGCACGGCTCCTCGTCCCTTCACGGGATCCCAGGGGTAGAGGATCGTGCCTCCGAAGCCTTGATAGTGGAGGTGCGCGTGCGCGGCGTGGAAGACGTAGTTCTCCGGCGTGTGCTGATCCTCGTACGTGCCGTCGCTCAACATCACCCGTTGCCATATCTCGTTGTCGGATACATCGGGCGTCACGATGCCGGAGAGAGCGAACCGCATGAGCATCGGCCCTTCTCCGACGTTGGCGATCGTCTGGTTGAAGCGCAGACAGCGCGTGGGGTGGCCCGTGTTCTCGATCGTTTCTTCGGCGTAGCACGAGAGCAGTGGGTTCTCGGGGAATGGGATGAGGTTCAGCGCCGATGAGACGTGGAATCCGTCCGGGGGCTCGGGGACGAGATTCGGCAGCAACCGGTGACCCTGCCCGACGGGATCGGCCGCCAGGATCTCGACCTGAGCGAGGGCCTCATAGGCGATGGGCCCGGTCTCCTCCCGCTCTGGGTTGAAAGTGTTCGACGGGATCACGCGCACGGTGTAGTCGCCGTCGGGAGCGTTGGGGATGAAGACGTTCTCGGCGTTGGAGTCGACCGCGACCGACTGGGCGACGACGTTGCCGCCCGCGTCGAGCACCTGGAGGTCGAGGTCGATGACGCCGTCGTACTTCCAGCGGATCGCCACCTCGACGGCGCCGGCCTTGGTCCAGAAGTTGGGTCCGAGCGCGACGTTGAGCGTGAACTCGTCGCACGCGCCGGGCTGGACGCAGCGGATCTCGGGTGCGGGGCTGACCAGCAGCAGCGGGTTGACGAACCCGTCGTCGATCGTGTCGGACCAGAGGACCTTCTGGTTGCCGGGGGTTAACGATCCGACAGCGGCGGACGCCGGAGCCGAGACGAGCGCGCCGAGCACGACCAGGAGCGCCGCGAACGATATCCGCGTCTTCATGCTGCTATCTCCCCCGTTCTGGGCCCGCTGGGCTGCCGTCTCTATTCGGCGACCGGACCGGGGGCTCCTCCCCCCTCGCGGAAAGGCAGGAAGTAGTCGAGCAGCCCGTCCACGCCGGAGCCGTGGAGCGTCATCCCGCCGTCGACCACGATGTTCTGGCCGGTCACGAAGCGCGCCAGGTCCGAGCAAAGGAAGACGACCACGTCGGCGATCTCGAGCGGATCCCCGATCCGGTGGAGCGGCGTCCGCTCGACGAACTCCTTCCACTTGTCCGGGAACATCGACAACGGCTCCGTGAGCTTGGTTCCGATCATGCCTGGCGAGACGGCGTTGACGCGGACCGCAGGCGCGTACTCAAGAGCGGCCACGGCCGTCAGCGCGGCGATCCCCGCCTTCGCCGCCGAGTACGGCGCCTCGCCGGCAGCCGGCCGCGTCCCGGAGATCGACGCAGTGCTCACGATGCTCCCGCCTCCACTCTCCTTGATCAGAGGCGCGGCCGCGCGGATGCCGTTGAAGACCCCGCCGAGGTTGACGCGAATGATCCGGTCCCAGAGCTCCGGGCTGTACTCGTGCAGCGGCCCGAGCATCCCGATGCCGGCGTTGTTGAAGATGATCGTCACGCCGCCCATGGCGTCGGCCGCTTGCTGCACAGCGCCGGACATCGCGCCGGCATCGCTCACATCCACGCCGAACCCCTCGCCGCCGATCTCTTTCGCGGTCGCCTTCGCCGCGTCGCCGTCGAGGTCGAGCGCGCACACACGCGCGCCCTCGGCCGCCAAACGCACGCACGTCGCGTGGCCGATCCCCGACCCACCGCCGGTGACGATTGCCCTGTGTCCGTCGAGGAGACCCATCAGCTCCGGAACCATCCCTTCGGATCCATGACGCGCAAGGTCCGGATCTCCTCTGTGGTCGGCGCTTCAACAACCGTGACATCGCGCGCCACGCGCAGGTCCCACCCGCACCTCTCCTTGCACTCCCGCACGGCCTCGAACACGTTGGAATCCAAGACCCCGGTGAGCACGAATTCCCCTTGATCCTTCGCATACACCCCGAGCGTCGACACCAACCGCGTCACCCGCTCCCCCGGCGCCGTCACGTACGGAACCCGGTCCA
Source organism: Actinomycetota bacterium (assembly GCA_044866075.1). GTDB lineage: Bacteria > Actinomycetota > AC-67 > AC-67 > AC-67 > JBASRP01. The sequence goes on along the minus strand of JBIOTQ010000083.1, from coordinate 6,230 downwards.
GGAACCGCGCCTTGTCCTGCGCGACGACGACCACCGACTCGGTCGCGCACGTCGCGACGTCGTTCGCGCCGCCCGAGCCCATCAATAACGTCTCCCCCGGGATCAGTGTCGAGTTGATGTTGCCGCGCTTGTCGACCTGCGCGGCCCCGAGCGACCCGACCGACCGCGCCGTTCCACCGCCGATGATGATCGCGAGCGTCGTCTCGATGTCGGCCAGCATCGTGCACGTCGGGAAGTTGCGCTGGTTGAAGAGCATCGGTTCACCGGGCCGCGGCCAGTACCCCACGAGTCCCATCTCGGCGACGAGATCGACGACCTGCCCCTCCTGCGCGAGGTCGTACGCCGCGAGCCACGCGGCGAGGTTCGCCATCCCCGCCCCGGCCAGCATCGCCGTCGCCTTCACGCCGCGCGCGCGGTCCTTCAATGCGCGGGACGCGGCGACGATCGCCGTCTCGATCGCGCTGGGAGGATCGTCGAGCGCGACCTCCGGCAGCAGCGCGTCGAGCTCTTCACGCCACGACTCCGGCCGCGCGCGCCGGCGCAGAAGATCGATGCGCGCTGCGCCGAGCTTCTCCACGTAACGGTCGTGCGTCTCGGTTTCGAGAATCCACTCCTTGATCCACGCATCCATGGCGGCGGGATCGCGCGACGCGCGCCGGATATCGACCCAGAACTCGTAGTCCTCGCCGTAGGACTCGATGCCGGAGATCCCTGCGGGACGCAGGCCGCCGGGATGCCCCCCGAGGGGCGCCTCGACGACGGCGCGGACGGCGCCCGCCGGAACGCGCGCGAGGTGCGCGTGGTCGCGCACGACGTCGGGGTCGACGATCTTGTCCACTGTGACGATCGTGCCGCGACGTGCCGCGAGTGCGCCGGAGAGGTTCTCCATCAGCGGCGGCGAGACGAGCACGTTCCCCTGCGGGTCGGCCGCGGGCGCGTGGAAGATCGAGACGTCGGGGACGAGCGCGCGGATCGCCAGCGTGCCGTCCTTCAACCGCTCGACGTCGGCGGCGTTCTCGGTCTCCATCGACGACCCGGCGAGGGATCGGGTGGTCGTCCACTCGAGGCCCCGCGCCGCAGCAGCCAGACGCTGTGCGAAGGTGAGGATCGACCAGTGCTGGAAGTCGACGCCCTCCTTCCAAGCGCGCTGGTACACGGGGTTCGGACCCGGGGTGTAGTAGGAGTCGCCGGCCCATGACGTGACGACGGCCCGTGCGAGACCGGCGTGAACGAGTGGCGCGTATCCGCTCGAGACCTGGACGCCGAGAAGCGTGAAGCCGGGAGCACGCCCGTGGAACTGCCGCAGCACCTCCCACACCGCGGCGCTGCCGCGCGTGTGCGTCATCCCGAGGTGCAGCGCGTCGCCGGACTTCACGCCGTCGGTCACGGCGTCCGCGAGCGTCGTGACCTTGCTCGCCGTCGCACGCGGAACGGCGAACCGCCGCTCGATCCAGTCGCGCTCGTCCGAACCGCTCATCGGCGGCAGTCTACGAGCGCGGACGGTAAGGGCGCGCTACGGCAGAGGGTCTCCGGGCACGCCCACGTCGAACGCGAGGACCCCCGGCGTCGGCGCGGAGGACCCGATTCCGAAGTTGGCGGCGTAGAGAGTCTTGCGGGCTCCCCTTCCGGTGCCGAAAGCGATGCTCGACGCCCAGTTGAGGCCGTCGTCCTGCGTCGCGATCGTGTCGATGCTGCTGCCGTCGGGTGGGATCCGCACGATCGTGCTCTGCGCGATGACGGGAACGAGGATGTTTCCGTGAACGTCCAAAGCGATGCCGTCTGATCCAAACAAGGCCGGCGATTGCGCGAGCACGGTCAGCGCGCCCGGCGATCCGTCCGGCCGAATCGGGATCGTCACCACGCTCGCCTTCTCGGTCACGGTCACGAAGACCTGGTTGTGCCGGACCGCGATGCCGTTCGCTCCGAGCGGGAAGCCGAACTGTGCGCTGCCGTCGCCCTCGAGCGCGTCGTCTTGGATCCATAGCTCTGCGCTCCCGTTGCGCGGGATGCGCCAGACCGCCCCCAGGATTGTGTCGGTCACGTAGAGGTTTCCGCGCTGATCGAACGCGAGTCCGTTGGCGAACGCGATCGCGCCGCTGCCCGGGAGACGTGTCGCCACGCCGCTCGGTGTCACGCGATAGACGCCTTGCGTCGCGGGATCGGTCGTGCGAACGCCGGCGTACACGTTGCCCGGCGCATCGACGGCAAGCCCGAGAGGACCGAAGCCGCCGCCGGTCGGAAGCGTCGCGAAGTGATGCGACGTTCCGTCGAGAGAGACCGTCCGGAGCTCACCGGTGAACGGGAAACTGACGTAGATCGTTCCCGTCTTGCTGATGGTGAGTCCCTCCGGGAGCTCACCCTTATTTGGGTCGAAGGTGGCGATGACCCGGCCCGTCGTGGCCGCGCCGGCGAGCGGGACGGCGACCGCCAACAGAAACGCAGCGAGTACGAAGACGATGACTGCTTTGCGCATGGCGCCCCCTTTTCCCCCTCCGGCAACGACCCAACGACCTTAGACGCGACCACCCAAAGCGGTCAAAGTTCGCCCACGGGCCGGAACCGGAGTGGACGGTGGGTGACCTTGGGCCGGGACGCGCTCACCCCTAGAATGCTGCCTGACCAGCGCGTCAGATGACGCCGTGCACGTCACGCGCGAGAGGAGGGCACGAGTGGCGAAAACCGGCACCAAAGGCGGCAAGCAGACCGCCCCGCAGACGGGACGCAGCCGCGGGAACGGCGAGCCGCGCCTCCTCGGCGAGCAGGGGGAGCGCACGCGTCAGCGCCTGCTCGACGCAGCCAAGAAAGTCTTCAAGGAACGCACCTATCCCGAGACGCGCGTCGACGACATCACAGGCGAGGCCGGGACGAGCCACGGCGCCTTCTATCTCTACTTCGCGAACAAGGCCGAGGTGCTCGAGGCCCTCGCGATCGAAACGGCCGAGCGCATGTACGGACTGGCCGACGAGCTCGAGGGCATGGAGCGCGGCGAAGCCGGCTTCGAACAACTGCGGACATGGATGGAACACTTCATCGACAACTACGAGGAGAACTCTCCGGTCGTCGTCGCGTGGATGTCGGCGCGCCCGCAGGACGAACGCTTCGACCGCCTGGGACGCGAGGTCCTCGCGAAGTTCGCCGGCCGCATCGCGCACACGATCCGCGGGGCCGACCACGACGGCGAACGGCACCCCGTCCACGCGGGCGTCGCAGCCGTCGCTTTGATCGCCATGCTCGAACGCTTCTGTTACTACTGGATCGTGCGCGGCGGCGGCTTCAACCGCGACGAGGTCGTCGACACGATGGCCGCCATCTGGCACCAAGGGATCTTCGGCGCCTCGCACAAAGACTGAGTTTTTCCCGCAGGGGTAAGCTTCGAGCGTGGACGCGATCCGCGCTCTGATCGGCGGGAAGGACGTCGAGCCCGAGAGCACCTTCCCCACCTACGATCCATCCACCGGAGAGGTTCTCGCCGAGGTCGCGCGCTGCGGCCCGAGAGAGATCGACCAAGCCGTCGCCGCGGCGCGCAGCGCCTTCGAGGACGGCTGGCCGCACACCCCGGCCGCGGAACGCGGCCGGATCCTGAAGCGCGTCGCCGAGCTGATCCGGCGCGACGCCGACGCTCTCGCGCTCCTCGAGAGCCGGGACACCGGCAAGCCGCTGAAGCAAGCGCAGGCAGACGTCACCGTTGCCGCGCGTTACTTCGAGTTCTACGGCGGCACCATCGACGCGTTCTACGGCGAGACGATCCCGGTGAGCGATCAGATCTTCGCGTACACGATCCACGAGCCGCTCGGCGTTACCGGCCACATCGTGCCGTGGAACTACCCGATCCAGATCAGCGCGCGAACGATCGCGCCGGCGCTCGCGACCGGGAACTGCTGCGTCCTGAAACCGGCGGAGGAGGCGACGCTCACGGCCGCGCGGCTCGGCGGCCTGTGCTTGGAAGCGGGACTGCCCGCGGGCGTTTTCAACGTCGTGCCCGGCCTCGGCGAGGAGGCCGGCGCCGCGCTGTCGTCGCACGCCGGGATCGATCACCTCTCGTTCACCGGGTCGGTCGAAGTCGGCAGTCTCGTCGCGAAGGCCGCGGCGGAACACGTCATCCCGGTGGCCCTCGAGCTCGGCGGCAAGTCGCCGAACGTCGTCTTCGCCGACGCGAACCTCGATGAGGCGCTGCCGGTCATCGTGAACTCGATCCTGCAGAACGCGGGGCAGACGTGCAGCGCCGGCTCGCGTCTCCTGGTGCAACATGAGGCGCACGACGCGGTCGTGGACGCGGTGACGAAGCGGTTCGCGTCGGTGACGATCGGGCCCGGCCCCGAGGACCCCGACCTCGGGCCGCTCATCAGCAAGCAGCAGCTCGAACGCGTGCGCGGCTACATGGACGTCGGCAAGAAGGACGCCACTCTGGTGACGGGCGGCGACGCGCCCATCGGCGAGCACCTGAAGGGCGGCTACTACTTCTCCCCCACGCTGTTCGACGTCGTGCCCCCGGATTCGCGCATCGCGCGCGAGGAGGTCTTCGGCCCCGTCCTCGCCGTCACGACGTTCCGCGATGCCGACGAGGCGATCCGCACCGCGAACGCGACCGACTACGGATTGGTGAGCGCGGTGTGGACGCGTGACGTCGGCACCGCGCACCGGCTGGCGCGCGAGGTCCGCTCGGGCCAGGTCTACATCAACACGTACGGCGCGGGCGGCGGCGTCGAGCTCCCGTTCGGCGGCTTCAAGCGGTCGGGCTACGGCCGCGAGAAGGGCTTCGAGGCCCTCCGCACCTACAGCCAGGTCAAGACAGTCACGATCAAGCTGCCGGGCCGGTAGTCCAAGTGCGCCCCAAAGCGTGCGCTGGGCGCGGGTTTTGGGTCACACTTTCAACGCAACCGGTAGCATGCGGGCGCCGTGGAATTCGATCTCGACGCCGATCAGCGAGCCCTTCGCGACGCAGCGCGCGCCTTCCTCGAGCGCGAGACACCGGTCACATACGCGCGCGCGATGATGGACGACCCGCGCGGCTACCGCGACGACGTCTGGCGCAAGATGGCGGATCTCGGATGGATGGCGCTGCCCTTTCCCGAGGATGCCGGCGGCGTCGGCCAGGGATTCATCGCGCTGGCGATCCTTATCGCGGAGATGGGCCGGGTTCTGCTGCCGGGGCCGTACTTCTCGACCGTGGTGCTTGCAGGCCACGCGATCCTCGAAGGGGGAACGGACCCGCAGCGGAAGGAGCTGCTCCCCGCGATTTGCGCCGGCGAGCTGGTCGCCGCGTTCGCCGACTCGCCGGAAACGGTCGAGGCCTGCCCCGCCGGCCAGGGATTCCGCGTGACCGGCGAGGCGCGTTTCGTCTTCGACGGCGCCGGCGCGCAACGGCTCGTTGTCGCCGCGGCGAACGAGGACGGCACGCTCGGCCTCTACCTCACGGAGGCGGCCGAAACGGTTCCGGTCGACACGCTCGACGCGACACGCAAGGCTGCCCATGTGCGGTTCGACGAGACGCCCGCCGATCGGCTGGGTGACGGACCCAACCCCGATGCGCTCCAGCGAATACGCGACCGGGCCTGCGTCGGGCTCGCGGCGGAATCGCTCGGTGCAGCCGAGCGGGTCGTCGAGCTCGCCGTCGACTATGCGAAGCAGCGCGTGCAGTTCGACCGGCCGATCGGCTCGTTCCAGGCCGTGAAGCATCGCGCGGCGGACATGCACCTCGACACCGAGTCGCTGCGCAACGCCGTCTACTACGCGGCATGGGCTATCGAGCGCGACCACCCCGACGCCTCGCTCGCCGCGTCGATGGCGAAGGCCTACGCGTCGGACGCGTTCCGGCGCGTGGCGGCGAGCGGCATCCAGGTGCACGGCGGGATCGGCTTCACCTGGGAGCACGACATGCACCTGTATTTCAAGCGTGCCAAGGCCTCCGAGGTCGCCTTCGGTAGCGCCGACGCGCACCGCGAGCGGATGGCGCGGCTGCTCGAGAAGCGCTACGGGGACTGAACTAGCTTGACCAGTAACGCGCCGGTCATGCCGACTTCGTCTACGCGCGGAACCCGACCGGCAACGGATTGATCCACCAGAACGCGCTCGCGGCGACGATCATGTTCCACAAGGGTCGTGCACGCCGGGGACACGGTCTAGGGCTGGCACTGCGAACCCGAGCAGAAGCGGAAGTTCGAGACGGTGAGAGCGACCGTCGCGGCCCGACTGGGCCGCCGCCAGCGGCACGGTTACGACCAGGACCGGGA
>JBIOTQ010000082.1:0-6426 GCA_044866075.1 Actinomycetota bacterium | reverse complement strand
CGCAGCGTCCGCGGACGCCGACGCAGAGGTCGCGTCCGATGAGGCACGCGCCGAGCCGACGCCCGCACCTCGCGTCGCCGGCACCCGCGGATCGCGGGCCGACTTCGTGCGCGAGAACGCGCGACTATTGATCTCCGTCGCGCTCCTAATCGTCGGCATCGTCTTCGTGATCCTCGGGTGGTACGGCGCCGCGCACACCAACATCCTCACCGAGCAGATCCCGTACCTGATCTCGGGCGGACTGCTCGGGATGGCGCTGATCATCGTCGCCGGCTTCATGGCGAGCTCCGTGTCGGCGGAGCGCGACAACCGCGACCTCCGCAGCGACCTCGCGCGCGCGATGAGCGGGATGCCGTCGGGCGCGCACAACTCCGGCGTCGTCGGCGCCGCGCCGACCGCGGACGGAAAGGTTCTCATTGTTCCGGGCGGACACAGCTTCCACGAGCCGGGCTGTCCCATCGTCGAGGGAAAGGACGCGTCCGCGCTGCCCCTACGCAAGGCAGTCGATCAAGGCTACGTGACCTGCAAGCTCTGCGGGACCGACTGAGCCGCATCGAGCGATGATCTTCATCCGGACCCTCCTCCTCGGTCTGGTCACGGGAAGCGTCTACGCCCTCGCGTCGACGGGTCTGGTCCTCACCTACAAGACGTCCGGCATCCTCAACCTGGGATACGGCGGCATCGCTCTCTTCACGACGTTCATCCACTGGCAATTCACGATCGGCTTCGGATGGCCGGTTTGGCTGTCCGCGTTCGTTGTCGTGTTCCTCTTCGCCCCCCTGATCGGCATCTTCCTCGACACGCAGCTGTTCCGCCGGATCGAGGGACAGCCGATCGTCATCGGTTTGATGGTGACCGTCGGCCTCTTCGTCCTCTTCGAAGGCATCGTCTTCCGGATCTGGCACGGGGTGACCGTGGAAGTGCCTTCCCTCTTCCCTCGGACCCCGGTCGAGATCCTCGGCGTCTCTGTCGGCATGGACGGGCTGATCGTCCTCGGGATCTCTACCGCCGCCGCATTGCTCCTCGGAGCGATGTTGAAGTTCACCCGTCTCGGCATCGCGTTTCGCGCCGTTGTCGACAACCGTCCCGTGGCCGGGCTGATGGCGATCAACACGGGACTCGTCTCTTCGGGAGCGTGGGCCCTAAGCACGTCGTTCGCGGCGCTAACCGGCGTCCTGCTCGTCCCGCGACTGGGACTGTTGGATCCGAACCTCTTCCCGGCCTTCATCATCTCGTTCGTCCTCGGCGCCGCGATGCTCGGCTATCTGCGCAGCCTGCCGCTCGCGTTCGCCGGCGGCATCGTCCTGGGAATCATCGAGGCGATGCTTGTCCAGTACGGAACGCAGCGCGGCCTCCTCGGCAACTTGAGCACCGCTGTCCCGTTCGTTCTGATGACGCTCCTGGTTCTCTTCGCGCCGAAGGCGCTGCGTCGCGCTGGCCTTGGCGCGAGCTTCGTCGTCCGGACCCGCGAGGTCGCACAGAACGCGTCGGCGCGGGCCCGCATCGGCGTCGGCGTCGCGATGTTCGCTGCCCTGGCTCTCGTGCCAGTCGTCGTGAACGGGATCGGCTGGAGGCTCTCGATCACGTACGGGATGACGCAGGCGATCATCTTCCTGTCGATCGTCATCCTCACCGGATATTCCGGTCAGATCTCGCTCGGTCACACCGCCTTCGTCGGGCTTGCCGCCTTTACGACCGGTCACCTCATCGGTGACACAGGGATGAACACGTGGATCGCGCTCCTCCTTGGCGCGCTTGCAGCGGTTCCGGCGGGAGCGCTCATCGGCATCGTGGCCGTTCGGCTGCACGGCCTCTACCTCGCGCTGCTCACGCTCGCCTTCGCGTTCATGGCACAGCAGCTTTTCTTCCAAGAGGCACGCGTGTCGGGTTCGGAGGGCATCGTCCACATGCCGCGACCGGACGGCTTCGAGGGCGACAACGCTTTCTATTACCTCGCGCTGGCCGTCCTCGTGATCGGCGTGATCGTGGCGGTCAATCTTCGAACCGGGCGCACCGGGCGCGTGCTCGCCGGCATCCGCGACAGCGAGACGGCGACGCGCTCACTTGGGATCAGTGTCGCAAAGTACAAGGTGCTGATCTTCAGCCTCTCGGCGTTGATCGCCGCGTTTGGTGGGATCCTCACCGCCATGCAGCGTGGTCAAGCGGCGCGCCTCGACTTCATCCCGTTCTATTCGATTTTCTTCGTCACCGTCGCCGTGCTCGGCGGCATCTTCCACATCGGAGGGGCCATCGCTGCGGGCCTGCTCACCGGACTCTTCCCGTACATCTTCCGCAACAACCCAACGATCCTCGAACTGCAGTTCATCCTGTTCGGCCTCGGCGCCACCCTGGCGCTCGCGCAGAACCCAGAGGGCCTGTTCGGCGAACTCCGTCGCGGGGGGAACGCGTTACTCCGCGCGCTGTCGCGTGGACGGGCGGGACCGACGCCGGAACCGGCCCCCGTCGCCGGAGGCCAAGAGTGAGCACGCTCCTAGCCGACAAGATCACCGTTCGCTTCGGCGGGCTGCTCGCGGTCGACGACGCGACGATCGAAGTCCCCGATGGTGGCTTCGTCGGACTCATCGGCCCGAACGGCGCCGGTAAGACCACCGTGTTCAACGCTATCTGCGGATTCCTGACGCCGACGCACGGTCGCGTCATACTCGACGACATAGACCTCACACGCGCGACGCCAACGCAGCGCGCGAAGGCGGGCATCGGTCGGACCTTCCAGAAGCTCGAGCTCTTCCATCGCATCTCGTTGTTCGACAACCTTCTGGTCGCGGCCGAGGCCGGTGCCAGCCGGCTCGACATCGCGTCGGACCTCCTGCATCTGCCGCGCCGGCCTCGCGAGGAGCGCCGCTGCGGCGAGATCGCGACGAAGGTCATGCACGAACTCGGGCTCGAGTGGGCCGCCGACCGCCGCGCCTCCGATCTTCCGGTCGGGAGCGCGCGGATGCTCGAACTCGGCCGCGCGCTCTGCATCAATCCGAAGGTCCTGCTGCTCGACGAGCCGTCGTCCGGACTCGACTCCGCGGAGACGCGCGCCTTCGGACGGATGCTGCAGCAGATCAGCTCCGAGCGCGGTATCAGCATCCTGCTCGTCGAGCACGACATGGATCTCGTGATGGATGTCTGCAAGACGATCTACGTCCTCGACTTCGGACGCCTGATCGCGAGCGGCACGCCGAAGGAGATCGCGGCGGATCCCGCCGTCCGTGGCGCCTACCTGGGAGAGGAGGAGGATGACGCGACCGCTGCTCCGTCTGCGCGGCGTTGAAGCGCGCTACGGCCGCTTCGTGGCTCTCTCCGACATCTCCCTGATCGTGCCGGAGGGATCGGTCGTCGCCCTGCTCGGACCGAACGGCGCCGGGAAGTCGACGATGCTTCGCACGATCTCCGGGATGCTGACGCCGGCGCAGGGACATATCACGTTCGACGGCGTTCGCATCGAGGGTCGCTCCGACTACAGGATCGCGCGGCTGGGGCTGGCGCACATCCCGGAAGGCCGGGGCATATTTCCCGGACTGAGCGTGCGCGAGAATCTCCTGATGGCGACCTACGCTTCCGGGAACGGGAACGGCTCGTTGCGCCGCGTCTACGAGCGCTTCCCCATCCTCGAAAAGCGCAAAGGGCAAACCGCCGGAACGCTATCCGGCGGCGAGCAGCAGATGCTCTCGCTCGCGCGCGCGGTCATCACGAACCCGCGCCTGCTGATGATCGACGAGCTGTCACTCGGCCTCGCGCCGCGGCTCGTCTCGCAACTCTTCGACGACGTGCGCGCGATACGCGAGGCGGGCACGACGATCCTCCTCGTCGAGCAGTACGTTCGTCACGCGCTGCGGCTCGCGGACATCGTCGTCATCCTGCACAAGGGACGCATGCAATTCATCGGCGAACCCGGCGAGCTCGAGCACGACGAGCGCCTGGTGGAGAGCTACCTGGGCACGTCAGGCAGCGAAGGGATCGGCAGCGGATAAGCCCGTTTCCGGTTCGTGGACCGCACCGCAGGACTGACCTAGACTCGCCTCTTCCGTAAGAGGAGGCTTCATGAAGCGGACCCTCGGAACGATCGCATTGATCCTCGCACTCGCCTTGACCGCGTGCGGAGGTAGCGGCAAGAAGCCGAGCACGTCGGGGTCGTCCAGTCCGACCACGAACACGGCCGCGGCCGACAAGGCGAAAGCGGAGAAGCTCGTGCTCGTCGCGGCGGACTTCCCCGCCGGGTGGACGGCGACGCCCTCGACACCGGATCCGAACGAGGAGGCTCAGGGAAAGGAGCTCGCCGCGTGTGTGGGAGCCGTCGACCCGGACGTCGCCGAAAGCGCCGAGGTCGATGGGCCCGACATCGAGAAGGACAACGCATCGGCCAGTTCCAACGCTACGTTCGTCAAGACGGCGGCGTACGCCCAGACCGACCTCGCGGCGATCAAAGGGACCAAGGTCGAGAAGTGCGTCGAAGACTTCGCGAAGAAGGCATTGAACGAAGAACTCTCGTCGAACGGATCGGGCGCCACGCTCAAGTCGGTCGATTTCGATCGCATCACGACGGCGACGTACGGCGATGCCACCGTCGGGTTCCGGCTCAAAGCGACGATCGCAGCGGGCAGACAGACGCTCACGGCGTATCAGGACCTGATCTTCATCCTGAAGGGCCGGGCCGAAGTGAGCGCCTCGTTCTTCAACCTCGGGAAGCCGTTCGACGCGAGCCTCGAGCGCTCGCTGCTGGACAAGCTCGGGGCGAAACTGGCGGCGGTCTAGTCGTTGAGGAGCCAGTAAGCGATCGCGAACGGAACGCACGACACGGCAAGGCTTCCGAACACACCGAGAAGGGGATAGCTCGAGGGCAGGAAGGCATAGATCATCGCGAGCATGCCGGCGGCGGAGACCACCGTCGCGAGAGAGCCAAGCGGCACTATCAATGGGAGCGACAGCGCGATGAGTGTCAGGCCGATGTACAACAAACCGCGCCGGACGTGCGGAGGTTCCGAGTAGCCGTACCGCTCACGACCGATCCTCATCGCAACCGCCACTTCGGCCGTTCGCCACTCTCGAACGCGCGCTGGCCTTCCTTGATCGACTCGGCGTTCGTCCCCATCTTCACGTACGCGTAGCCGAGCGCCAGCGCCTGCGAACGCGGCAGGTCTTTCGCCGCCCACAGGGCGCGGAGGGTACCTTCGACGGCCAGCGGCGGTTTGGCGGCGATCCGGTCGGCGAGCCACTGCGCCGCGCCGCGCAGTTCGTTCGGCGCGACGACCTCGCTCACCAACCCGATCTGGTGGGCGCGCTGCGCGGATAGCCGTTCGTCGTTTCCGAGCAACTGCATCCGCACCACCTCGCCGAAAGGCATCTTGTAGACCATGTGCATCGACTCGAACGACGACGTCATTCCGTACGTCGTGTGCGGATCGAAGAACGTCGCGTTCTCGGACGCGATGATGATGTCGCACTCGCCGAGCAGATAGAACGCGCCTCCGCAGGCCATGCCGTTGACGGCGGCGATCACCGGCTTCCACAGGTCGTTCGTCTTGGGGCCGAGGACGTCGCCGGGATCGTCGAACATGAACGGCGAATCGCTCGGCGATCCGACGTGACGCCCGTCGGGCAGGGGCGAGCGGCCGGCGACACCCTCGGCGCGATCGATGCCGGTACAGAAAGCCTTCTCACCGGCACCGGTGAGAACGGCGACGCGGACCTCGTCGTTTGCGCGCAGCGCCGTCCACAACTCGGAGAGCTCGCGCATCATCACGGAGTTGAACGCGTTGTGGACGTCGGGGCGGTTCAGCGTCACCCAGGCGACGCCGTCCTTCTCCTCGTACAGAAGGGTCTCGAAGTCCATGATCTCACGAGCCTACTCGTCCACCACCGGCGCGGGCTTGTAGGCGGGCCGGGGCAACGCGCCCGATGTGAGGAGTTCGACCGCGACGTCGACACCGAGGCGCTCCGAGAGCAGGGCTTCGAGCCGGGCGCGCAGGGCCTCCTCGGGCTTGTCGGCTTCGACGCGCAGGCGGAGCCGCGACGTGTCGGCCGTCCGGACGAGCTGGTACTCGACGCCGGGCTGCGAGACCTCCTCGACGTCGCGCAAGATCAGCCACACGTCCATCGGGAGTAGCGCGCGGTCGCCCGCGTGCACGACGTCCTTCGACCGGCCGTCCCAGAAGGCGCGCACGTGCGTCTCGCCGCACTCGCACGGCGAATGATCGAGGCGCACCAGATCCTCGAGGTCGTAGCGCAGCAGGAAGTTGTCCTTCGTCAGCGGCGTGACGACGAGATGGCCGCGCGTCCCATCGGCGACCGGTTCGCCGGTCGCCGGGTCGATCGCCTCGACGATCGCCTCGTCCTCGCAGACGTGCGAGCCGCGCATGTCGCCGCAGGCCGAGCCGAGGAACGCGAAACACTCGAGCCCGGCCGACACCGTACGCCACG
>JBIOTQ010000081.1:0-6041 GCA_044866075.1 Actinomycetota bacterium | reverse complement strand
GACAGCCGGTAGGCCCACGGCCGGTACCGGCGCGTCGCCCACATCGCGGCGATGAACGCCGCCGGACCGACCCACGCGCGTCCCTGATCGTCGACCGCGATCAGCTCCGATCCGAGCCACGGTAGCTCGCCGTAGCGCTCGGTCGCTTCGATCGATCCCGCGGCCATCAGCTCGACCTCAACCAGGCACGGTTGCGTGAGGAGCCAGTCCCGCGCGCGCCGGCAGACCGCGCACCGCTCGTCGTACAGGATCGTCAGCTTTGTCGTGGGGGGACGTTCATCGATCGTGTCCGGGGCGTCCATCGCCGGTCATCCTTTCACCTGCGGGGGAGAGACGGCGGGTTCTTCGACGGCGCCGCGGGAGCGGGTGCCGGCATGTGCACCTGCGCGGCGACGGGGATCGGCAAACTCCGCTGTTCGCGGTTGCCGCGGATCTTCCAGAACACGAGCACGTTCATGAAGTGGATCAGTGCCAGCGTGACGAGCAGCAACGCCAGCCGGTTGACGAGGAACTGCACCGACCGGAACGCATCGAGCCCGGCGTCCGCGCGGAGAATGTAGAACGCGTAGCCGAGGTTCAGCATGTAGAAGCCGGTCACGAGCAGGCGGTTGACCGCCCGCGCGAGCGCCGGCCGGTCCTTGAACACGTCCTCGAGGAAGACCGCGCCGTTGCTCGAGAGCGTCCGCGCCAGCCACGCGGTCAGGCCGACGGCCACGGCCGCGTAGATGACGTAGATGAGGATGACGTACTGGTTGTTCTCCACGACCCTCACCTCCTCGAAGGTCCACGGTGTCTTGAGCATCTGCTCAAATCATATGCTCAAACACGAGTGTGCGTCAAGGGGGATTTCGTCGTGATTGCCGGTATTTTCGCGCGGCGCGGCTAGCGGCGTCGCGACGTCGGAGCGAGAGAGTCCGCCCGCCCGTTTCGGGCCTCCGCAAGACGGCGGGCGAGCGCGGAGGGAGTGGGTTCGGCGTTTTCTTCGGGCTCCGGCAGTCGTATCGACCCTCCGTCGCCGGCTCCCCACGTCGACGCTTGCTGCGCTTCGTACGCGGCACGCTCGCGTGCCTGCCGTTCGAGCTCTTCCCACAGCAGCCAGCGCGCGCGGCTGCGTTCTTGTTCCAACCGGCGCGCCATCACGGCCTCGCGGGCGCGACGCACCTCCGCCCACGGATCCTTCTTTCTCTTGTTCGCGGGAGGTGGAACGCGCGGCGTTGGCGGCCTCTTCGCGGCGCGGAGCTCCTCGTACGCCGCAACCGCTTCCTTCATGCGCCGCTCCGCTTCGGCGCGCACGTCCGCCGACAGGCCGACGAACCGATCGGGGTGATAGATGCGAGCCAGGCGGACGAACGCGTTTCGGATGACCCGGCCGTCCGTCGTCGGTTCGATGCCGAGGACCTTGAAAGCGTCGTCGAACATATTTCCCCGCAGGCGTGTGGAACTCTTGATGATGATACTCAGCGCCGGCGCCCTATCCAGCGCCTTGTAAGACGCTGGATAGGTTTGCCCGCTGGTGCCCGGAAGATCCGCTCGAACGAACTAGTCCGACGGTCCTGCTTGTGTCGGGCGATCACCCTTTCGCCGTGTCTCCCTTCGCCGGCTTCATCTTCGGCGTCGCCGCAGGAGGCGGCACGGGTTCTTTGGTCGCGGGCGCCGCTTCGCTCGACGCCCCGGCTGCAACGGCCGCGGGCTCCTGCGCCCCGCCGTTGCCGCCCGAACCGTTGGTCAGGTTGCGGATCAACGTGGCGGCGAGACCCTCGAAGCTTCCGCCGCCGCCGGACACGAGAACCTCCGGCACGATCGTGACCCGGCCTTCCGCGACCGCGTTGATCGAGTTGACGAGCGCTGTCGCCGTCGACCCGAGGGCCTTCTTCTGCTCCTCGAAGCCCCTCGCCCGGGCGAGGCCCAGCGCCTCGGTCGCCTTCGCTTGCGCCAGACCGATCGCCTCGGTCTTCGCGGCTTCGGCTTGGCCGGTAAGCCGCGTGTACGCGGCCTGGCCGGTCGCCTCGGCCTCGCGCGCCTGCGCCTGGTTGCGCTTGATCTCGACACCCACCGCCGATTGCGCAAGCTGCGCCTGCATCTCGGCCGTGCCCTTCGCCTTCTCCATCTCGATGCGCACGGTCTGCGCACGCTGCTGTTCCTGGAACGTCGCCTTCTCCTGGTTCGCGATCTCGCGGCGCGTCAGGACCTCGACAAGTTCCTCCGGGAACACCACGTCCTGGATGTAGACGCCCTTCGTCTCCACCTCGTACAGAGACAGGTATTCGCGGATCGCCGTGTAGGCGGCTTGCTGTACCTCGTGACGCGTCTCGATGAACGTGACGGCCGGCAGGCCCTGCAGGTTGTCGCGGAAGTGGTTGCCGACCGCAGACTGCAGCACCTCGTTCACGAGGTTCATCATCGTGCCGACCATCGAGATGACCTTCGGTGCGCGCGTGTCGGGCACATGGATCTGCACCTGGAGGTCGATCGTGAAGATGAATCCTTCCCGGCTCTTCGCCTCGATCGGCTTCAGGTCTTGATCGAGGTTGTGCGCCAGCGAGGACGCCTCGGCCCAGTTCAGGGTGAGGATCGCGGTCGGGACGATCTCCGCCGCGTAGACGCGCGGGTTGATCGGGTACTTGCCGGTGCGCAACGGCTCCGCCCAGATGCCTCGATGTCCGGCGCGCACGATCGATCCGAACTTGAACTCGGCCCCGGAGGTGTCGAGCGTCGACAACCCGACGTACGCCTTGATGACGGCGACCTGCCCCTGATTGACGACTAGCATCGGCGCCATCTCGACCTGCACGAGGAAGGGGTTCAGCAGGTACGCGCCGTACAGCAACGGATCGTGTTGCAGCCCGATGCGGCCACCGTTGTCCAGGAACGCCTGGAAATCCTGGTAGTTGTTGTGGAGGTTGTTCTTGCTGCCGAGAAGCACGTCGATGATCTCGGAATCGGTTGCGTTCGCGGTCTCCATCGAATGCACGTCGCCGAACCCACCGAGGCGCGATGCGATGTCGCCCGACGGCAGCGGGTCGCCTTCGAGCACCGTCACGATCCCCACCTGGTCGATCTCGCCCCGCGGCGCGATCACGGTGACGCTGAGCTGCGACGGCTGCAGGCCGAACGACGCCGGCGTGAGGAGACCTTCCGGCGTGACGCGGGTGAGGAGCTCCGGCGACACCGGAAGTCCGTAGACGGCGCTTCTCGTCAGGACGACGAATCCCACAGGGTGGATCGGGACCAGCGAGCCGGGCGGCAGGACCGGACGCTGGACACCCTTCTGTCCGCCCGACGCGATGAAGCCACGAAGGTTCGAGAAGTTGGCGAACTCGGGTTTGTACTCGGCGCTCTTCGCGCCGATCGGGAGTGGGCGGCCGACCTGTGCGATGACCACGCCGATCTCGCCGGCCGGGACCTGAACCCACGGATACTTCGAGACACCGTAGAGAGGCCAAAACTTCACGCGCAGTCCCGGCATCAGCAGGTCGGCCTGGTACCCCGCCTCCTTGTTGAAGGCGATGAGGTTGTCCTCGCCGAGCTTCCGGAACGACAGACGCTTGGTCACCAAGCCGATCTCGTTCGCGGCGATGAAGTGCAACGATTTGATCAGGAGTATCAGCAGGATGAAACCGCCGGCGGCGGCACCCCAAATCCATGCAGCGATGTCCATGATTCCCCCCTCGAGTCCCGGCCTCGTTCGCGCGAGGCCGACGTTAGTGGATGGTGGGCCGGTGGTCTAGGGGCGGTAGCGGGCGCGCTCTTCGTCCCAGAGGCTGATGAGTTCGGAGCGAGAGGGGAGCGGTTCGGACGGCTGATCGCCCGTTGAGCCCGGCTCCCCCGATGTCGTGCTGTTCGCGTTCACGTTCTTACCATCCACGCTACGCCGCGATCGAGCTGTCGGCGAGCGATTTTCCGCCGCGGGGCGACGCTCGACCCGGCGGACGCGCGCCCGTAGGATGCCGCCGGCGTGACGGTCGGGCTCGTCATCCAGGTGGTCATCGCGGGCCTCGCGGCCGGCGCCGTGTACGGGCTCGTCGCGATCGGCTTCACGCTGGTTCACCGGCTGACGTCGGTTCTCCAGTTCGCGCACGGCGACCTCGTCGGCGGTTCGCTGTTCCTCGCGATCGTGATCCAGTCGGGAACCGGACCGGTCACGGCAACGAGCCCGTCGGTCGTCCGCTATCTCCTCGCGGTGGTCGTCACCCTGGCCGCGGCGGCGGTCGCGAGCGTTCTCGTTTACAGCTTTGTACTGCGGCCCTTCTCCCGGCGCGGATCGGCGATCGGATGGATCGGCGGCACCGTCGCGCTCGCGTTCGTCGTCCAGGGAGCTCTCGCCGCGGCGTTCCCGCGTGAGGCGTACGTGATCACAGATCCGTTCCCGTTCTCGCGCTGGCGGCCCATCGGGTTGCCGAGCGGCGCCAGCCTCCCGCCGCGGACGTTGTTCGTGCTCGCGATCGGCATGATCCTCGCGGCCGGGGCCGGCATCCTGCTCACCCGCAGCCGTTTCGGTCGCGCCGTGTCGGCGATCGCCTCCGAGCCGCTCGGCGCACAGATCGTCGGCCTGCCCGTCGGCCGCCTGACGGCGCTGGCGTTCGCGCTCGCCGGGATCCTCGCCGCGGCCGCCGGGCTGATCGGCACACCGTCCGCGGGTTCCGTCGGAACGCAGACGGGCTTGCTCCTCGGCTTGAAAGCGATCGCGGCAGCGCTGATCGGCGGCCTCGCGTCACCGTTGCGGGTCTTCGTCGCGGCGCTCGGCGTCGGCGTCGTGGAATCCGCCGTCGCCACGCTCCACGTGCCGGGCTTCCCCCGTCTCGCGCTGGGGGCGGCGTGGCGCGACATCGCACCGTTACTGATCGCCGTCCTCGTCGTCGTCGTGCGGTCGCGGCGCGATCTCACCGAAGCGGTCGAATGAAGGTCCGTCCCACGGCGGTCATCGGCGCGCTGGCGGTCGTTGCTGCCTTCACGCCCGCGGTGATCGGTCGCGACGATCTGGTCGCCGCCGCGGCGGAGGGACTGCTCCTCTTGGTCGCGGCGATCGGACTGAACCTCGCCGTCGGGTACGCCGGGCAGCCCTCGCTCGGGCAGGGTGCGTTCGTTGCGATCGGCGCCTACACCGCCGCGCGCCTGGTCGCGCGGGAGGGATGGGACCCCGCCACGGCGGCGCTCGTCGCCGTGGCGTTCGGAACGATCGCCGGCGCGATCATCGCGCGGGGGGTCGCGCGTCTGCGCACGCCGTTCGTCGCGCTTGCGACGTGGTTGGTCGCATGGATCGCGGCGTTCGCGATCGCTGCTTTCCCGCGGCTGACCGGCGGCGCGCAGGGGCTTGCGGTTCCCGAGGTCCGGCTCGATCTGCGCGCGCTCGGTACGCGTTTCCGGCTCGGGCCGCCTGCGTTCTTCGAGATCGCTCTCGTCCTGGTCCTCGCGGCCCTCGCGCTCTCGGCGGCGATCGCACGCAGGTACGGTCCGGCGATGGCGGCGATGCGCGCAGATCCCGCGGCCGCGCTCGCCTGCGGCGTTCCGGTCGCACGATTGCGCGCGCGAGCGCTCGTCGTATCGGCGGCCGTCGGTGCGCTCGCGGGGGCGCTCATCGCGCTCAACGCCG
Source organism: Actinomycetota bacterium (assembly GCA_044866075.1). Classification (GTDB taxonomy): domain Bacteria; phylum Actinomycetota; class AC-67; order AC-67; family AC-67; genus JBASRP01. Next base: position 451 of record JBIOTQ010000081.1, on the reverse strand, counting down.
GCGTCGCCGACCCGACCGCGTACGGCCCGCTGCTCTCGGTCAAGCTGTTCATCGTCGTCCTCGTCGGAGGCGCCGCGCGCCTCCTCGGCCCAGCCGCCGGTCTCGCGGCCATCGTCGTGATCTCGCGGGCCGGCTCGGCGCTGGCCGACGCGGCCGGCGCATCGGCTGCGGCGGTCGAACCGATCGCGGCGGGGATCGCGCTCGCCGCCGTGCTCGCGTTCGGCGGACGCGGGATCGCTCCGGCGCTGGAAGCGCTCGTGCGCCGTCGCGGTTTGGCGGCGCCGAGGCCCGTTCGGGCGGCCGTGGCGCTGCCGGCCGTCGACGGCCCGCGGATCGTCGCCCGAGACATCCGCGTCGACTTCGGCGGCGTGCGCGCGCTCGACGGCGTCTCGTTTCGCGTCGAGCCGGGGACGTGCCACGTGCTGCTCGGCCCCAACGGATCGGGGAAGAC
>JBIOTQ010000080.1:0-4539 GCA_044866075.1 Actinomycetota bacterium | reverse complement strand
CACCTGGAGATACCGCGCGATGCGGTGGCGCCGCGCGGCGTCGAGCAGCGCGTTGGTGCCGAGCACGTTCGTGCGCACGAACTCCGCCGCCCAGTCGATCGACCGGTCGACGTGCGACTCGGCCGCGAAATTGAGGATCGCGTCGTGGCCCTGCACGACCTCATCGAGCAGCGCGGTGTCGCAGATGTCGCCCTTCACGAATCGGTAGCGCGGATCGTCCTCGAGGTCGCGGAGGTTCGCGAGGTTGCCGGCGTACGTCAGCAGGTCGTAGTTCGTGATCTCCGCGCCGGGGCGGTTCTGCAGGACCCAGCGCACGTAGTTCGAGCCGATGAACCCCGCGCCGCCGGTGACGAGGAGCTTCACCTCAGATCACCCCGACGCGGCCGTGGTCTCCGACCATCAGGCGGTACGCCTTCGGTTTGTCGTCCGACCGCTCGACGGTGACCTCCTTGCCGAGCAGCGAGTCCTCGAGACGGTGCATCCCGCGCACGACGCAGCGCTCCATGATCACCGAGTGTTCGATCTCGGAGTCCTCGATCGTGCACTCGTCGCCGATCGACGTGTACGGCCCGATGAACGAGTCGATCACCCGCGAGCGGCGTCCGACGACCGCCGGGCCGCGGATCGTCGAGTTCTCGACGCGCGCGCCCTCCTGCAGGACGACGGTTCCGACGAGGCGCGACGACGCGTCGGCCGTGCCCGACCGCTCCTCCTGCATGTCCTCCATGATCAGCCGGTTCGCCTCGAGCAGGTCCTCGAGCTTCCCGGTGTCCTTCCACCATCCGTCGACGAGATGGGGGCGGACATCGTGCCCTTGGTCGATCAGGTATTGGATCGCGTCCGTGATCTCGAGCTCGCCCCGTCCCGACGGCGTGATCGCCCGGACCGCTTCGTGGATCGCCGGCGTGAACAGGTACACGCCGACCAGCGCCAGGTCCGACGGTGGCTGGGCGGGCTTCTCGATCAGCCGGGCGATGCGTTCGCCGTCGAGCTCGGCGACGCCGAAACGCTGGGGGTCGTGCACCCGCGCGAGCAGGATCTGGGCCGAGCAGCGATGCGCCTCGAAGGCTTCGACCAGCCGCGTGATCCCGCCTTTCAGGACGTTGTCGCCGAGGTACATCACGAAGTCGTCGTCGCCGAGGAACTCTCGGGATATCAGCACCGTGTGCGCCAGCCCGAGGGGGGCCTCCTGCGGGATGTACGTGACCTCCAGCCCCCACTGCGCGCCGCTCTCGACGAACGAGCGGATCTCCTCGGCCGTGTCGCCCACGACGAGGCCCACCTCGCGGATCCCGGCGGCCGCCAGCGCCTCCAGCGCGTACGACAGGATGGGCTTGTTCGCGATCGGGACGAGCTGCTTCGCCGACGTATGCGTGATCGGCCGGAGCCGTGTGCCGGCGCCACCCGACGGGATCAGGGCTTTCACGGCGCTAAGACTACCGGCCGCGCCGGTGGCCAGGGTCCTACGACGAAGGGCTGGGACTCGCCCGCGAGGTCTGATCGGAGCCCAGGATGAGGACGATGTCGGCGTCCAGAGTCTCGGTCGATTCTTGCACCTTGGCGCCGGGGAACTCCTCCTGGATCAGCTGCGCCTTGGCCTCGTCGCCCGGCTCGAAGAGGATGACCGTCGTGGCGTAGTCGCGCCGCGGCGCGTTACCCGTCTCCCTGACCTTGTAGCCCACCGCTTCGAGCTGGTCCCGGACGGCTCCGGCCAACCCCGACGTCGTCGTGCCGTTGAGAACGATGAGCGACACGTCCTCGGGCTGCGGGATCGACGCGCCCGTCTTGCCGTACGGCGGCAGCGCGCTGTCGTCGCGGAGCGCCTTGAACAGGGCTCGCGTCTGCGCCGGCCGGTCGATGACGTACGAGGTGCCGTTCAGATACTTCGGGTAGCTGGGGATGACCCGGAAGTCGACGTTCGACTGTTTGAATCCGGCGAGCTTGTTCGCGATGCCCCGGAGCTCCTCCTCCCCGAGGTTCTGGTCGGTCTTGACCCCCTTGCTCACCGCGTCGACGGTCTTGATCAGGCGAGGGATGTCGGTCAGGAAACCGACCGACTTCACCTTCTGCATCAGAACGCGGATGAACTCCTGCTGGCGATCGATGCGGCCGAAGTCCCCGCGCGGATCGGACTTCCGCATCCGCACATAGCCGAGGGCCAGCCGTCCGTTGAAGTGCTGGCATCCGGCTTTCGTGAGGATCAACCCCGACTGCTTGTCCTTGTAGGCCTTCTTTGGACAGAGGGTGAGACCCCCCACGGCGTCGACGATCTTCTGGAATGAGGCGAAGTTGATCTCGACGTAGTGGTGGATCTTGAGCCCGGTGAAGGACTTGACGGTCTTGATCATGAGCTCGGCGCCGGAGAGATCGTGTTTGCGGTCTCCGCCGTACGCCGCATTGATCTTGTTGTAGCCCGCCTTGCCCGGGATCTTGACCCGCAGGTCGCGCGGGAACGAGACGACGACCGCCGATCTCCCGTCCGCGGGGACGTGGATCAGAAGGATCGTGTCGGCGAGGTGCCCACCGCTCCCCCGGAACTCTCTCTCTTTGCGCTGGGAGCGCTCCAGGACGCTCCGCGCGTCCGATCCGAGGACGAGGATGTTGCACGACTCGTTCTTGGGGCAGGGATCGACGGGCAAGGTGACGTGCGTCTTGCGGACGGCGTTCGAGACGTACATCTTGAGGTAGATGTACGTCCCGCCGGCGAGGACGCCGAAGATCACGCCGAGGATCACGAGCACCTTGGCGACCTTCCGCCAGGGCGAGTGGCGGCGTTCGCGCAGGCCGCGGAACTCGATCGTCGGGTGCTCTTGCTGTTTCACGCGCGCTTCAACCTTTCCTCGCAAGGGATAGGACGAACCAAGCTTTCGAGTTTACCTGCTTTGTCGGACGTAACGGGACGCCCGAATGTTCATGTCCTCGTGAGAACCGACGCGCGCGTCAGCGGCCGCCGAAGCGGATCCGCGTGATGACCCACAGTGCGATCACGCCGTCCTTCCAGCTGATCTTCTTTCCCTGGAGCCGGCTCCGCGCCTTGTAGTTGATCGGGAGCTCGTACGGGCGGTGGCCGGCCCGAAGCAATTTGGCCGTTACCTCGGCTTCGATGTCGAAGCCGTCCGCCCGCAGGTCGAGCGATCGCAGGATATCGGTGCGGACCATCTTGAAACACGTTTCGAGGTCCGAGATGTAGCAGTCGAAAAGGACGTTCGCGAACGTGTTGAGAAACTTGTTGCCCATCACGTACCAGAACGAATACGCGGTGTGGGAACCGAACGCGCGCGTGCCGTAGACGACGTCCGCCTCCCCACCGATCAGCGGCCTCAGGAGCTGCTGCAGGTCCGCGGCGCTGTACTCGAGGTCCGCGTCGAACGGCACGAAGACGTCACCGGTCGCCGAGGCGATGGCGGCGCGGAGCGCCGCGCCCTTCCCGCGGTTCCTCTCGTGCCGGACGACGCGCACGTGCTCGGGCAGCCCGATGTGCGCGAGCTCTTCCCATGTGCCGTCGCTCGAGCCGTCGTCGACGACGATGATTTCCGTCTCGACCGGCATCGGCGTTGAAAGCAGCTCCTTCATCGCGGTGGCGACGCGCTCGCGTTCGTTGTAGACCGGGACCGCGATCGTCAATTTCGAAACGGACACAGCAACCCCCTCGTTCTCGGACTACTCGCCTTGCTCCGCGCGGCGCTTCAGGATGGCATCTTTACGCGCCAGACGGTGTTCGCGTCGTATCTTCGCTTCCTCCATACGCCGCCGCTCTTCGACGTTGTCGGGCTCGAGACGGGGAACCGTGCGGGGCCTGCCCTCCTTGTCGAGAGCCACGAACACGAGGTAGGCGCTCGACACGTGGCGCCTCTCGCCGGAGATGACGTTCTCGGCTTCGACCCGGACACCGACTTCCATCGACGTCCGGCCGACGTCGTTGACCTGCGCCCGCAGCGTCACGACATCGGACAGATAGACGGGCTCGATGAAGACCATCTCGTCCATCGCGACGGTGACGACGCGGTGCCGGCAGTGCTTGACCGCCGCCAGTCCGGCGGCATTGTCGACGAGCCGCATGATGACCCCACCGTGGACGTTGCCTGCGAGGTTGGCGTCCGTCACCGACATCGCCTGCGAGAGCACCACGGAAGACTCGGACGGGCGGCGGACCTCGTCGGTCACGCGCCGGCTCCGCTCGCTTTCGCGACGAGCTCGGCGACCTGGGCCATGAGCCGCGTCAGGTCGAAGTCGCGCGGCGTGTACACCGCAGCCACGCCGGCCTCCCGGAGCTTCTCCGCGTCGGCCTCGGGGATGATCCCGCCGACGACGACGGGTACCTTCGCCGGGTCGACGCCGTGCGCCCGCATCCGGTCGAGCACGTCGGGGACGAGAAGCGCGTGCGCCCCGGACAGGATCGACAGACCGACGACGTGGACGTCCTCCTCGGCGGCGGCGCGCGCGATCGCTTCCGGCGACAAGCGGATCCCCTGGTACACCACTTCGAAACCGGCGTCCCGGGCCCGGACGGCGACCTGCTCGGCCCCGTTCGAGTGCCCG
>JBIOTQ010000079.1:0-49791 GCA_044866075.1 Actinomycetota bacterium | reverse complement strand
GTTCGTGCGCACGAACGTGCTCGGCACCAACGCGCTGCTCGACGCCGCGCGGCGCCACCGCATCGCGCGGTATCTCCAGGTGTCGACCGACGAGACCTACGGCTCGATCGACGTCGGCTCCTTCTCGGAGGAGGACCGCCTCGACCCGTCGAGCCCCTACTCGGCGTCCAAAGCGGGCGGCGACCTCCTGGCGCGCGCGTACCACCGCACCTACGGGATGCCGGTCGTCGTGACGCGCGGGTCGAACACGTTCGGCCCGTACCAGTTCCCCGAGAAGGTCATCCCGCTGTTCGTCACCAACCTGCTCGAGGACAAGCCGGTGCCTCTGTACGGCGACGGGATGAACGTGCGCGACTGGATCTACGTCGAGGACGTCGCCGCGGGTATCCACACCGTGCTCGAGAAGGGCGACGTCGGCCAGATCTATAACATCGCCGCGGGGAACGAGAGGACCAACATCGACCTGTCGAAAGCGCTCTGCGACCTGCTGGGGAAGCCGCACTCGCTGATCACGCCGGTGACCGACCGGCCCGGACACGACCGCCGTTACTCGGTCGACACGTCGCGTACGAACGCGCTCGGCTGGCAGCCGAGCTGGTCGTTCGACGACGCTTTGCGCGCGACGGTCGACTGGTACCGCGAGAACCGCTGGTGGTGGGAGCCGCTCCGCTCGCGGGAGGGTTAGGCGGCGTGCGGGTGCTCATCACCGGCGGCGCCGGGCAGCTCGGACGCGACCTCGCCGCCGTGCTCGGGCCCGACGCCGTGGCGCTGTCGCACGCCGACCTCGACGTGACGAACGCCGACATGGTCGGTGCCGCGGTCGGAGAGTACGGGCCGGACGCGATCGTCAACGCGGCGGCGTGGACGAACGTCGACGGCTGCGAGGAGGATCCCGCCCGCGCGCGCCTCGTCAACGCAGATGGGGCGGCGAACGTCGCGCGGGCCGCCGGTGACGCGTTCGTGGTGCAGGTCTCGACTGACTACGTCTTCGACGGGCGGGCGACGCGCCCGTACACCGAGAGCGACGCGACGAACCCGGTCTCGGAGTACGGACGGTCCAAGCTGCTCGGCGAAGAGGCGGTGCTGGCCGGCGGTTCGCGCGCGGCGGTCGTGCGGAGCGCGTGGCTGTACGGCACGGGGACGGCGAACTTCGTTGCCGCCATCTTGCGCGCGGCGCGGACGCGCGAGACGTTGAACGTGGTCGACGACCAGGTCGGGTCGCCGACGTCCACGCCCGACCTGGCGCGGGCGCTGGTCGGGCTCATCGAGCAGGGGGCGGCCGGGGTGCTGCACGGCGTCAACGCCGGCGAGTGCTCGCGGTTCGCGTTCGCGCGCGCGATCTTCGAGGAGGCCGGGCTCGATCCGGAGCGCGTGCAACCCGTCCCGACCTCCGCGATGCCGCGGCCGGCCGAGCGGCCGGCGTACGCCGCGCTCGACGGCGTCGCCTGGCGCGCCGCCGGGCTGCCGCAGATGAGGCCGTGGCGCGAGGCGCTGCGGGAGGTCGTCCCCGGCGTCCTCACGTCCCTCGACGCCGAGTCCCGCGCCCCGCGATGAGGGCCCTCATCCTCGCCGGCGGCGAGGGCACGCGGCTCCGGCCGCTCACGTACACGACGCCGAAATCGCTGCTTCCCATCTGCAACCGGCCGTTCCTCGAGCACCAGCTCCGGCTCATGCGCGATCACGGGATCACCGACGCGCTTCTTCTGACGGGATATCTCGCGGATAGCTTCGAGCCGTTCGCAGCACGGATGCGCGAGGAAGGGATCGCGCTCGAGGTCGTGCGGGAGGAGAGGCCTCTCGGGACCGCCGGCGCGGTACGGAACGTCATCGACCGGCTCGACGGCACCACGATCGTGTTCAACGGCGACGTGCTGACCGATCTCGACCTGACGGCGTTGCTGGCGTCGCACCGCGAGCGTGCGGCGACCGCGACCCTGACCTTGACCCCGGTCGAGGATGCCGGCCCGTACGGCCTTGTCCCGCTCGGCGACGACGGCCGCGTCGAAGCCTTCCTCGAGAAGCCCGCGCCGGCCATCGCACGCGAGGGCGGGCTGATCAACGCCGGCACTTACGTGCTCGAGCCGCGCGCGATCGCCGACGTTCCGCCGGGGGAGATGTGGTCGTTCGAGCGTCAGGTGTTCCCGTCCCTCGTCGCGCGCGGCGAGGCGGTCTACGGGTTCATCTCAGAGGCTTACTGGATCGACATCGGCACACCCGAGCGCTACCTGCAGGCGCACTGGGACGTACTTGCCGGGCGTTCGGCCGCGACGCCGGTCGGGGAACGCATGGGGGACGTCCTTCTCGGTCAAGGCGCCGACGCGGGAGGTTCGGAGGGGCCGGCCGTCCTCGGGCCGCGCGCGCGCGCCGAACCCGGCGCGCACCTGAAGCGGGCCGTGCTCCTCGAGGGCGCCCTGGTGGAAAGGCACGGCGTCGTCCGCGACGCCGTCGTCGGGCCGGGCGTGACGATCGCCGCCGGCGGGCGGTGCGAGGAGACGATCGCGGGCGAGGAGCAGGCGTGACGCTGCTGTCGTGTCGAGGACGAAGGACCGGCGCGTGAGACGAGGATTCAAGAAGAAGCGGCCCTGGCTCGTCCTTCGGGAAGGGAGTCGGCTCCGATGGGGCGGCGACTTGCGTCGCCACTACGTCTTCTCGCGCCTCGGCGACGTGGCTCCGGCCACCTACGTCCACGGCTGGACGTCGGACGCGCTGTCGGCGTCGCTCACCCAGACGCCGGCTCCGCCGGGGCTCTTGCTCGCGTCCGCAGAGTTCCTCGAGGCCGAGACGCTGGAACTGGCCCGGGCTCATGCCCGGCTCGCTGCCTTCGACATCGTCGACGACGTCGTCGCGCAGCTCGACGCGTACGGGCTCGCGCTCGATCCCTCGCGGCGAAGCGCCATGAGGGAGAGCCAGAAGCGGAACCTCGACGCGTTCGAGATCCACGTCGCGCAGTCACACACGTTCGTGCGGCAGATGGGACTCGATCCGTCTCGCACGCTGATCGCCCCGAACGGAACCGACACGACGATCGTCAGGCCCGTTCCGTGGCCGGCGGAGCCGCGGATCGCGATGGCGTCCGGCGCCGCCCCCCGGCGGGGCATCGAGAATCTCATCGAGGCCGCGCGATCCCTCCGTGGCGGTTACCCCGATCTGCGCCTCGACCTGTGGCTCGTCGCGACCGGGGAGGAAAGCAGGGCTTACCTCGATCGCCTGCGCGCCGCGGTGGCCGGCGACCCCTGGATAGCGATCGGCCATAGCTCGTATCGCAGGCTCGGCGCGAACCTCGGGAAGGCCATCGTCGTGTGCGTCCCGAACGAGCCCTACGAGTACTGGGACGGCGTGATCCCGGTGAAGCTGCCGGACGGGCTGGCCGCCGGCCGTCCGGTGGTCGTGACCCCGCGGGTGGAGATGAAGGCCATCGTGGAGCGGGGGCGCGCCGGCGTCGTCGCGGCGGACGACTCGGTGGAGGCTCTCGCCGAGGCGCTCGAACGCGTGATCTCGGACGAGGCGTATGCGCGCCGCCTCGGCGCCGCAGCGCGACGCGTGGCCGAGCGCGAGCTCGACTGGGGGGTCATCAGCGCGCGGATCGCGCGCGAGCTGGTCAAATGGAGCTGGTGAGCCGGGGCTAGATCAAGCGGAGGGTGACGCCGTCGAACGCACCCCAACCCGACTGATCGTAGAAGGTCACGAACACGTCGACGCGCGAATACCGCTTCGGCGCGACGACGACCGCTTCGGTGTACGCCCACTGGTGCGGCGCCTTCGCGAACGGCACCGTCACCCAGCTCGTCGATCCGTCGGTGTTTCGGAAGCCCGCCAGCAACCCGACCGTCCCGCGCGACGTCGAGGTGTCCGACAGCCGGCTCCAGCCCGACAGGATGAGGCGGCCGCCCGCGCCGCCGCTCTTCGCGACGCTCTGCGACACGGACTGCCGTCCGCTTCCGGCGAGGCGCATCGAGAGACTCCCCTCGCCGGCCGCCCTCGACCAGACGCCGTCTCCGCTTGCGAAGCCGTGCGAGCTCCACGACCCGAGGCCGTTCTCGAACGACGGGTTGGCCGTGAAGTTCCGCGCGACGTGGATCGCGTCGAACGACGTCGAGCCGGAGAAGCTGTTGAGGGTCAGCGTCACGACGGCCGTCGTGAAGTCGAACGGAGCCGTGACGACGATCTCACCGCGCCGCCAGTCGTGGTCCGCGGTGGGGAAAAGGAGGCGCGTGGCGCTCTTGCTGCCGTCCGCCGCGACGAACTCGAGCGCGACTGAGATCTCGGCGTGCGACGCCGTTCCGGCGGACCGGTTCCATCCGCTGAGAACGAAACGCTCGGACCGAAGGCCGGACAGCGCGATGGGCTGCGAGAGCTGCTTGAGACCCGACTGGAACACGAGCGCGCGGCCGCCATCGCGCGCCGGGCCCGCTGTGGATCCGTCGCCGGACGCCAGGTTCCGGCCGGTCCAGCCGGTGAGGCCTTGCTCGAACGACGCGTTCCGGATCGGCGTCTCGACGAGACGTAGCGCGTCGAAGTACCCGGTTCCGGTCTGGTTCACGTACCGGGCTCGGACGGCGATGCGAGAGAGCGACTTCGACCGGTTCGTGGCGAAGGCCGTCTCGCCGTATCGCCACGCGTGCGATCCGCGGGGGAACGCCAGCGTGAACGTCGACGAGGTCCCGTCGCCGTAGACCGCGGTCGCTTGCACGTCGATGGGGCCTCCGGACGAACGCGACCCGTCGGAACGGCTCCACGCGCCGAGGGTGAACCGTCGCGCGGTGCCGCCGGCGAAGCGTACCGTCTCGTAGACGATCTTCGAGCCGCCGCCGGTGAGGCGTAGCGTCGCCGTGCCCACGCGGTGCACCACCGTCGTTCGCCCGTCCCCGGACGTGAGGCCCGACGTGGACCACGGCCTCAGCCCCGACTCGAACGACGCGTTCTCGAGCACGTTGAACACGTCGTCGCGCCAGCCGGGCAGGATCTGGATCGGGACGGTGAACGTCGGCGTCATCGTGCTCGTGCCGTCGGCAACGAGCGTGAACGTCTCCGAGTAGGAGCCCGGCGTCAGCCCCGCCGACGAGATCGGAACACGGAATTCCGCGACCTGGTCCCGCCCGACGGCCGCCGTGCTGTTCGTCGTCACGTTCCGGGACACCCCGGCCGGGCGCGTCGGAGAGATCCACGAGCTCGTGGCGAAACGGCTCGCCGCCCGCGTCGACAGGCGCACCGGTCCGCCGACCGGCCACGACGTGTTGCCGGTGTTGCGGATCTGAACCGTCAGCGTCGCGGTGTCACCCGAGGTGACGGTGACCGCGGGAGGCGTCGCGGCGAGCTCTCCGCGCCAGTACCGAACGGTGAACCAGCTGCTCCGGACCCCGTCGGAACGGGTCGGCCACGCGAACGCGGCGCGCCACGCGTTCCCGCTGAGGATCGCGGTCGACGACGTCCCGATGAGCTTCATCTCGAGGACGCGGCCGCCCCACTCGCCGTAGCCGTTTCGCTTCGTGATCACGACGTCGACGAGACGTCCGATCGGCCACTTCTTTTCCACGTCCGCGACGCGGACGCGCGCCGTCCAGTTGTGGTGCGGCGAGACCGAGTCACCGGAGTCGGGCACGGCCCTCTGATACGGCACGTTGCCGGGCGCGGTGTATCCGCCGGTCGAGGACGAGTACTCGGCGAGGATCGGCTTGCCGCCATAGGTGAGGACTTTGCGCGTCGTGGCCGTGACCGCCGCGTTGCTGTTCGGGTGTTCGAGGACCGTGCGCGTGCCCGTTGGGCTGGGCTTCGATGCGTAGCCGAGATACGACTGGCAACTCGTCGTGGCGCAGATGTCGAAGGGGTAGCCCTGCGAGCGCGCGTAGTCCTTCTTGTAGACGGCGTACGTCCGCGCGGCGACGGATTGCGACTTCAGCGCTTCGGCCGGCCACGACGCGGGCATCTCGCGCGGGACGACCCCGAACAGGTACTCGTCGAGCATCAGCTCGTTGACGGCCATGACAAGCCCGGTCGAGCGGTGCAGGCGCGCGCTGATCGAGCCCCGGTAGTAGTGCACCGAGCCTCCGGGTGACACGACCTGGAGCAAGGACGAGCCTTTGGTGAAGACGACCCAGCGCGAGCTGCTCGCAACGAGGCTCCAGGGCCCCGTGTAGGCGGCGCTCTTCTCGAGCACGTGCGCACTGCCGTTCCAGCGCACGCGGAAGAAGGGGTAGCTCGTCGAGCTCGTCGCGATGCGGGTGCCGTCGTTCCACGACGCCGTGAAGGCCGCGTCGGAGGTCACGATCTCGCTCGACCGTTCGGCCACGAGGACGCGGATGTTCTCGGAAGCGCGCGCGGTGAAGGTCACGCCCGAGTAGTAGTGGGAAAGGATCTGCGTGTAGGTCTTTCCGCTGCGCGCCATCCCGTTGGCGCCCCACTGGCCGAGCCCGCGTCCGTGGCCCCATCCGTGCCCGGGAACGATGAGGGTCCCGTCCGAGGGGAGCGGGGGAGAAGCGGCCTGCGCGTTGGGGATCGCGAGCACGCCGACGATCGTCGCGAGCACGGCGACGAACGCGACACGACGCACGGTGGTCCCCCCTTGTCCGATAGCTGCCTGCGGCGGAATGAATCCTCTTGAGGGAGTTCGACGCGATTCCGGCGGCTCTTTAGATGAGGTCTGGTGTCACACTTTCAACTCTTCTTAACAACAGTTGACAGAACCGCAGATCGATCCGCTGCCGCTGTGCCGCTCCGCGGCGACGGGACCCACCCAACGTCACCCTCTAGGATGGGCGCCGCCCGAAAGGAGTGACCGTGCCGAAGGTGATCATAACGATGCCGGCCTACCGTGCCGAGCGGACGCTCGAGCGCACCGTCGCCGACATCCCCGCGGGGGTCGCGGATCAACTCATCCTGGTCGACGACGCGAGCCCCGACGACACGGTCCGCCTCGCACGAGAGCTCGGCATCAGCGTGTTCGTGCACAAGGAGAACCGCGGGTACGGGGGCAACCAGAAGACCTGCTACACCGAGGCACTACGCGAGGGCGCCGACATCGTCGTCATGCTGCATCCCGACTATCAGTACGACCCGAAGGCCGTGCCGCTGCTGATCGCGCCGATCCTCGCCGGCGATGCCGACATGACGTTCGGCTCCCGTTTCGCGGGGCTGGGGGATCCGGTCGGCGGAGGGATGCCGCTCTATCGCTACCTCGGGAACCGCGTGACGACGACGGTCGAGAACATGTTCATCGGAGCGCGTTTCACCGACATGCACTCCGGGCTGCGCGCGTACACGCGACGGTGCCTGCTGTCGATGCCGTTCCTCAACTACTCCGACGACTTCATGTTCGACTCGCAGATGCTCATCGACGCGGTGATGGGCGGGCAGCGCGTCGTCGAGGTGCCGATCATGACCCGCTACACGGCCGAGTCGTCGTCGATCCCGATCGGACGGTCGATCCGGTACGTGACGCACGGCGTCTCGTACGCGGCGCAGCAGTTCGCGAGGAAGGGCCGCCGCGGACGCCGTTCGCCCGTGGCGAACGCCTCGCGACGCCGCGGCCGGCGGCCGCGGTTCGGGCCGTCCGTCGAGAGGGAATGCATCCTGTGCGGCGGCCACGAGCAGATCCTCGTGTATCCGTCGAACGCGAGCGGCGACGTTCCGATGGAGGAATTCCGCTGTACGACGTCCGCGATCTCGCAACACGACGACATCGTTCAATGCCGGCGCTGTGGGATGGTGTCGGCTATCCCGACGATCGCGCACGAGGAGATCGTGGAGGGCTACACGCAGGTCGTGGACGAGATGTATCTCGCGGAAGAGACCGCTCGCCGGGAGCTCTTCGGGTGGATCGGCCGGGCGATGGCGGGATACACGGTCCCCGGCAAGCGGCTGCTCGAGATCGGATCGAACGTGGGTTTGTTCCTCTCCGTCGCCCGGGATCTCGGATGGGACGTGCGCGGCGTCGAGCCGTCCAAGTGGGCGGTCCAGGAGGGGATCAGCCGCTACGACGTGGCTCTCCGGCAGGGAACGATCGAGGAGCTGGAGGATCCGGATGGCAGCGCCGATGCCGTCGTGATGCTCGACGTTCTCGAGCACCTGTCCGATCCCGTCGAGGGTCTCTCCCGTCTGCGGCGCGTCATCGACGACGAAGGGATCTTGGTGCTGTCAACCGTGAACCTGGCGGGGATCCACGCCCGGATGCGGGACGGGAACTGGCCGTGGTTCATCCGGTCGCACCTTCACTACTTCTCGCCGGAGACGCTGCACGCGACGCTCGAGCGCGGCGGGTTCCGGATGGTGGAGTGGCAGATCGTCCCGCGTTCGTTCCACCTTTCCTACGTCCTCCACCGCGCGGCGGGGAGCGTCGGGGGCGCCGAGCTCCTCTCGCGTCTCACCGAGCTGGCGGATCCGAAGATCCCGCTCGGCTGGCTCGGAGACATCGCGTTCGTCGCCGCGCGTCCGGACTCCCGCTCGTGAGGCCGGCGTTCGCGGTGGCATGACGGACACGATCGACGAGACGCCGCACCCCTCGCTCGACCTCTCGCCCCGGCGCGCCTGGTGGTCGCTCGCCGCGACCCTCACGCTCGTCGGAGCCGGCCTGTTCGCGTTCGACTTCTTCAGCGCCGGCAGCGAAGCCGGCCGTCGCGGCGTCGGTCTCTCGGACAAGCCTCCGATCTACGGCCTGTTCCGGCCGAGCTTCACGAGTTGGGGTGTCGTCGCTCTGGTGCTGGCGGCGGTCATCGGGCTGGGGGCGCTGCTCGCCGCGCGCGGGGAACGCGTCCGGCTGCGCGTCCTGTTGCCGGCCGCGCTGGCGGCTCTCCTCGTTTTCGGGGCCGCCGTCGCCTTCGTCAACGGCGAGCGATCCGCGCTCGTCGATCCCGTTCAGCGCACGAAGTACCCCGACTACCAGGTGGACGTGAAGACTGTTCGATCGCTCGGGGTGCGGCGATTCGTGGAGGACTTCCCCGAGATCGCGCACACGCTCCAGTCGGTCCACTCCCGCGATCATCCCCCCGGACCCCTCGTGCTTCTGTCCTTCCTCCAATCGCTCTCGCCCCGCCATCTCGTTCCTCGGGCGCTCGCGCTCGCCGTCATGTCGAGCCTCACGCTCGTGGGGGCCTGGTTCCTCGCGCGTCGCCTCGCCGGCGAGCGCGCCGCGCTGTTCGCGGTCCTCCTGCTTGCGGCGGCGCCCGGGATCGTCATGTTCACGTTCACATCGCTCGATGCGGTGTTCGGCGCGCTCCTCGTCGGAAGCAGCGCGCTGCTCGTCTGGGGGCTCTCCCCGAACGGACGGCTTCCCTGGGCGTTCCTCGGCGGGGCAGCACTGGCCGTCACGTCGTTCATGACCTACGGCTTCTTGTGGATCGTCGCGTTCGCGGGGCTGTACACGCTCCTGACACGAGGCGTTATCGGCGCCATCCGCCCGTTGGCCACAGCGGCCGGGGGATTCCTCGTCGGGCTTGCCGTCCTGCGGGTGGGGATCGGGTACGACCTCGTCGCGAGCTACCGCGCGGGTTACGAGCTCGTCCCGCGTTTGAGCGGGCGTTCCGCATGGTTCTGGTTCTTCGGCGATCCGGCGGTCTGGCTGACCTTCGCCGGGCTCCCGATCGCGGCGCTCGCGCTCCGCGAGCTCGTCTTCGAGCGGCCCCGCTACTTGATCGCGCTCTTCATCCCGTTGATCATCGCCGCACTCACCCCGCACTTTCGCGGCGAGACGGAGCGCGTCGGCAACTTCGCCTATCCGTTCATCGCGGTGGCCGCCGGGGCGGCGCTCGTGCGGTGGGAGGAGCGAAGCGGACGGCGGCGGCCGGGCGTCGTCGCCGGGCTCGTGGTCTTCACGGCGTTGCAAACGATCGCGCTCGAGGCGCTGTTCCACACCTTCTGGTGACCGCGGCTCAGCCGCCGAGCCGCTTGCGCAGCGCGCGCAAACGCGTCCGCGCCGGCGCCGGTATGAGGCGTTTCACCGCTCCGATGCCCTTGGCCCGGCGATCGATCTTCGCCACGCGCTCCCGCAGCACCGCGTTGATCTTCTGGAGGCGACCGCGTTCCGACGCCAATGTGGCGACGCGTTCTTCGAGGCGCTCGACCTTGCGCGCGTCGCCGGAGGAGAACCAATCGGGGAACGTGCGGCTCGGGCCTTTGTGTTCGTCGGACGCGTAGCGCTCGGCGAGGGCGGCGGCGACGACGGGAGCATCGTGCAGCCGCGCGACGTGCGCGCGTCCGCGACGCGCGAGCTTCATGCAGGCGTCGCGGTCCGTTATGAGTGCGCGCATGCGATCCACGAAGTTCGCGGGGTTCACGTTGTACACCGGGGGGACGTCGTCGCCGAACGCGTCGAGCACCGGATCGGATATGTACGAGACGGCGACGCGGCTGGACGCCATGGTCTCCATCGAGACGACTTCGTAGTCTCCGGTGAGGACGTTGTCGACGACGATGTCGGCGGACTGGATCTGCTTGCGCGCCTCGTTGTGCGGGACGTCCTCCACCAGGTTCAGATCGAACGCGAGACCTTCCCTCTTCAGGGCCTCGAGCCCTTCGACGATCATCTCGGTTCCCTTCTTCCCCCGCCGAGACGGGATGTGGAGGACCTGCGGGATCGATCGGATGGCCGGCTGCTGTTCGGGCCACTCGGTCATGTCGATGATGCGGGGCATCCACTCCGCGTCGGGTACGAACGGGAAGTAGTCCGTCGAGACGACGAACATGCGGTCGACGTAGGTCCGGATTACCTGCGTTCGCTTCGTGATGTAGTCGTCGTCGACGTCGAGATCGGAGAAGCGGAAGTAGCTCCACGGCGTGTACTCCTCGTGGATCCGCCGGACCCGGATATCGCTTCCGTGGAATGTCATGAAGATCTTCTTGCCGAGCATCCGCAGCAACGGGAGGTCCCACAGGAACGGCATCGGTACCCAGGAGGGGATCAACGTGCGGGCGAAGTGGAAGTGGAAGACGTCGAAGCGTTCGATGGCCTCGCTGAGAAGATCGAAGACCATCTTCGTGTCGTGCGACGAGGTATCGATCGCGCGGTCGACCGGGAAGCCGAAGCGATTCGTGTCGTACTCCCAGACCTCGACCTCGTGTCCCAGCGCGCGCAGGCCCTTCGCCGCGTACCAGGCTTGATTCGCGATGTTGGCGGGAGCGTGAAGGATCCTCATCGTGTCCTCGTCGTCCGTCGAGCGGTCTCCCGGCGAGGATACCCGAGCCGAACGGCGGCCTCCGCGAACCGCCCCGCGGTATGCCGTAGCATTCCGCCATCATGACCGCCGGCCGGATCGGGCGCGTCATCCGCTTCACGTCGCGGCGGATGATGCGCAAGGCGCGCGGCTGGGACAAGAGGTTCCGGCGCCGGGTGCGGCCGGTTTCTCAGCCGCTCCGTCGAGCGTACGCCCGCGCCGCCGCGTTCGTCCGCGCGCTCGCCGGCATCGCTCTCCATCCAGGCGAACCGTCCCGGGATCATCGCGCGTTCCACCAACCGATTCGCGTCGCGCTCTACAGCCCGTCGAGCTTCAACACGATCGATGGGTCCTCCGTTTGGCTGCAGTCGACCGCCCGCTCTCTCCACGAGGATGCACGACTGGGCATCGTCGTCCCGCTTCGCGCGGAGGACACGCGGGGCGTGTTCACGGATGCGTTGCGGCGTCTCGACCGGGTCGCTCTCGTCGACAGCGCGCGGTTCCGCCTCGGCGCGAAGGGCCTCGACGTTGCAGCATTGATGCGGATGCTCCGGTGGCTGGACGCGCGCGTCCGGTTCGACGTCGTCATTCTGCGCAGCTACAGGGTCTGCCTCGCCGCCGCGCGCGCGGGATCGTTCGCGGGCCGCTTGTGGTCCGCATACATCTGGGAGCCGGAGCTGGACACCCGCGACGCCGGGTACGTCGACGGCATGCGGGCGATCGCGCGAGCCTCCCGGTACGTCGTCGTCCAGACCGATCGCGTGCGAGAGGAGGTCGAACGGCTCGTCCCGGAGGCCGCCGGCAAGATCCTGCTCATCCCGCCGGCGATCCCGTCGCGCGCGGGAGCGCCGCTGCCGCCGGCCGTCCGTCGCTTGCTGTACACGGGAAAGCTCGTGCCGCACTACCGGTTCGAGGAGCTCGTGGCCGTCTTCGCGTCGTTGCGGCGCGAGTACCCCGACCTCGAGTTCCACGTCGCCGGCGACAAGATCCCCGCCCAGAAAGACGACCCCGACTACCGGCGCCGCATCCTGCGGACCCTCCGGGAGACGCCAGGCCTCGTCTGGCACGGCGGGATCGCGCGCGAGGCCGTCATGGATCTCCTGGCGGGGGGCGGCGTCGCGTTGAACGTGTGGGATCCGGCGTACGCGGAAGGGCTGAACGATCTCGTCGTGCCGTCGAAGACGCTCGAGTATTGCGCCGCCGGCGTCCCCGTCGTCGTGCAGCGCACCACGGCGCACGAGGACATGCTCGGCAGCTCGTATCCATTCCTCGTCTCGGGCGTCGCCGACGTCGATGAGGCCGTCCGCCGACTTTTGCGCGACGAGGCCGCGTACCGCGACACCGCGCGACGCGCGAGAGAGAGCGCGGACACCTTCAGCTACGAAAACGTTTACGCGGGCCTGAAGCCGGCGCTGGACGGAGCCGCCGGTGTCGACCCGGTCACGGGGTTGCGCCGGGCCTCGGGCGCCGCGCGCTAACGCGGTTCATCGGCGCGACCGCCAGCGCAGCGCGGCCAGGCGCTTGCGCGCGGCCGGCGGGATGAGCCGCTTCCACGACGGCCGGCCGGCGCCGGCGACGCTCCTCTCGAGCTTGGCGATCCGGCGTTGCAGTGCAGCGTTGGCCTCGGCGAACGCCGCCGGATCTTCGGTGACCGTCGCCACGCGCGCATCGAGGTCCTCGAGTTTCCGCTCGTCGCCGGCGCTGATCCAATCGGGGAACGCGCGGCGCGGGAACCTCGGTTCGGCCGCCGTGTAGCGCTCGGCCAGCGTCGCCGCGACGACGGGCGCATCGTGGTGTCGCGCGACGTGGGCGCGACCGCGTCCCGCGAGGTCGAGACACAGCGCTCGGTCCGTGATCAGCGCGCGCATCCGCTCGACGAAGTTCGCGGGGTCGACGTTGTAGACGGGGACGTTGCCGCCGTATGCGTCGGATACGCCCTCGGCCAGGTTCGCGACGGCGACGCGACCGGACGCCATCGTCTCCATCGAAACGACCTCGTAGTCGCCCGTCAGGATGTTGTCGACGACGATGTCGGCCGCGCGGATGCGCTTCTTGGCCTCCTCGTGCGGGACGTTTTCGACGAGAGAGACGTCGAAGGCGAGGCCCTCGGCGCGGAGCGTTTCGAGTCCACGCACGATCATCTCCGTCCCCTTCTTGCCCCGTCGCGAGGGGATATGGAGGACCTGCGGGACGCCCCGGATCTCCGGTCGTTGCTCGGGCCATTCGCCGAGGTCGATGATCCGGGGGACCCACCGCGCGTCGGGCACGAACGGGAGGTATCCGGTCGAGACCACGAACATCTCGTCGGCGTACGTCCGGATCGTATGCGTTCGCTTGAGGATGAAGTCGTCGTCGGCTTCGATGTCGGAGTAGCGGAAGTAGCTCCAGGGATTGGTTCGTTCGTGGATGGCGCGCACGGTGCAGTCGACACCGTGGAACGTGAAGAAGATCTTCTTCCCGAGTACGCGCAGGATCGGAAGATCCCACAGGAACGGAACCCGCATCCAGTCCGGGATCAGCGATCGGGCGAAATGGAAGTGGAAAACGTCGAAGCGGCCGATCGATTCGACGAAGGCCTCCCAGATCGCGTTCGGATCGCGGGAGGACGTATCGACGACGCGGTCGGCCGGGAACCCGAAGCGGGCCTCGCCGTACTGCCAGACCTCCACATCGTGACCGATGGCGCGCAGTCCCTTGGCCGCGTACCACGCTTGGTTCGCGGTGTTGGAGGGGGCGTGGAGGATCCGCATCGAGGACGTCAGAGCAGGCGAACGTTGTCGCCGGCGAGACCCCGGCGTCCGAGGGCATTGCGCGTGTCGACGACCAGCCGGGCGTTGCGGGCGACCGTCGCGTAATCGACGGCGTCGTGGTCTGTCAGGATCACGACGCAGTCCGCCTCTTTCAGCCGCTCCGGAGCCAGGGCGACCGCGTCGAGCTCGAGGCCCACTCCGCGCACCTGGGGGACATGTGGATCGGCGTACGCGACGTTCGCCCCGGCGGCGAGCAACCCGCGCATGACGTCGATGGACGGGGACTCCCGGAAGTCCCGGACGTTCGGCTTGAACGCCACGCCCAGAACGAGAGTCTTCGAGCCGCGCAGTGGCTTCCCATGTTCGTTCAACGCCTCGGCGACGCGGGTCACGACGATCCTCGGCATGCGCGAGTTCACCCACTCGGCAAGCTCGATGAATCGCGTTCCCTCGCCCGTCACGCGAGCGGCCCACTGCAGATAGAACGGATCGAGAGGGATGCAATGGCCGCCGACGCCGGGACCCGGATAGAACGGCATGTAGCCGAACGGCTTCGTGGCCGCCGCCTCGATGACGTCCCATATGTTCACGCCGATCGCCCGCGCGACCGAGGACAGCTCGTTGACGAGCGCGATGTTCACCCACCGGAAGGTGTTCTCGAGGAGCTTCGCCATCTCGGCGGTTCGGGCGTTCGCCACCGGGTGGACCTTCTCGACGAACCGCCGGTACGCGAGGTCTGCCCCCTGGGTGCTCTTGTCCGATGCGCCGCCGACCACGCGCGGGATGTTCGACGTTCGGAACGACGCGTTCCCGGGATCGATCCGCTCGGGCGAGTACGCCAGCAGGAAGTCGAGGTCGAGCTTCAGGCCGGACCGTTCGAGGATCGGAAGGACGGTGTTCTCGGTGGTGCCGGGGTAGGTCGTCGATTCGAGGATCACGAGATGTCCGGCGCGAAGCACAGCCAGGATCGTCTCGGCGGCGCCGGTGATGAACGACACGTCGGGCTGCTTGCCGACGGCGAGCGGGGTCGGGACGCAAATGAACAGGACATCCGGGTGCGCGAGATCCATCGGGTCGCCGGTGAAACGCACGCGCGCCGCGACCTCCGCGAGATCGTCCGCCACGACGTCGTCGACGTGCGAGGCGCCGGCCGAGAGGGACTCGACGACCGTTGGATCGACGTCGTACCCGACGACGGTGATACCGGCGCGGGCCATCGTGACGACGAGAGGCAGGCCGACGTAGCCGAGACCGACGACGCCGGCGTCCCAGCTCCAGGACTCGAGCTTCTCGAGGGTGTGTTCGATCATCGCGAGTGACTGTCGCGCGCTCCGCCGACCGGTAAACTGGCGCCGGCCGTCCCCACTGTAGCGGGGCGAGGTACGAGAATCACGCTCGCCGGGCGAGCGTTCGAGCCAAACGGTCGAGCCAACGTTCGAGCCAAACGTTCGAGGAGGTCCATCCCGACCGATGCGCGTGCTCCACGTCGCCGGTGCGCGGCCGAACTTCATGAAAGTGGCGCCGGTCTTGCGCGCCCTCGGCGAGCGCGGTGCCACCAACGTCCTCGTCCATACCGGTCAGCACTACGATCCGTCGATGTCGGCGGCGTTCTTCGACGATCTCGGGCTGCCCGAGCCGGACGTGCATCTCGCCGTCGGCTCGGGCACGCACGGGGAGCAAACGGCGCGGGTCATGGAACGCCTCGAGCCGGTCGTCGCTCAGGAGGAACCGGATCTCGTGATCGTCGTCGGCGACGTGAACTCGACGCTCGCCGCCGCGATCGTTTGCGCAAAGGGACACGTTCCCGTCGCGCACGTCGAAGCAGGACTGCGCTCGTTCGATCGGACGATGCCCGAGGAGATCAATCGCGTCCTCACCGACCAGCTTGCCGATCTGCTGTTCACGACGTCGCCCGAAGCGGCGGGGAACCTCCGCGACGAGGGCGTCGCAGACGACAGGATCCACTTCGTCGGCAACCCGATGATCGATTCGCTCCGGAGACACCTCGATCGCGCGCGCGAGTCGAAGGCGCTCGAGATGGCCGGCGTCGAACCGGGACGCTACGCGCTCGTGACGCTGCACCGGCCGTCGAACGTCGACGACCCCGAAACGCTGAGCGAGATCCTCGACGGTCTCCGCGCGATCGCGGACCGCGTTCCGGTCGTCTTCCCCGCCCATCCGCGTACCATCAAGACGATCCGCGACAACGGTCTCGACGGGCTCGTCGACCTCAGCGCCGGGCCCGCGGGTCCCGGTGTCGTGAGTTGCGTGGAGCCGTTCGGCTATATCGACTTCCTTGCGCTCATGGCCGAGGCGCGTGTCGTGCTGACCGACTCCGGCGGCGTGCAGGAGGAGACGACGATCCTCGGTGTGCCGTGCCTCACGCTGCGAAGGAACACGGAACGGCCGATCACCATCGAGATGGGAACGAACAGGCTGATCGGGTCGGACGCGGCCGCCATCGCGCGGACCGTTTCAGAGGTACTCGACGATCCGTCTCCCTCGCCGGTGCAGCCGCCGCTGTGGGACGGCAAAGCGGGGGAGCGCATCGCGGACGTCGTGCTCGAATGGGGGAACGGCCGGTGAGCTCCAGCGATCGGGCCAACCAGGGTGGGCGGGGGGCCGATAGGGCCGACCGCGCGCGGCCCCTGGTCGCGATGTTCGTGCGTAACACGTTCAAGCACGACGCGCGCGTGACGAAAGAGGCCCAAGCTTTGATCGATCACGGCGGGGACGTCGTCGTGTTCGCCGCGGCGCTCGACCCGGCCGAGACGGGTGAATCGCGGCAAGGGTCGATCCGCGTCGTCCGCTTCCTGTTGCCGACGCTGATCTACAAGTTCGTGTCGTTCGTCGCGTCCGTGATCCGCCAGTACGCCCGCGGCGCGCGGCTGTGGAAGCGCCTTGTCCGCCGCGTGAAACTGGCGCGGCAGGGCGTGCCGCGAGAGGAGCGGTTGAAGATGGTCCTCCCTCCTCCGCGGTCGGTCCTGGCCGCCAACGCCGCGAAGCAGCGCATGCGGACCTTTCTCACGCCGGCGCATCGTTTCTTCCAAGGGTTGCGGTACGCACGCCTCGCCGGCGACGCGGCGGCCGCGATGCGGCCTATCGCGTACCACTGCCACGACCTGAATTCGATCCTCGCCGGTTTCCGCGCGCGACGGAAGCATCCCGCCCCCGTCATCTACGACGCACACGAGCTCTGGCCGCACCGCAACCGGCCGGACGCCAGCCGGCGGAAGACGTGGATCATCGAGAAGGGAGACCGCTACTTCTGCCGGCGCTGCGACGGCGTCATCACCGTGAACGAGTCGATCGCGCGGCACATGGAGGAGAGGTACGGACTGCCGGAGGTGGTCGTACTCCGCAACATCCCGGCCCTCTCCGCGCGCGCGGAACCGCCGGAGTCGGCGCTCCTGTCGGACGTCCCGCGCCCGCGCCTCGTCTACGTGGGCGGCATCCAAACGCACCGCGGCCTCGAGCAATTGATCGACGCGATGCCGATGATCAAAGACGCGTTCCTGTTCGCCGTCGGGCCCGGAGTGCCCTCCTATCGCGCGACGCTCGAGGATCGCGTTCGCGACCGTGGGATGGAAGACAGGGTTCGGTTCATGGACCCCGTTCCGCTCGACTCCGTCGTGCAGACCGTCGCGCAGGGCGACCTCGGGATGTGTCTCTTCCAGGGAGGCTTCCTGTCGTACTACTGGACCCTTCCGAACAAGTTCTTCGAATACGTCCACGCCGGCGTGCCGGTGCTCGCGAGTGACTTCCCGGAGACCCGGCGGCTCGTCGATCGCTACGAGATCGGCGGCGTCTGCGATCCGGGCGATCCCCGCGACATCGCGGCGAAGGTCAACGACCTGCTGTCGCGTCCGGAGGACCTGGCGCGGATGCGCGACAACACCGCGAAGGCTGCCCAGGATCTCAACTGGGAGCTCGAGCGCGAGCAGCTCGTTTCTTTGTATCGCCGCCTCGTGCCCGGTGCGCTCGCGTGACGCAGGGTCCCCGCACCGGCCCGCGCTTCGCGTTGTCGCGCATCGTCCGCTCCGAGCGGGCCCGCAGCGGTCTGTACGGGGTCGCCCGGCGGCTGCCGCCGGCCCCGCGCGCCGCCCTGCTGCGCGTCGCGCGGCGCGCCCGCGACGCCGTCGACGGAGGAGGGCGCGGCGTCGTCACGGGGACGCCGGCGGCCCGGCCGGTGCCTCCGCGCAGCTTCCGCGTCGTGCCGCCGCCCGCGCCGATCCCCGACGACTGGCCCGACGCGCCCGAGGTGCCGGAGCCCGGACGCGCCGTTCGCAGCGTGTTCACCGACGAGCCGTCCGTGCGGTACGACGTGAACCTCTTCGAGAAGCTCAACGAGGAGTACGCGTCCAAGCCTCTGGTCCCGCGCCCGCAAGGCCTCGACACGTCGCCTCGCGCCGACCGCGCGCGCCGCCGCCTGGAGGCCGTTCACGACGCGATCGGGCTGTCCGGCGTCCGCGTGCTCGAGTTCGGCTGCGGCGCCGGCTACGAGGTTTGGTACATGGCGCATCACCTCGGCGCCGACGCATACGGCGTCGACGTCACGGAACGCGCCGCGTGGCCCGCTCTGATCGACGACCGCACGCACCTCGTGTGCGCGGACATCACGAAAAACGATCCGTTCGCCGACAGCTTCTTCGATCGAATCATCTCGTTCTCGGTCTTCGAGCACGTGCATCATCCCCACGCCGCCCTGCGTGAACTCTTCCGCATCATGAAGCCCGGCGGACTGGCCTGGATCAGCGCGAACCTGTACCGCTCGGCCGTCGCGTCGCATCTGTATCGGGACGTCAATTTCCCGTTCCCGCATCTGCTGTTTTCGGACGACGTCTTCAAGGAGTTCTACGAGCGGCGCGGCGAGAGGCCGCGCGGCGCGTCCTGGGTCAACAAGCTGACCTGGTCCCAATACGAACGTCACATCGACGCGATCGGGTTCCGCACCAGGATGCTGCGCTTCTCGGAGCGTCCGATCGACGAAGACTTCTACGCCCGGTTCGAGGACGTGCTCGGGCGGTATCCGCGCTGGGATCTGACGAAAGACTTCTTCACCGTCGTGCTCGAAAAACCGCGGTGACCGAGACGACACGCGCGGCCGCACCGGGCGGGACGCCAACGAACCGCCCGGTCATCTGCATGTTCGTGCGGAACGCCTTCCGCAACGACTCGCGCGTGACGCGAGAGGCCTTGACGCTGAGCGAGGAGGGCTTCGACGTGGTCGTCTTCGGCGCTGTCGCGCGGAGAGAAGATGCCGAAGAGTCGTCGCAAGGCCCGATCCGCGTCGTCCGCGTCGCGATCCCCACCGTCGTCTCCGCCGTCGTACGCACCCTCCGTCGGCTGCTGCGGCCCGTCGCCCGGCGGCGTGCGGGGAAGCGGCCGGCGCCGGGGGCCCCGCTCGTTCCGGCGACCACGGATGCATCCGCGCCGGCCGCGCCGCTACAGCAGCGTGTTCGACGCGGCGCGTTCAACCTGGTGATGCCCATCCATCGGTTCGCGCAAGGGATCGCCTTCGCGCGCCGCGCCGGGGCGGGGGCCGCGGCTCTCCGGCCTGCCGCGTACCACTGCCACGACCTGAACGCGCTGCCCGCGGGGCTGTGGGCCCGCCGCCTCTTCCCCGCGCCCGTCGTCTACGACTCGCACGAGCTCTGGCCGCACCGCAGCCGCCCGGATCCGCGCCCGTGGAAAACGTGGATCCTCGAACGAGCGGACCGATCGCTCTCGCGCCGCGCCGACGCCGTGATCACCGTCAGCGAGCCGATCGCGCTGCGGATGGAGCGGTACGGGTTGTCCGGCGTGACCGTGGTGAGGAACGTCCCGCCCCTGTCCTGGCGCGTCCCGCCGCCGGACCCCGCCATCGCCGAGGGCCTCTCGCGGCCGCGCCTCGGTTACGTCGGCGGCATCCAGCCGAACCGCGGGTTGGAGCAGATCATCGACGCGATGCCGCTGATCCGGGGGGCGAGCCTCTTCGCCGTCGGACCGGGACGGACCGACTACGTCGCGGCACTCCAGCGTCGCGCCGACAGGCGCGGCGTGTCCCGGCGCGTTCGGTTCCTCGAGCCGGTTCCGCTGGAGGCCGTGGTGCCGACGATCGCGTCGGCGGACGTCGGGCTGTGTCTGTTCCAGCCGACGTTCCTGTCCCAGCGGCTCACCCTCCCCAACAAGCTCTTCGAATACGTCCACGCTGGTGTTCCCGTCCTCGCGAGCGACTTCCCCGGATGGAGGCAGATCGTCGAGAAATATGGGATCGGCGAAGTCTGCGATCCGCGCGACCCGGACGCGATCGCGCGGGCCGTCACTGGTCTGCTCGCGAGGCCCGACGAGCTGCAGCGTATGCGCGCCGCCGCGTCGACGGCGGCGCAGGAGCTGAGCTGGGAGAACGAACGGGCGAAGCTCCTCGACGTGTATCGCTCGTTGCGCGTCCTCCCGTCCTCGACGAGCGAAAGGCCGTAGTCTCCGGGCGATGCGCGTGTGCATGATCGTCCGCAACCCGTGCGTGCGCGACGCTCGGGTGTTGAAGGAAGCGGGGACGCTGGCGGAGGCCGGGCACGACGTCGTCGTCGTCGCCATCGCCGAGCCCGGCGTTCCGAACGAGGAAGAGCGAGACGGGTTCCGGATCACCCGCATCGACCCGCTGCCCCCGTCCGTGCGGCGGATGCTGCGGCTCCCCATCATCTCCCGCGCCGGGTGGGACCGGAAGCCGGTCGTCGCCGGTGGGGCGCCCGCCGGCGCGAAGCGCCGCTGGTGGCAGGTGGCCTTCCGCGACCACGTCGTTATGCGTCAACTGAGCGACGCCGCCGTGCGTACGCCGGCCGACGTCTACCACGCGCACGACCTGAACACGCTGCCGGCGGCGTTGACGGCGGCGCGCCGGCACGGCGCGCGGCTCGTGTACGACGCACACGAGCTCTACCCGGAGCTCGCCGGGCTCGTCGCGCGAGAACGCGCCCGGTGGGCGCGGCTCGATCGACGACTCGTCGGGTACCCCGACGCGATCATCGTTCCGTCCGAGGGCCGCGCCGACGAGTTCGCGCGTCGCCACTCGATCGCGCGTCCATACGTCGTGATGAATTGTCCGCCGGCCGCGCCCCCGCCGGATCCGGCCGCGAGCCCGCTCGCCCCGTTACGCCGGGATGGCGAAGCCCTTCTCGTGTACGCCGGCGGCTACACGGCGAATCGGGGGCTCGACAACCTCGTCCGCGCCGCCGGCCTCGTGGACCGGGCGCGTGTCGTCATGGTCGGATTCGGCGGCGTAGAGCCCGAGCTGCGCGCGCTCGTCGAGCGCGACCGCCTCGGGGACCGCGTCGTCTTCCACGAGCCTGTCGCGCACGATCAGGTCGTCTCGCTCGTGGCCGGGGCCGACATCGGGCTCGCGCCGTACCTGCCCGTAGGGCTCAACAACATGCTGGCGGCGCCGAACAAGCTCTTCGAGTATCTGCACGCCGGCCTGGCCGTCGCCGGAAGCGATCTTCCCGACATCCGCCGCGTGATCGAAGAGCACCGCATCGGTAACGTCTTCGACGCGGCCGATCCCGCGTCGATCGCGGCCGCCGTCCGGGGCATCCTCGCCGCACCGGACGAGCTGAAAGCGATGCGGCGGCGGGCCCTGGAAGCGGCGCCGCGGTATACCTGGGAGGCGCAGGCGGCGGTTCTGGTCAAGATCTACGAGGACCTGGGCGCGCGCGCCGCCTAGGCAAAACGCGGTCAGCGGACGAGCGCGTCGAACGCCTCGGGCAGCGTGTCGGACATCTGAACCCGGCCGTTGGCGACGACCACGACGCGTTTCAGTTGCGGGATCTGGCTGCCTTCGCCGCGGAGGTAGAGCGGTTGCACATAGAGCAGCGCGCGCGGCAGCGGCACGATGAGAAGGTCGCCGTAGATCACCTTCGAATGCTGCTGGTTCCACAGGGACACCTGTTGCGAGACCGCCGGATCCTGGTTGATGCTCGCCTGGATCTGCTCCGGGCCGAGCACCTGGCGGGCGCGCGGGAAGTCATACAGCGTCAGTCGCCCGTACGTCGTCGCGTCGCCGTCGGCCGCGAGGTAGGCGACCATGTTCTGACGGTCGCCGCCGGCCGGCGTGAACGGCCGCACGAGGGCGAAGCGTGACCCGACGCCGGGCAGGTCGACCAGCATGTAATACGGCGGCACGGGCGGCGGACCGCCGCCGCGGCACGCCGTCGCGGCGTTGACGCACACGGTCGGATCCCGCGCGACGAGCCACGCGTCCTCCTTCTGGTACAGCGTGTCGGCGTCGTTCACGTGGTAGTCCGCGTACATCGCGGATTGGATGCGGAACAGACCCTGGGGGTAGCGAACGTGGAGCGCGATGGCCGCCGGCATGGCCTCACGCGGTTGCAGCAGCCCCGGGAAGATGCGCGTCCACGCGGCCAGGACGGGGTCGCCCGGATCCCATACGTATCCGCGCACCGTGCCGTCTTTCGCGTCGACGACGAACTTCACGGAGTTGCGGATGTAGTTCCCCGAGCCGCCGACGAGGCCTCCCGAGGCGGCGGCGAAGTTGGACGACTGCGCGTACGGGTACGTGCTGGACGTCGTGTATCCGTCGAGGATCCACGCCAGCCGTCCGTCCGCGATCGCGATGTACGGGTCGCGGTCGACGCTCACGAACGGCGCGACGCGCGTCACGCGATCGTAGATCTGACGGCGGAACATCAGGCGGGACCGATCGTTGATCGCCCCCGAGATCAAGATGTTGAGGTCGCGGAACCGTACGGCGAACGCCGCGCGCCTCAGGACGCTGCCGATCGAGACGCCGCCGGTCCCGTCGTACCGTGTCGTGACGTGCCCGGCCTCCGAAGTGGGATGGTCGAGCTCCGCTTGATCCGACGGGACGATGACGAACGGGACCTCTGCGTTCTCGCCGAAGTAGATCTGCGGCGACGACACCGGAGGCGCGCCGGCCGTCGGATCCGGGGGGATGTCCTTGAGGAGGAACTCCGGCAGGCCCGCGGGCGAGATCTCCTCGACGCGGTTGGCGACGACGCCGTAGCCGTGTGTGTAGAACAGGTGCGTGTTCACCCACGTCTTGGCGTCGGACGACAGGCCGTTGGGGGAGATCTCCCGCGCCCCGATCATGATCTCGCGCGACGCGCCGTCGATGTCGTACCGGTCGGCGTCGGCCGGGGAGACGAACTGGTAGTAGCGCTTCACGCGCTGCAGGTTGGCGTAGACGCTTTGGAGCACTCCGGGCGACCACAAGCGGATGTTGTCGATCGTCTCGTCGTTACGCGCGACCGTTTGCGCATCGATCGTGCCGGCGCCCGGGTGCGCGCGGCGCTGCACCGCTTGGATCCCGAAGGCGTCCCGCGTCGCGGCGATGTTGCGCTGGATCGACGTCCGCTCGAGGGCTTGTTCGTCGGGCCGCACCTTGAGCCGCTGTACGGCGGCCGGGTAGATGCCGCCGCCGATGACCGAGGTGAGTCCGAGCACGATGCCCGCCGCGATCGGAAGCATCCACGACCGGACGCGAACGTTCAGGAAGAGAAGGATCGCGGCGATGATCGCCACGACGACGAGACCCTTCAGCAGCGGCAACCGCGCGTGGATATCGGTGTAGGTTGCGCCGGCGACGACGCCGCGCGGCGAGAACGTCAGGCGGTATTCGTCGAGCTGGTAGCCCCACGCTTTGAGAAGGACCAGCAAGCCCACGAGGACGGAGAGATGTGCGCGGGCCTGGGGAGAGATGCGCTCGCCGCGACGCTGCGGCCGGATGCCTCCGGTCGCGTAGTGCGCGACGAACGCCGCGATGATCGCCACGACGAGCGCCGCCACCGTCCACGAGAAGACGAAACGCAAGAACGGGTACTTGAACACGTAGAAGCCGAGATCTTTGCCGAGGATGGGATCCTGGCGGTTGAACGGGACCGCGTGACGCCACAGCTGATAGTCGCTCCAGCGTCCGGCCGCGCGCGCACCGGCGACGACGGCCCCCAACGCGACGATGACGATCAGAGCGCGCCGCGCGTACGGCTGCAGCGTCGCGCGGTAGCGGCTCAGAATCTCGTCGGGGATCTGCGACGCGCGCTCCGCGGGCGTGATCCTCCGCGCGATCCACACGTTCCCCAGAAGAGCGACGGCGAATGCGACACCGAACGCCGCCGCGAGGCCGATCTTCGTCCACAAGACGGTGGAAAAAACGTTTGACGCGTGCAGCTCGTCGAACCAGAGGGCGTCGGTGTAGAGCGTGCTCGCGATGCCCGCGGCGATCACGACGAGCGCGGCGACCACCACCGCGAGGAACACGGAGCGGCGGCGCGTGCGTCGGACCGAGGGTGTGGGGTCCTCCATGCCGGCGGGTAGCGTACAACGCGCGATACGCGCGCGCCGCGAGCTCAGGAAACGGCGTCGGGAACGTTCACCATAGTCTGCGCCATGCCCGGCTGCACGTCGATCATCGGGAGGCCTTGCGCTTCGAGATAGTGCTTGACGGTGTCGTACGGGGTACCGATCTCCTTGATGTGTCCCTTGTCGAGCCACATGCATCGATGGCACATCGAGATGATCGCGTCCATGTTGTGCTGCACCATCACGACGGTGGTCCCTTGCGTGAAGAGCTCCGTCATCTTCTCGATGCACCGCTGGCGGAAGCGCGCGTCGCCGACCACGAGCACTTCGTCGACGACGAGGATCTCGGGATCGACGTGGACCGCGACGCTGAAGCCGAGGCGCGCGCGCATGCCGCTCGAATACGTGCGCACCGGGTTGTTGATGAAATCGGGGATGTCGGCGAAGGCGACGATGGCGTCCAGCTTCTGCTCGATCTGGCGCGGGGTGAGACCCAGTAGGAGTCCGTTGTAATGGATGTTCTCGATGCCCGAGAGGTTCGGCTGGAAGCCGGCCCCGAGCGTGATGAGGCTGGAGATCTTGCCGCGCACGCGCAGCTCGCCCTCGTCGGGAGCGTAGATCCGAGCGAGCACGCGCAGGAGCGTCGATTTCCCGGATCCGTTCGAACCGATGATGCCGAGCACGCTTCCCTGTTCGACGTCGAAGCTGACGTTGCGGAGCGCCCAGAAGTCCGCGGCCGCGGGACGGCGCTTCACGAAACGAACGAGGCCGGCGTGGACCGTCTGGGGGGCGGCGTGGCTGCGGATCCGGAACCGCAGTCCGATGTTGCGCGCGCGGATCGCGGGGACGCTCACAGCTGCTTCCCGAAGTGCGGCTCGCGCCGCGAGAAGTACCAGCCGCCGATCAGGGTCGAGACGATGCCGACCGCGGCGGCGTAGAACAACGTCCAGTCCGGCGAGGTCCGCGTGAGGACCGCGCCGCGGTAGCCCTGGAAGATCCCGGTGAGCGGGTTGAAGCGCATGATCGTCCGCATCCCCGGCGGCACCGTGTCCAGCGTGTACAGACCGGGCGACAGATAGAACCAGAGCCGGAGGATGTTGCTCATGAGTCCCGGAAGGTTGCGGTAGTTCAGACCCCACACGGACAGCGGATAGCTCAGTCCCAGCATGAAGATGAACTGCACGGCGATAACGACCGGCAGCCAGAGCAGCGTCCACGATGGTGCGACGCCGAGCACGAGCATGAAGAAGGGGACGACGCAGAGTCCGACGCCGAAGTGCGCCATGCCGGTGACGATCTCCGTCAACGGGAGAAGCGCACGCGGGAAATAGACGTCCGTCACCAACGACGCGTTCGCGCGAACGACACCCATGGAACCGACGAGCGCTTGCGACAGCCACTTGAACGACAGCAACGGCAGAAGGATCGACAGTAGCCGCGTCGGATCGGCCGCCGCCCGGCTGGTCAGGATGTTGATGAGGACGTAGTACACGGCCGTCATCGACAGCGGCTCGAGCAACCACCAACCGAACCCGACGATGTTCATCTCGTAGCTGCTCTTGAGCTCCCGGCCGGCCAGGACCGGCACGAGGGCACGCCGATGCCAGACCTCCCGGATGTAGTGGAAGAACGCGACGATCCCGCGTCCGGCCTCCACGATGAACTGATCGAAGTCAAGGAACCGAACGCGGCGGCTCTCCTGCGCCCGGATGTGAACGACGTCGAGGTCGCGGGTCGGGATCAGCTTCACGGACGTCCTTTCGGCGGGGTCCGCATGGATTGTACCCGCGGAAGGAGGCCTTTTCTGCGCGGGAAAGGCGCCTACCCGGCGGCGATCGTCAGCAGCCTTCCCTTCTCGCGGGCCCAGTCGAACCGCTTCACCGACTCCCGCGCCGATGCCGCTTTCGCCGCGAGAGCCTCCGGATCGGCGTCGGCCCGTCTGAGCGCGCCGATGAGGTCGTCGAGGTTGCCCGGCCGGATGAACGTCACCTCGTCGTCGCGGAGCGCGCGGTCCAGCGCGTCGGTGCGGGAGCAGATCACCGGCAGGCCGATGGCGCACCACTCGAGCGCCTTCGTCGAGAGCGAGTAGCGCATGAAGGGATCGTTGGGGTGCGCCGTCGCGCCCACCCACGCCGACCGGACGATGCCGGGGATGCGATCGAGCGGCACGGGACCGTCGAAGGTCACCCGGTCCGCGACGCCGAGGTGGCGTGCGAGGTTTCGGAGCTCCGGAACGGCGTCGCCGTCCCCGATCACGCGGAGGCGAAGACGCGGGATCTCGTCCTTCAACGCGGCCACGGCCCGCACCAGGACGTCGATCCCGAAGCGGCCGGCGACGGTTCCCGTGTAGAGGATCGTCCGGTCGTCGGGGTCGCGTGTCGACGCCGGGCTCGGGCCCCCGAACACACGCGGGTCGGGCGCGTTCATGACGACGCTGATCTTGTCCTCACCGACGCCGGTTCGCAGCAGCAGCGTCTTCATCGCGTCGTGCACGGTGACGACGTGGGATGCGTAGCGGCACGCCATCTTCTCCTCGACGAGGAGGGCGCGCACGACCCGGTCCTCCCTCGGCAAGCCGTACTTGGACATGAAGAACTCGGGCATCGGGTCGCGGACGTCGAGCACGACGCGCGCGTGCGCGAGCCGCGGCACCGCGGCGGCGCGCACCAGGATGTTGGGGATCGACAGGACCCATACGAGGTCGTAGCGACGGCGAGGGTACTGCGTCGCCATCGCCGTCCACGCCATCGCCCCGAACGACGCGTACTCGAAGATGTAGCGGAGCTTCGAGCCTCGCCGTCGCTTCGCCGGTAAGCGCCGGATGCTCACGGCGCCGATGCGCTCGTGTCTCGGTTCACCATCGTCGCGCGCGCACAGCACCTCGACCTCCCAACCGGCGTCCGCGAGCGCCGTCGCGAGGCGGCGGGGGCGCGTATCGCGCAGGTAGTACGAGTGCGTTACGAAGAGCGCGCGGCGTGTGCCGGCGGAGCTTACGGTCATGCTACGGAGCGGGGGAAACCGGGACGGCGGCCAGGAGCTTCGACTCGTCGACGTCGATCGCGCGTCCCTCCCGCGAGGACGTCAGTGCGATCTCGGCGAGCAGCACGGCCGCCAGCCCGTCGTGCAGCGAGACACCGGGCGGCGCCTCCCCGCGGACGGCGGCGGCGAACGCCTCGAGCTCCGCGCGCAACGGCTCCGCCCGCGGGATCGCGAAGCGCACCATGTTGCCCTCGCTGACCCCGGAGACGACGGAGAGCGAGTCGAAGTTCGGATCGGCCTCGGAGTTCTCGTAGAAGGTCAGGTTCTGCTCGAGGTAGTCGACGACGAACATGCCGCGCTCGCCGGCCACGGAGAGCTCACGGATCTTCGTCGGCGTGAGCCAGTTGATGTCCAGCAATCCCACGACGTCGTTCGCGAACCGCAGCAACCCGATGAACAGGTCCTCGTGGGTCGAGTGAAGGCGCCGGGCGGTCTCGGCGTACACGCGCGTCACGGGTGCCCCCACCGCATGCCGCATGATGTCGAGATCGTGCGTCGCGAGGTCGATCGTGACTCCGACGTCGCGGATCCGGGCGGCGAGCGGCCCTGTGCGGCGGGACTTGATCTGGAAGATGCGGCCGAGCGGCGCCTCCCGCAGCCGGCGCTCGAGCTCGAGGACCGCCGGGTTGAAGCGTTCGATGTGTCCCACCGTCGCGACGGTGCCCGTGCGTTCGGCGCAGGCGATGATGCGCCGCGCCGCGGCGGCGTCGCCGGCCAGCGGCTTCTCGATGAGGACGGCGATACCGCGCTCCAGCGCGGGGACGGCGATCTCCTCGTGCCGGTTCGTCGGCACCGCGATCGATATCGCGTCGAGCTCCACCGCGCCGAGCATGGCGTCGCCGTCGGTGAACCCTTTCACGGTGCGGCCGCGGGCCGTGCGCTCCACGGAGCGCGCGTCCGCGTCGGCGACCGCGACGAGCTCCACGCCGGGGATCTCACCCCACGCCCGCGCGTGATGCCGGCCCATGGCGCCGAGGCCGATCACGCCGACGCGCAGCGTTCGGCTCATCGCCCCGTCCTCGTCGTGCGTCCGACGCCGAGGTAGGTGGCGCCGGTGGCGGCGATGCGGTCGGGATCGAGCACGTTCCGTCCGTCGACGACGAGCTGGCCGGGTCGCAGCACGCGCTCCCACTCGATGTCTCCGTAGGCGCGATGGTTCGCCTGCAACACGACGGCGTCGAAGCGGCCGATCTCGTCGAGCGACGCCGGCTGCGCGTCCAGATCGCGGATCTCGCCCTCCGAGAAATAGGGATCGTTCGCGGACGGGCTCGCGCCGCGTGCGGCGAGCGCGCGGATGATGTCGAGGGCGGGGCTCGTGGTGATCTCCTTTACGTCCTCGCGGTAGGCGACGCCCAGCACGAGGACGGTCTTTCCCGCGAGGCCGCCGAGCGCCTCGCCCAGTCTGTCGACGAGCCACGCCGGTTGGGTCGCGTTGATCTCGCGCGCCAGCCGCACGAGCGGGGCGTCGGCGCCGTCGGCGAGAAGGAAATGCGGGTAGTGCGGGATGCAGTGGCCGCCGACCCCGGCGCCCGGCGCATGGATGTGGCTGAACGGCTGCGTGTTCGCCAGCCGGATGACCTGATCGACGTCGACGCCGCGCTCGGCGGCGTACCGAGCGAGCTCGTTCGCGAACGCGATGTTCACGTCCCGGTACGTCGTTTCGGCCAGCTTCACGAGCTCGGCCGCTTCTGCCGACGCCACCTCGACGACGTCCGCCGACTGCAGGACGCGACGGTAGAACGCGGCCGCGCGTGCGGTCGACTCCTCGTCCACGCCCCCGACGATCTTCGGGTACGCGTCGAGGTCCTGCAGGATGCGGCCGGAGTACACGCGCTCCGGAGAGAAGGCGACGAAGATGTCGCGACCGAGGACGAGTCCGCCGCGGTCGGCCAGCTGCGCCGCGTAGCGGCGCGTGGTGCCGACGGGGAGCGTCGTTTCGTAGATCACCGTGAGGCCGGCGTGCGCTCCTTCGGCGATCGCGTCGGTCGCCGCGTCGAGTGCGGAGAAGTCGAGCTTCCCGTCGTCGAGCGCGAAGAGAGGAACGATCACCACCACGACCTCGGCCTCGCGGACCGCGGCCGTCGTGTCCGTCGTCGCGATGAGGAGATGGTCCGTGGACGCCGTCGCGATCGCGTCGTCCAGGCCTCCCTCGCCCGGGATGGGGTTCCGGCCCGCGTTGACGTCCGCGACGCGTTCCGGAGATAGGTCGGCCCCGGTGACGCGCAGACCGGCCCGCGCGATGTACGCGGCCAGCGGCAGGCCGACCTTGCCGAGGCCGACCACCACCACACGCGGATCGCTCATGTCGTCTCCATCATCGCGCCGGCCAGAGTCTTGGCCACGGTAGCGCGCTCGTCATCGGTGAGCGAAGGGTGGACCGGGACGGACAGAACCTCGCCGGCCAGCCGCTCGGAGACCGGGAGCGAGGAAGGATCGTGGAACGAGGCTTGCCGGTGCGCCGGGATCGGGTAGTAGACCTCGGCCCCCACGCCCGCGTCGCGCACGCGCTCCAGGACGGCATCGCGGCGCCCCGGGACGCGGACCGTGTACTGGTGCCACACGTGGCCGCGGCCGGCGAGCTCGAGCGGCGTCACGAGTCCCTGAATCCCTTCCAGCTCCGTCCCGTAGAAGAGCGCGTTCTCCCGGCGGCGCGCGTTCCAGTCGCGCAGATGCGGCAGCTGCACGCGACCGATCGCCGCTTGCATCTCGGTCATCCGCATGTTCAGACCGAACGTCGTGTGGACGTAGCGCTCGGCGGACCCGTGGTTGCGCAGCAGGCGCAGCCGGTCCGCGATCGCGTCGTCGTTGGTGGTGACGACGCCGCCTTCGCCGGTCGTGATGTTCTTCGTCGCGTACAACGAGAAGGCGGCGGTGGCGAACGAGCCGGCGGGCCGGTCTTGGAAGGTTGCGCCGTGCGCCTGGCACGCGTCCTCGATCACGACGAGGCCGTGCGTCCGGGCGAGCGCTGCGACGGCGTCCATGTCGGCCGTTTGCCCGTACAGGTGCACGGGCATCACCGCCTTCGTCGCGGCGGTCACACGGGACTCGGCGTCGTCGGTGTCGATGCAGAAATCGTCGTCGCGAACGTCGCAGAAGACGACGGTCGCGCCGCACGCGGCGACGGCGTTCGCCGACCCCGCGAAGGTGAGCGATGGGACCATCACCTCGTCGCCGGGCCCGATCCCGTGGGCGAGGAGCGCCAGTTGCAGCGCGACGGTGCCGTTCGCGCACGCGATCGCGTGCCTCGCTCCGGCGACGTCGGTGAAACCCTCTTCGAACGCGGCGACCTCCGGGCCCTGCGCGAGGCGACCGGACCGCAGGACGCGCGCGACCGCCTCCTCCTCCTCACGCCCGAGGATCGGCCGGGCGATCGGGATCACGACCCGGCTCCATCCAGGTCGAAGGTGCGCCCGCACGATGTGCACCGCCACGTCGCCTCGTCGCGTTCGAGGCGCCGGCCGCACGAGCAGACGTACCCGGCGTGGCGCGCAGGAGTGCCGGTGACCAGCTCGTGGGCGGCGACGTCCCGGGCCACGACGGCGCCGGCGCCGACCATGGCCCAGGCTCCGATCCGCGCGTCGGGAACGATGATCGCCCCGGCGCCGATCGAGGCGCCGCGTTCGACCGTCACGTGCCCGAGCCGCCAATCGTCGGGGCCTTTGAGCGCACCCTCCGGCGTCACCGCCCGGGGGAAGCGATCGTTCGCGAGTTGGCCGCCGGGGCCGACGAACACACCGTCCTCGACGACCGCCCCCTCGAAGACCATCGCCCCGTTCTGGATCTTGCACCGGTCGCCGATCGTGACGCCGGCCCCGATGTACACCCCCTTGCCGATCACGCACTCCGCGCCGATCTTGGCGCCGGCCCGGACGTGCGCGTGATGCCAGACGGCGGTCCGCTCCCCGAGCGACGCGCCGTCCTCGACGACGGCGGTGGGGTGGATCGACGGGTCGCTCATGGCGCGGAAACGCAGATGTCGGCGATCCGTTCGGCGGCGCGGCCGTCGCCGTACAGGTTGGGATGCTCCGCCGGAGCCTCGCGAGCGGCGCCGGCGATGATCGCTTCCGGGTCGGCGTCGGCGAGCACGTTCCAGCCGGTCTCGAGCGTCTCGGTCCATTCGGTCTCGCCGCGCAGCGTCACGCACGGGACGCCGAGCACGTAGGCCTCCTTCTGGATCCCGCCCGAGTCGGTGAGCACCGCGCGCGCGGACGCCTGCAGCGCGAGGAAGGCGAGGTACCCGGCCGGACGGACGGGCCGGAGCGCGCCGTCGCCGCGGATCCC
Organism: Actinomycetota bacterium; assembly: GCA_044866075.1. GTDB lineage: Bacteria > Actinomycetota > AC-67 > AC-67 > AC-67 > JBASRP01. The sequence goes on along the minus strand of JBIOTQ010000079.1, from coordinate 18,266 downwards.
CGCGGCCTCCATCGCGGCGAGCGTCCGGGGATGGATCGGGAACACGACCGGAGCGTCGAGCTTGGCGACCGCGCTCAAGATCGTCTCCAGCCGCTCGGGATCGTCCGTGTTGGCGGGCCGGTGCAGCGTCAGCACGTAGTACGCGCCGGCCGTCACCCCCGCCTCGTCGAGCGCGCTCTTCTTGCCGTGGGGGAGTGACAGGCGAACGAGGTCTGCCATGACGTCGCCGACGAGGTGAACGCCCTCCGTCACGCCCTCGGCTCGCAGGTTGTCGACCGCCGTCTGCGTGGAACAGAAGTGCATCGCGGCGAGGTGATCGGCGCACACGCGATTGATCTCTTCGGGCATCGCGCGGTTGAACGAACGCATCCCCGCTTCCACGTGTCCGATCGGGACGAGCGCCTTCGCGGCGACGAGCGCCGCGGCGAGCGTCGTGTTCGTGTCGCCATAGATCAGGACGAGATCCGGCTTCTCCTCCGCGATCACACCCTCGAGCGAGACGAGCATGGCGCCGGTCTGCACCGCGTGCGTGCCGCTCCCCACGCCGAGCTCGCGGTCCGGTTCCGGGAGTCCGAGCTCGCTGAAGAACACATCCGACATCTCGGGGTCGTAATGCTGTCCGGTGTGGACGAGCGTCTCCGAGACGCCGGGTCGCGCGCGAAGGGCGCGCGTCACCGCGGCCGCTTTGACGAACTGGGGGCGGGCCCCCACGACGCTTACGATTCGCACGATCACCTCGGGGGTCGCGCCAGGGGCGGTCCAGAACTATGCAGAACGCGAGTGTACCGTCCGGCAGCGGCACGGGCGATGCGCGAGGATTTCGGGTCGCCCGTGGGCCTTTAGAAGCCGTGCTACGCTCATCGACCCCATGAAGATCTGCGTCGTCGGCACCGGATACGTCGGGCTCGTCACCGGCGCGTGCTTCGCCGACCTCGGACACGACGTCGTCTGCGTGGATGTCGTGGCGGAGAAGGTCGAGAAGCTGCGTGGCGGCGTCATCCCGATCCACGAGCCCGGGCTCGAAGAGGTCGTTCAGCGGGGCCTGGACGCCGGGCGCCTGCGCTTCACGACGAGCCTGAGTGAGGGTGTCGGCCCCGCGCAATTCGTGTTCATCTGCGTCCCGACCCCGCCGGCGGAGGACGGGAGCGCCGACCTCTCACACGTCGAGCGCGCGGCCGTCGACATCGCGGCGAGCATCGGGGACTACAAGGTCATCATCAACAAGAGCACGGTCCCGATCGGATCATCGAACATCGTCGAGCGGATCGTGGCCGAGAGGCTTCCGGCGCAGATCGAGTTCGACGTCGCGTCGAACCCCGAGTTCCTCCGGGAGGGGTCGGCCGTCTTCGATTTCATGCATCCCGATCGCGTCGTCATCGGAACCACGAGCGAGCGTGCGGCCGGGCTCCTCACCGAGCTCTATCGTCCGCTCGGCGCGCCGCTGATCGTCACGGATCCGGCCACGGCGGAGATGATCAAGTACGCGGCCAACGCGTTCCTCGCGACGAAGATCTCCTTCATCAACGCGATCGCGAACATCTGCGATTCGGTCGGCGCGGACGTGAAGGATGTCGCGCTCGGGATGGGGTACGACGCGCGGATCGGATTCGAGTTCCTGCGTCCCGGTCCCGGGTTCGGCGGCTCGTGCCTGCCGAAAGATTGCCGTGCGCTGATCAGCGTCGCCGAGCGGAACGGCTACGACTTCGGTCTGTTGCGCGGCGTTCTCGAGGTAAACGACGCGCAGCATCGTTCCATCACGACGAAGGTCGACCGGCTCACCGGGGGCCTCGAGGGGAAGCGCATCGCCGTGTGGGGGCTCGCGTTCAAGCCGAACACGGACGACGTGCGCTACTCGCCGTCGCTCGCCGTGATCGAGGAGCTCCTGGCCCGCGGTGCGCGGATCCGCGCGTACGACCCGGCGGTGGACGCCATGGTCGGCGGCGACGCCATCGAACGGGCGACGGATCCGCTCGACGCGGTCGAGGGCGCCGACGCCCTCCTGCTCCTCACCGAATGGAACGAGTTTCGCTGGCTCGACTTCTCGCGCGTCAAGGACGTGATGGCGGAGCCGGTGGTCGTCGACGCGCGGAACTTCCTCGACCCGCACCGGCTGCGGCAGCTCGGCTTCACCTACGAAGGCGTCGGACGCTAGTGATGCGCATCGTCGTCACCGGGGGAGCGGGATTCCTCGGGTTCCATCTCTGCTCGCGGTTCCTGTCCGAGGGTCACGAGGTCGTGTGCGTCGACAACCTCATCACCGGGCGGCGCTCCCACGTGGATGATCTCTCGAAGAACGACCGATTCACGTTCGTCGATCACAACATGTCGCAGCCGCTCTTCCTCGGCGGCGGCGTGGATGCCGTTTTGAATTTCGCGAGCCCCGCGTCCCCGATCGATTACCTTCGCCATCCGATCCCGACGCTCAAGGTCGGGGCGCTCGGCACGTGGAACACGCTCGGGCTGGCGAAAGAGAAGGGATCGACGTACCTCCTGGCGTCGACCTCGGAGGTGTACGGCGACCCGCAGATCCACCCGCAGCCGGAGGACTACTGGGGGCACGTGAACCCGGTGGGGCCGCGCGGCGTGTACGACGAGGCGAAACGGTACGCCGAGGCGATGACGATGGCGTACCACCGCTCCCACGGGCTCGACACGCGCATCGTGCGGATCTTCAACACGTTCGGCCCGTCGATGCGCCGCGAGGACGGCCGCGCCGTCACGATGTTCATCGTCCAGGCTCTCGAAGGGAAACCGATCACCGTCCACGGCGACGGCAGCCAGACGCGGAGCTTCTGCTACGTCGACGACCTCATCGAGGGGATCGTGCGTCTGTTGCGCTCCGATCACCACGACCCGGTGAACATCGGCAACCCGGAGGAGTACACGGTCCTCGAGCTCGCCGGGATGATCAAGGAGCTGTCCGGGTCTGCCTCGGAGATCGTGTTCGAGCCGCGACCGGTGGACGACCCGAGCGTGCGGAAGCCGGATATAACGAAGGCGCGCGAGATCCTCGGCTGGGAACCGAAGGTCCCCGTCCGCGAGGGCCTGGCGCGGACGATCGATTGGTTCCGCACCGACGAACGGGGAGACTGAGATGGAGCGCAGGTTGCTCGACCAACTCCAGGACGGAGACGCGGTATCGGTGGCGTTGCGCGGCGGCGCCGGGTGGATCCACGGCACGATCACCTGGCGGCGCGAAGACGTGATGCTGATCAAGGTCACCGAAGGGTCCTTGCCGCCCGCGACCCCCTACGCGCTCATCTTCTTCGGGGATGTGAGCGCCCTCGGCATCCCGCGCGAGTTCGAGCCGCCGACACCCGAGTCACGTCAGACCGGCTTCTCGATCGCGGGCCCTTAGCACCGATCGGGCCGCTGGGTGGGCGGGAGGCCGATAGGGCCGAGCGAGACGTTTATCGGCCAGTACACCTGGGACCTGGGTCCTAATTTCGCGTCCCGCAGTGGCGCGCTCGCCCGGCTTCGTCCGGATTCGCGATGTTCGCGGACGCCGCTACGTGCCTTCTGACCGCGCGGTTTCATTCGCTCGCTCGTTTCCTTTGGTGCATGGACGGACGCCCTGAGAGAGCGGCCGTCGCACAAACCCGAAGGAGGGGCAGCGAGATGACGAAGACTCCGTACACCAGCGGCACGCGCGAGCGTCTCATCGAGCGTCTTCGCCGTCAGGCGATGGCGATGCAGAACGGTCACCGTCGGGACGATGCGCTCCTCACGACCGGCGAGGTCGCGATGCTCTTCCGCGTCAGCCACCGCGCGGTCCGGTGCTGGGCCGACGCCGGCAAGCTCCCGTACATCCGCACGCTCGGCGGGCACCGTCGGTTCCTCGCGTCCGCGGTCTGGGAGGCCCTGTCGGCCGTCCTTCCCGAGAACGAGCGTCAGCCGGTCGCACCGGTCGCGCCCGTCGCGCGCATGGCCTAATAAGAGGCGACTCGGCGGCCGCCCGGGAGCACGGCGAGCCCGTCTCTCCGGCGGCCGCTCTCTTTCCCGTCGCTTTCAGGCTCTGTTCGATCATGGATACCGTCGTCGCTCACGCGCCCGGCCGTGTCTCTCTGGCCGGCGGCGGCACCGACCTCCCCGCTTGGTACGAGAAGCACGGTGGCGCCGTCGTCTCACTCGCGATCTCGCGCGGCGCCACCGCGACGATCGCCGACCGTCTGAGCGGCCTCGAGCTCGTCTCCCCGGACCACGACGTGCGCGAGCTGATCACACCGGAGAAGTACGCGCGCCGCATGCGACATCCGTTCCTCTCGCGCGAGTTCGTGACACTGCACAAGGCCGTCGCGTGGCATTTTGGTCTCGATCACGCACGCCTCAGCGTGTCGAGTGAGGTCCCGGCGGGCGTCGGGCTCGGCGCATCTGCTGCCGTGTGCGTCGCCCTGGTGACCGCGGCGGCGGCGCACGTCGGGGACCGCATGGACAACTGGCGCATCGCCCAGACCGCGGCGCGGATCGAGATGGTGATCCTTCGCCGTCCCTGCGGCAAACAGGATCCATTCGTGTCGTCGTTCGGCGGCGTCAACCTCTACGAGTTCTTACGCGACGGAACCGTCACGGTGACACATGTGGAGATGACGCCGGAGAGCCGAGGGGCGCTCGAGAGCCATCTGTTGTTGTTCACCAACGGCGCGCGCCGGAACTCCGCGGTCCCGCTCGCCGAGCTCGCGCGGCGAATCGCGTCCGACGGGCAGACGTGCCTTGCGCTCTTGGAGCTCCGCGACACGGCCTACTTGATGCGAACCGCGCTCGAGCGCGGCGATATCGCGACCGTCGGCGGACTTGTTGATCGCGCGTGGCGCGCGAAGCGACAGCTCCATGGGCAGGTTGCGACGCCCGAAGTCGATCGTGCCTACGCGCTCGCACGGCAAGCCGGAGCGCTCGGAGGCAAGCTCTGCGGAGCCGGCATGGGCGGAGCGCTGCTCCTCGTCTGTCCGCCGGAGCGTCAGCCTGAGATCAGGCAGGTACTGGCCTCGCAGGGCTGGCGTGCCGAACACGTGGCCGTCGACGACGCCGGGGCGACGGTTACGAGGGTCGACGCCACTGCCGATGCGGAGGACTTGCGCGAGCGGGGTTAGCTCCCGGTGTAGGCAGTACCGGGCCTGTCGCCCTCCGGGCCCTTGCCCTGGTAGACATCCGCGAACTTCTTCGCGACATCCACGACCTTCGCGTTCGGGTTCGTGCATCCGATGAGATGGGTCCACGCCGTCAACGCGAGCTTGTACGGCATGTCGGCCCGCACCACAAGGATGCGATGCGTGTTGTTCCCCCGCACGAACGACTTAAGCGAGTCGAGCAGCTGCGGGTCGAGATCCGGCTTGTACCAGATGATGATGTGCCCATGTTCCATGTTGTGGACGAGGTTCTCGTCCCGGAGCCCGGACGGAAGCGGGTTGGGGAGGACGCCCGTGAACGACGTGTTCGCGTAGTGGTTCCCGGACGTGGGCGGGTTGGTCCTGTATGTGACGCGCTCGGGTGGGGCTTTGTGCGAGTTACCCTCGTCCGGCGGGTTCTGGAGTGCGGAACATCCCGCGGTCGGAACGAGTTTGTTGAGCTCCTTCGCGGCGCGCCCGGAGGCCGCCCTCGAGACCATCACGGCAGCGACGATCCCGCCGATCACGAGGATCGAGATTCCCGCATACCAGAACTTGCGCAGGCGCTCTTTGCGTTGACGCCGGCGCAGCTCTTCCATGCGCCGCTGCTTCGCGACCTCGCGGCGCTCGCGCTTCGTTTCTCGCTTGTCGGCCATGCCAGGGGGGCTTTATAGCACGGCTCCTCCAGGCCCGGCACGACCTCTCGACGACGTTCCGCGGCGTCCTTGTTCGGCCCTGTCCCCGGCGGTATCGTTCGCTCGGCCGGCCGGTTCACGCCGGCTCTTCCCCCGTAACCGTCCTGCGTTCACGACGAGCGGCCGGGGGCGGCATCCCGGCAGGAGGGGGGTCGGGATGGCAACGGTCGCGTCGGCGCGCGGCGCCGGGCTCGAGAGCTACTTCAAGACCGCCGAGCGCGGGTCCAATCTCCGGACCGAGGTCGTCGCCGGGGTGACCACGTGGATGACGATGTCATACATCCTCTTCGTGAACCCCACGATCCTCGGCGCCGTCAAGGATCCGCAAGGGACGCAGCTCGCATTTCCGAAGGTCCTCATCGTCACTGCGCTCGTCGCCGGCGTCATGACGATCCTGATGGGCGTCGTCTCCAACTACCCCTTCGCACTCGCGGCCGGTCTCGGCCTCAACGGCTACGTCGCATTCACCCTCGTGGCGACCCTGAAGCTCAACTGGCCGGACGCGATGGGTGTGATCGTCCTCGAGGGGCTCGTCATAACGTTCCTGGTCGTCACCGGGTTCCGCGAGGCCGTGTTGCATGCGATCCCGCTCGATCTGAAACGCGCGATCGGCGTCGGCATCGGCGCGTTCATCGCGTTCATCGGCCTCACCAACGCGGGTGTCGCGATCCGCAATCCGGAGAAGGGCGGCACGCCGGTCGTGCTCGGCCAGCTGTCGAACTGGAAGGTGCTCGTCTTTTTCCTCGGGTTCGTGGTCACGGCCACGCTCGTCGTGAAGAAGGTGCGCGGCGCGCTGCTGTTCGGCATCCTCGGCACCACGGTCCTTGCGACGATCGTCAACGAGATCAAGGACCTGTCGATCTGGAAGAACGGGATCGCCGCGGTTCCCGACAAATGGGCGAGCATCCCGAGCGGATCAGACTTCGATCTTCTCGGGAACTTCTCCCTCGGCGGCTCGTTCGCGAAGCTCGGGATCATCTCCGCCGGCGTGGCGATATTCGCCGTGATGCTGTCGGACTTCTTCGACACGATGGGCACCGCCGTCGGCCTCGGCGAGCAGGCGGGGCTTACCGATAGCCAGGGACGCCTTCCGGCCGTTGGGCGCGTCCTCGTGGTGGACTCCCTCGCTGCGGCCGCCGGCGGAGCGGCGTCGTCCTCGTCGAACACGACCTACATCGAGTCGGCGTCGGGGATCGCCGCCGGCGGGCGTACCGGGCTCACGAGCGTCGTCGTGGGGATCCTGTTCCTCGCGTGCCTCTTCATCTCGCCGATCGCCGGCGTCATCCCGCCCGAGGCGACGGCTCCCGCGCTGATCCTCGTCGGCTATTTCATGATGACGTTGGTCAAGGAGATCGACTGGCAGAACGCCGAGATCGGTATCCCCGCGTTGCTGACCATCGTGCTGCAGCCGTTCACGTTCTCGATCACGAACGGCGTGGGCGCGGGGTTCGTCGCGTACACCGCGATCAAGATCCTGAAGGGGAAACCGCAGGAGGTCCACCCGCTGTTGTACGTGTCGACGGCGGCGTTCCTCGCTTACTTCATCCGAGGGTTGATCGCCTAGCGGGGCGCCGTCGATCGATCCGCCGTTACGAGCCGAGCTGGCGGTTGATGTCCATCAGGTGATGGTGGACCTCGTGGAGGGTGTGCACCGCCACCCATCGCAACGATCGCTCGAACGGTTGGGGGTAGCTGTAGTTGACCATTCTCTCCCAATCGGCGTCATCGAGTCGTGCCAGGACGTTCACGAAGAGGGCCGCCGTGTCGGACAGCTGGCGGGCCACATCGCCCGGCACCTGCTGCGCGTAGCCGTCGTGCTCCACGCGCTCGTCCCGACCCATCGGTTCGAACGTTGGCCGCGTCGTACGGCGCGCCGCGAGGACCCTCTCGCGTTGCACGAGGAGCACGTCCCTCAGGTGACAGCCGTACTCCAAGGGCGACCACACCTCGGGCGCCCGGCGGCTTCGCAGGTCGTGCGTGTCATCGGTCAGGATCGAAACGATCGCAGTCACACCGGATCCGATGGCGCGACCAACCTCGGCCGCGCGATCGAGTCCGTACCGGAATCCGCATTCCTCGCACGTGTAGAAGTCGTTATCCAAAGCTCACCGCACGTCGAGGAAGTCGCCGGGGTCGATCGGTCCGCGCGGCGCGGGCTCCTCGAGCGGATAGCCGGCGATCACACAGCCGACGGCCTGCCACTCGGGCCCGAGGCCGAGAGCCGTCGCCGACTCTTCGCTGCAGAAGAGGCTCGTCGAGAGCCAGCACGACCCGACGCCTTGCGCGTTGAGCGCGAGCATGAGGTTCTGCAAAGCAGCGCCCGTCGACGCGAGGAACATCTCGCGTTCGGCGAGCAACCGCTTCGCGTCGGGATAGCGGTCGGAATACGCCAGCGACGTGAAGCACGCGAGGAGGAGGGGCGCCTCCGCGAGCCTGGTCCGCGACCGGAGCAGACGCTCGAAGATGACCCGCTCGGGCGTGCGGTCGGATTCGAGGTCCTGACGCCAGGCGTTCGCCATCGCGTCGAGGAACCGTCCGCGCGGGGTCTCATTACGCAGCCAGACATAGCGCCATGGTTTCGGCGCGCGCGAACCGTGCGGCGCCGGTGCCGTCGCGGCGGCCGCCACGGCGCGCTCGACGACGGCCTGCGGAACCGTCCTTGATGAGAACGCGCGGATGGAACGGCGGCTCTCGACGGTCTCCATGGTGCCGGTGCGGAAGAGGTCCTCCTCGGCGGGCCGGATGAGCTCGCGCGACGTTCCCTCACCGAAGGCGTCCTTCGCCAGTCCTCGCACGATCGCGACGGGGACGCCGTCGGTCTTTCCCATGACGAGCTCGGCCGCCGCGGCGATCTCGTCCGCGAGGGCGATGATCGTCGCTTCCATCAAGGAGCCGAACGTGTCCTTGTCGCCGCGGTGATCGCGCATCGGTCTGACGCCGGCGACCCCGATGGCGACGTTGGTCTGCCCGGCGCGCCAGGCGCGCCCGAAGGTGTCGCTGATGACGACGCCGACGTCGGCGCCCCGCTCCTTCAGGCCGGCGCGCAGGCGCGTCGCGCTGCCGTCGGGGTCGAGCGGGAGGAGGGCCAGCCGGTCCGCCGGCAGGTTCGAGCCGTCGACGCCCGCGTTGGCGCAGATGAAACCGTGTTCGGTCTCCGCGATGATGAGGTCGTCGCGGCGCGCGACGATGCGCCGCGCCTCGCGCTCTGCCACGGCGGCTCGCGCGCTCTCGCGGTCGGTCGGGTCGACCTCGACGACGCGGCCTTCGGCTTTGGAGATCACCTTCGACGTGACGACGACGACGTCGCCGTCACGCACGGTCGACCGATCGGCGATGAGGGTCGCTAGATCCGTGCCCTCCTCGATCTCCGGAAGTCCCTCGACGGGGAAGACTTCGATGCGCATCGGCAGGAGTGTACGTCGATTGCGAAGGCTCTACGCTCAGGGCCGCAGGCCGCGCGCGAGTTCCAAAGAGACCTTCGCCAAGCTCGCCGCGTCCTCGACCGTGTGCATGAGGGTCTGCGCGACCTCGACGCGGACGCCCAGACCCTCGATGTCCGGCGCCAGCGACGCGTCGACCAGATCGATGACCCAGCCGTCGAGGAAGTCGCGATAGAGCGACGCGGCGCCGAGCGCCGTCACCTCCGCACCGGCGGCCGGCATCAGCTTGTCGGCCATCCCGCGCACCGGCGCGCCGCCGATGATCGGGGACACGCCGACCACCGGCGCCGCAGTCGCGCGCAGCGCGCCGCCGATGCCCGGGATCGCCAGGATGGTCCCGATCGACACGACGGGGTTCGACGGCGCCAGGATGATCGCCTCGGCGTCGGCGATCGCCTCGAGGACGCCCGGCCCGGGCCGTGCTTTCTCGGCGCCGTCCAGCCGCACCGCCAGAACCTCGTCGCGCGCGCGGCGGCCGACCCAGTACTCCTGGAAGTGGAGGTCGAGCTCGTGGCCTTCCTCGTCGGCGACGAGCACGCGCGTCGCCACGGGATCGTCGGTCATGGGCAGCAGCCGGATGCCGACGCCGAAGCGCATGGCGATCCGCGCGGTGATCGACGAAAGCGGCTCGCCGGCCGCGAGGGCCATCGAGCGCGCTTGGCAGATCGCGGTGTCGCGGTCGCCCAAGGTGAACCACGCATCGACGCCGAGCGCGCGCAGCTCCCTGAGCATGACGTGTGTGTCGCCGGCAAGCCCCCAGCCGCGCTCCTCGTCGATCGCGCCGCCGAGCGTGTAGATGACGATGTCGAGGTCCGGCGAGACGTGGACGCCGTAGATCTCGATGTCGTCGCCCGTGTTCCCGATCACGGTGACGTCGCCCGCCGGCACGACGCGGACCACCCCGCGCAGGAAGCGCGCAGCGCCGACGCCGCCGGCGAGAACGACGATCACCGCAGGAGTATCGCCGCCGGGCCGGAACGCCGCCACCGGCCGCTCGCGTAGATGGTAGGCTCCGCGCGATGTCCGCCGGAGCGGCCCCGCCGGTGCTTGATCTCTCCCATCAGATGAGGCGCGCCCTGCGCCGTGCCGACGACGGCAAGGTTCTGTCGCAGGAGGAGGCGGCGGTTCTCCTCGCCGCGCGCGGCGACGATCTGGAACGACTCCTCGGCATCGCGTGCCGCGTCCGCAACGCCGGCGTGGGACGCGTCGTGACGTACTCGCCGAAGGTCTTCATCCCGTTGACGCGGCTGTGCCGCGACCGCTGCGGCTACTGCACGTTCGCGACGACGCCGGACAAGCTGGCCGCGCCGTACATGACGCCGGAGGAGGTGCTCGACGTCGCGCGCGCCGGGCAGGCGGCGGGGTGCCTCGAGGCGCTCTTCACGCTCGGGGACCGGCCCGAGGCGCGCTGGCCGGAAGCGCGCGCCTGGTTGGCCGAGCGCGGGTATCGCACCACGCTGGAGTACGTGCGCGCGATGGCGATCGCCGTGATCGAGGAGACCGGCCTGCTGCCGCATCTCAACCCCGGCGTGATGTCGTGGGAAGAGATGATGCGCCTCAAGCCGGTGGCGCCGAGCATGGGCCTGATGCTCGAGACGACGTCGGATCGGCTGTTCGAGACGCCGGGCGCCGCGCACCACGGGTCGCCGGACAAGAAGCCGGCGGTGCGCTTGCGCACGATCGAGGACGCCGGGCGCCTGGCGATCCCGTTCACCACAGGCATCCTGGTCGGGATCGGTGAGACCCTCGCCGAGCGCGCCGAGTCGCTCTTCGCGATCCGCGAGCTGTCGCGCCGCTACGGGCACGTGCAAGAGGTCATCGTGCAGAACTTCCGCGCGAAGCCGGCGACGGCGATGGCCGATCATCCCGATCCGGGAACCGACGAGTTCCTCGCTGCGATCGCGGTCGCGCGCCTCGTCCTCGGCCCGCGCGCGAACGTGCAGGCGCCGCCGAACCTGTCCGACGAAGGGTTCCCGCTTCTGCTCGACGCGGGCATCAACGACTGGGGCGGCGTATCGCCGGTCACGCCCGACCACGTGAACCCGGAGAAACCCTGGCCGCATCTCGACCGGCTGCGCGCGGCGACCGAAACGAGGGGCTACACCTTGCGTGCGCGGCTCACCGTCTATCCGTCTTACGCGCTCCAGCCCGATCCCTGGCTGCACGGGAGGATGCGCGGTCCGGTCGAGGCGCTCGCCGGGCCCGACGGCCTCGCCCGCGCCGGCGTTCGCGCCGAGGGCGCCGCGTGGCAGGACCCCGACGTCGTCCCGGTCGCGCCGATGAACGACGCCCTCCGCTTGATCGAGAACGACACCGCCGCGCGCTCCGACCTGACGCGCGGGCTGCGCGTCGACACAACGCTCGTCCACGGCGACTGGGATGCACTCGAGGTCGACGCGTCGCGCGCCTGGGCCTCCCGCCCGCGGCGCGCGCCGGCCGACGTGAAAGCCGCGCTCGCCAAGGCGGCGGACGCGAGGTCGCTGACCGACGACGACGCGCTCGCGCTCTTCGACGCCGACGGAGAAGCGCTCGACGAGCTGTGTCGCATCGCCGACGATTACCGCCGTGACGCCGTCGGCGACGTCGTCACCTATGTCGTCAACCGCAACATCAACTTCACGAACGTCTGTTACGTCGGCTGTCGCTTCTGCGCGTTCGCGCAGAGGCGTGTCGATCCCGACGCGTACTTCCTTTCGCTCGACGAGGTCGCGCAACGCGCCGTCGAGGCGCGCGAGTATGGCGCGACCGAGGTGTGCATCCAGGGCGGCATCCACCCGGATCTCCCCGGCGACCACTACTTCGAGATCCTGCGCGCGATCAAAGCGCGCGTCCCCGACATGCACATCCACGCCTTCAGTCCGATGGAAGTGATGAACGGCGCCGCCCGCCTGGGTATCTCGTTCCGCGAATGGCTGGCGGAGGCGAAGGCCGCGGGGCTCGGGTCGACGCCGGGGACCGCCGCCGAGATCCTCGACGACGACGTCCGCTGGGTGCTGACGAAAGGGAAGCTACCCGCCGATACGTGGGAGGAGATCATCCGCACCGCGCACGCGCTCGGCATCCCGACCACGTCGACGATCATGTATGGACACGTCGACGCGCCGCCGCACTGGGTCGCGCACTTGCGCCGCATCGCGCGCATCCAGAACGACACCGGCGGCATCACGGAATTCGTTCCGCTACCGTTCGTCCATCAGAACGCGCCGATCTACCTCGCCGGGAAAGCGCGGCCGGGCCCGACCATCGCGGAGAACCGCCGCATGCACGCGCTGGCGCGCATCCTCTTGTACGGCGCGATCCGCAACATCCAGGTGTCGTGGGTGAAGCTCGGGATCGCGGGCTCGCAGCTCATGCTTCAAGGGGGCTGCAACGATTTCGGCGGCACGCTCATGGAAGAGACGATCTCCCGCATGGCGGGCGCGACGCACGGCATCAAGACGGACCCGGCCGAGTTCAACGACGCCATCCGCGCGATCCGTCGCACGCCGGCGCAGCGCACCACGACGTACGACCGGATCACGGTCGTCGGCGACTGAGCGAGCTCATGAACGATCCCGACCCGGAGAAAGGCGGCGCGTCACCCACGCGATGCTGCGGATGGACAAGAGCGACATCGAAGGACTGAAGCGCGCGTACCGCGGCGAGCTTCCCGTCCGTCGCCGATCATGGTAGGTCCAGCCGAGGGTCCCCAACGCGTGACCGCCCGGTGAGTAGAGGTCACATACTCATCGCGCCAGCAGGGACGCCGGCAGTGCGACGAACGAGTCCACGCAGGACGGATCCAGCTGCGTCCCGGCGACGCGACGAAGCTCTTCGAGCGCCTGATCGATCGTCATGCCTTTGCGGTAGGGGCGATCGGAGGTCATGGCGTCAAACGCGTCGACGACGGTGAAGATCCGGGCCTCGAAGGGGATCTCGTCGCCGCGCAGGCCGCGCGGATAGCCGTCCCCGTCCCACCGCTCGTGATGACAGCGGATGATGTCGAGGACGATGTCCCGGAAACCGAGCGGCTCGACCAGCACGACGCCGATCTCCACGTGTCGCCTCATCTCCTCGAACTCATCCGGCGTGAGGGCGGCCGGTTTGAGGAGGATGCGATCGGGGATGCCGATCTTCCCCACGTCGTGCAGCAGGAACCCATAGACGAGATCCTCGTCGGGTTCGGATCCCCGCATGGCTCGCATGAGCTCCAGCGAGAGGCGAGCTACGTTGCTTGCGTGGAGGCCCGTCGTCTCGTCCCGCCACTCGACCGCGTTCGCGAGCGTGCGGATCACAGCGATGTCCCGCGCGCGTTTCTCCTCCATCATCGCGACGTAGTCGTCCAGGACGCTGCGCGCGACAGTGGGCGTCAGCACCGCACCGCCGTGTCCCACCGTCCGCACGGCCTCGCGAATCTCCTGGGCCGAGCAACCTTTCAGAACGTATCCGTCGGCTCCCGCTTCGATCGCAGCCGCGATCGCCTCGCGATCGTTTTTCGCCGTCAGCACCAGGGCACGGGTGTGGAGAGCCGTCTCACGCAAAGCGCGGATGGTGCTTATCCCGTCCAGGACCGGCATGTTGAGATCGATCAGGGCCACGTCGGGCGCGTGCCGACGCATGATCTCAAGGGCTTCTTCTCCATCGGCAGCTTCCCCGACGACCGTGAATTCACGCACATCGGAGAGGGCCTGTCGGAGTAGCCAGCGCATGCGCGGCTCGTCATCGGCGATCAACACGCCCACGGCTCGGGGCGAGGTGGCCTGGCGCACGACGCGACCGAATCCGGGGCGGGTCATCTCTTTCCTCCCTTGACCCGCCTCGTCCGGTTGCCGTCGACGGGATCGTCTCCGACCAATGCGCGCACCCGTTCGAGGAGCTGGCGCGCCCCGATAGGCTTCGTGAGGTAATCGATACAGCCGGCGCGCCTCGCACGCTCGATGTCCTCACCGAACGCCTGCGCGGAGAGCACGGCGATAGGCACCGACGCGGTCTTCCGCGAGGCACGCAAACGCTTGGTCGCTTCGATGCCGTCGATTCCGGGCAACTTCAGGTCCATCAGAACGAGGTCCGGTACGACGCGGGAGACGACGCGAAGTGCTTCTTCGGCGTCGCCGACGCACACGACCTTGTACCCTCCGACAGTGAGCACGCGGCGCGAAAGTTCGCGAGACATGGGGTTGTTCTCCACCACCACGATGCACTTAGGCACTGGCCCTCTCCTCCTTTTGCGCGTCGGTAGCACCGCCGCCTGCGCCGGCCACCGGAATGGTGAAAGAGAATCTGCTGCCGCGACCGCGGCGACTCGTCACCCAGATCCGGCCTCCCTGAAGCTCTACGAGGTGACGGGCGAGCGTCAGTCCGAGACCGGCGCCTTCCACGGTCCGCGAGGCGCGTCCCCGCTCGAAGGGCTCGAAGATGCGCGCGGCTTCCCCTTCCGCGAGTCCCGGGCCATCGTCGATCACCGAAACCGTGACCGAACCGTTCCCGGCCTCGATCTCGGCCTGCACGTTGCCGCCCTCCGGCGTGAACTTGATCGCGTTGGCGAAGAGATTGAAAAGGATCTGGCGCAGACGCGCTGGGTCCACCTCGACGAGCGGCGCCTCCGCGCCGTCCTTCATCGACAGCCGCAAGCCGTTCTGATCGGAGAGGGGGCGCACAACGGCCAGTACCTCGTGCATCACCCCGACGAGGTCGGTCGGCTCGGGGCGGATCTCGATCTTTCCGGCCTCGACCTTGGCCAGGTCGAGCATGTCGTTGATGAGGGTGAGAAGGTGCCTCCCGCTGATCGCGATGTGGCCGCCTAGCTCGCGAGTGGTCTTCAGTGAGGGCTTGCCGAACATCGGGTCGGCAAGCATCTCGGCGAAACCGTTGATCGCGTTCAGAGGTGTGCGAAGCTCGTGCGACATCGTGGCGACGAAGGCGGACTTGGCAGCGCTGGCGCGCATCAATTCTTCGTTGGCTCGAGCGAGATCGGCCGTTCGCCTGGCGACCTTTTCCTCGAGGCCACGGTGCGAGGCCTCGAGCTCATTCGCCATCGTGTCGAATGCCGACGCGAGCCTGCCCACCTCGTCCTTCGACGAGATACGCGCTCGTGCTTGCAGGTCGCCGTGCTCCATCGCTCGGGCCACGTCACCGAGGCGATGCAGGGGGCGACGGATGGCGCGCGCCGAGAACAAACCCACGACCGCTGCGGCGGCCGCGGCGAGTCCGGCCAGGATGGTGAGAGTGATCGCGGTCCGCCGGGCGGATCCCATTGCCTTCGAAGACGGAATCGCGACGGCCAGGTCGCCGACGCGCTCACCACGCGACTCGAGCGGTCCGTACAGGACCTCGAACGCGGCGTCATCTACCCGAACCTCCGCGCGCAGCCCTGATCCGCTCGCCCGGAAGGGCATCCGCTCGGTCGTGCTCGATGCAAGTGTCGCGCCCGCTGATGAGAAGATCGTCACGCCGGCCGTGTTTCCCCTCGACATGCGTCCCGCGAGCCGGTCGAGGCTCTCGTTGACGACGATGGCGCCGATGGCGCGGTTTGTCCGGTCACGCACCGGTCCGGCGACGAAGAACGAATCCTCGGTGAGCCCGTTCCACATCGACCCGCGATCGTCGCGCGCGCCCCGCGCCGCCTTGAGCACGGAGGGATGGCGGAGGGGCGGGCCGGGCGGCGTCTCGGGTTTCCCGCGATTGATCCGTTCGACGAGGGCGCCGTTCCGCAGAACCACGTCCATGTTCGCGTTGGCGTTGAGCGAGAGGGGCACCAGAAGTCTTTGCAGCTGGGCGTGGTCGCTTCGTGCGAGCGCTTCCGCCACGCCTTGCGTATTCGCGGACAGCCTGACCGTCTCGATCAACGCACGTTCGGCATCGGCGAATGCGGCGCGGGAGCCGTCGAGCGATTCGGCGAGCATGGTCGTCGCCCGGCCGCGGGCCTCGGTCACGGCGCTGCGGGCGAGGACATAGCTCCCGAGCCCGCCCCACACGACCATGACGACCAGGAACGGCGCGAGCAGCTTGACGCGGATAGGCAGGTCCGCGTACCGAGGCATCCGGCGCCGCATCACTGCACCGTCACGATCACTTCGTCGCTGGTGACGAGAGCAACGTCGGTGGCCTGCGCGTGCGCGTGGTTCTTGATGACTCTGTTGACCGGCGTGTCGAGGTTCACCGTCACCGTGAAGCGCCACACCGCGACTTCGCCGGGACGGAGGGCGCCGAACGTGTGCGACATGTGCTCGGCCGACGAATCACCGTCACCGGGCCCCTCGACCGGGAAGCACGGCGACGTGGCCGTCCCGCCGCTGCTGATACAACCGCCCTCCCCCATCGTGGTTCCCGCGGGCACATGGCTCTCGGCCGTCACCGTCGAGGCGTCGCCCGTACCGACGTTGCCGACGACGACCGTGTACGTGATCTTTTGGCCGGGACGAGCCTCCTCGCGGTCGGCGGACATCCGGACCGTGAGGACGGCTTGCGGAGCGATCGTCTGCGCGGGCGTGGACGCGTCGGGTTGCGCCGCGATCGCGCCGGGTTCGCTCGCCGAGCGCGACGTTTCCGCGGCGGTGACCAATCCAGAAGCGGAAACCGGAGCGAATGTTGCCCTCGCCAGCACGTAGTTTTCCGACGGGGCGGCCGCCACGGCGAACGTCTCGCTCGAGGCGGGGGCGAGGGCGACGGCCGTTGCACCGCCGAGCGCCAGCACGAGCGGGACGAGGATCCCGCTGGTCGTTCGCAGCGAACGCACCACCCGATTCATGGGGAACAGGGAAGCCAGCCCGTCACGACGCCCTCCTGCGCATCCATCTCGCCGCCGTGCGCGGCAAAGACGGCCGCCGCGCCGAGAACGAAGGCCGACTGCCAGTCGTGCGGCACATCGCGGGCAAGCGCATCGTTCCAGCGAACGCCGTCCGCCTGGACGCTCAGCGTGGCTCGCTCCCCGAGGGGCTTGATCGAGAGTCCGGCCGTCGTCCGGTCCGGCACGCAATCGAGGAGACCGGCGATGGCGTCGCGTACGGGCGCCATCGCCAGCTTCACCACGCACGACGTCGCGTCGATGACGCATGCGGTCCCGAAGAGCCGGGCGATCTCCGCCGCATCGGCGGCAACCTCGACCAGATCGGCCCGCTCGACATCGACCAGGCCCGGGGGACGCATCGACCAGAGAACGGCGTCGATCAAGCGAAGGAGACGTCCGCAGTGGGCCTCGGCGAAGTCCGCCAGTTCGGCAGGGTCGGACGGTGATCCCTCGGCGATCATCGAAAGGGCGAGCCCGATCGGACCGAGAGGCTCACGCAAATCATGCGCGAGAAGCGACAGCAGGGCTCCGGCGGCCTCGGCGTGGTGCTCTTTTCGTGTGCGGGGTTGCTTCACGCTCATGTCACTGATCCGGCGCCGTGTTGTATGCGAGGACGCTGCCGGCGTCGTTGAACACGTTAGGCGTGGTGCTCGGCCACTTCCCCCACAGATAGCGACGGCCTCCCGCGACGTATCGGTATCCCCCGCTCGGCTCCGCGTCTCGATCCCACCAAACCTCGGTCATATCGTCGGTGGCCGTGTAATCCCACATCGACATGCCCTCGACGACCTTCGGGCCATATGAGATCCGCGGGACCGTTTGCGTGCCGCCGGAGGGTCGCGCACGCGACATCCCGGCACGGAATGTCGACGGCGTGAGTCTCGATCCCGCCATGTGTAGGCCCGTTGACAGGAGCATCATCTGTCGGAGTGCATCCAGAGCATCGATCCTCGGGGTGCGGTCCGGTCGAACCTGCTTGTAGATCTTGTACCAGTCTCCCATCGCAACGAGGGGGGCTTCGAGGGAAACCCCGAAGGCGCGGCTCCACTGCGTCTGGTCGTAGAGCCGAGCGAAGAAGTTCGTGTCGGTCAGGTACGAACCGGAAACGATCCACTCCCATGTCGCTCCCGCCGCCTGCGCTGCCGTGGTGAGCGTGACGGGGCAAAGCGGATCGCCCGCGAACATCACCGATGTCACGCCGGCCTGAGCGAGCTTGAGGACGATCTGCGCCGCGTCTGCCTGACAGCCGGCCACGTCGACGTAT
>JBIOTQ010000078.1:0-33326 GCA_044866075.1 Actinomycetota bacterium | reverse complement strand
TCGGAGTATCGATGAATCTCGTGAGGAAAGGCTGAGAGTGTTCTCAGCAACTCTCAGGTCGCGCACAGCCCCGAGCGGGCAGCCTTCGCGCCGATGGACGTTCCCATCGCGGAAGGAGTGAGACCATGAAAGCCGCTCGTTTCAGCATGGCTTTGGCCGCCCTCGCGCTCGTTGCCTCCGCCTGCGGCGGGGCCGCGCGCGCCGGGTCCAACTCGTCGGCGGATACCGCCGACGATCAGCTCGTCGCGTACACCAAGTGCATGCGCGACCACGGGGTCGACGTCGAAGCCGACTCCGACGGCGAGGGACGTTTCAGGATCGCCGTCGAACCTGCCGCCGGAAGCGACGGGGGCGGCGAGAAGGGCGCGCCCGATCCCAAATTCGAGGAGGCCATGAAAGCCTGCGAGGACAAGATGCCGAAGATGGGTCAGGACCTGACCCCCGAGGAACGCGCCGAGCTTGAAGACCAGATGCTCGAGTTCGCCAAGTGCATGCGCGAGCACGGCATCGACATGCCCGACCCCGGTGAGGGCGGCTTCATCCAGAAGTTCGACGCGAGCGGCAACGGAAGCGCCCAGAACGGTCCCGATCCCGAGAGCGAGGAGTTCAAAGCGGCCGAGGAAGCCTGCCAGGACAAGCTCCCCAACAAGGGCGACTTCAAGCGTGAGACCTCGGTGGACGGGGCGAACTGATGAAGCGCGCGCTGATCGCCATCGGGGTCATCGCCGTGGCCGCGGGCGCCGGGGTCGGGGCGCGGGCGGCGCTCACCTCCCAACCCAAGGAGCCCGCCGCCACGACCGGTGACCGACACACAGCGCCCGTCGAACGGAAGGACCTCGTCGACCGCGCGACGCTCAACGGCTCGCTCGGGTACGCCGATTCCCGGACCCTCGGCGGCGGCTTGCCCGGCACGATCACCGCGCTCGCCGCCGAAGGAAGCGTGGTCGATCGCGGCGGCGTGCTCTACCGCGTGAACGGCGAGGCCGTGCGGCTGCTGTTCGGCAACATCCCCGTCTGGCGCACGCTCGGGCCCGGCGTGTCCAACGGCACCGACGTGAAACAGCTCGAGGAGAACCTCCGCGCGCTCGGCCAGCGGCCGGGCACCGTCGACGGGAAATGGACGGCCGACACGACTGCCGCGGTCAAGCGGTGGCAAGACAAGATCGGCGTGGACCAGACCGGGGTACTGCCGCAGGGGTCGTTCGTGTTCCTGCCCGGCCCGCGGCGGATCGGGTCACACCAGGCGAAGGTTGGGGACCCGGCCGTAGGGCAGATCATGACGACGACCGCGACGGCGCGGACGGTGACGGTGGACCTCTCGGCCCGGCGGCAGCGACTCGTCAAGAAAGGCGACCGCGTGCAGGTCGAGCTCCCGACCGGACGTGTCGTGAACGCGACTATCACCGACGTCGGACGCGTCGCGAAATCCAACGACGGCGACCAGCCGGGTGGCGGCGGCGATCCGACGATCACCGTCACGATCTCGCTCGACAGGGGCGCGACCGTCGACGGCCTCGACGAGGCACCGGTCGAGGTGCGCGTCGCGACCAGCGTCTCGAAGAACGTCCTCGCCGTGCCGGTGTCCGCACTGCTGGCACGGGCGAACGGCGGCTACGCGCTCGAGGTCGTGGACGGCAGCACGACACACCTCGTGCCGGTCGAGACCGGCTCGTACGCCGACGGATACGTCGAGATCTCCGGCTCCGGGATCGGCGAGGGCACGAGGGTGGTGACGGCGGAATGAGCATGTTCGTGCGCTCCCCCATCACCGTGCGGCGCTCGATGGACGGCGACCGCAGCGTCCCGGCCATCGAGCTGCGCGCCGTCCGCAAGGTCTACCCGGGCGACGTCGAGGTCCTGCGCGGCGTGACGCTCGAGATCGACGAAGCCGAGCCGGTCGCCGTCGTGGGGCCGTCCGGGTCCGGCAAGTCGACGCTTCTCCACGTCATGAGCACGCTCGACCGCCCGTCCGAGGGCGAGGTGTTCGTCCTCGGACACGACGTCGCCCGGGCGTCCGACCGCTCGCTCGCGAGCCTACGCGCGTCGAGCATCGGGTTCGTGTTCCAGCAGTTCTTCCTGCTCGACGGCATGTCGGCGCTCGAGAACGTCGCCAACGGCCTCCTGTACGCGGGCGTGCCCCACCCAGACCGGCGCGCGAGCGCGCAGGAGGCCTTGGCGCGGGTCGGGCTCGCGCACCGGATGCATCACCCACCGTCGAAGCTGTCGGGCGGCGAGAGGCAGCGCGTCGCGATCGCGCGCGCGGTGCTGGCGCGCCCGGCGCTGGTGTTTGCGGACGAGCCGACCGGGAACCTCGACTCGGCGTCGAGCGCAGAGATCGTCGACCTCTTACGCGAGCTGAACGCGGACGGGACTGCGATCGTTCTCGTCACGCACGACCGCGACATCGCCGCGTCTTTCCCGCGGCGCATCGAGCTGCGCGACGGGCTGGTCGTCGGAGACACGCGGTCATGAAGGCCCGCGACCTCGCGCGCGTCGCCGCCGGCGGCCTGCGCACGCGGCGGCTGCGCTCAACGTTGTCGGCGCTCGGGATCGCAATCGGCGTCGCGTCGATGGTTGCCGTCCTCGCGCTGTCGGACTCGAGCCGCGCCGATCTCCTGTCGCAGCTCGACACGCTCGGCACGAATCTTCTGACCGCCGCGCCGGGGAAGACGATCTTCGGCGACGACGTCACGCTGCCGGAGGAAGCCGAGGAGATGGTGCGCCGCATCGACGGCGTCACGGTCTCGTCGGCGACGACCTCTCTGTCCGAGCGCGTTCGGCGCTCCGAATGGATCCCGCGCGGCGAGAGCAACGGGCTTCGCGTCCGGGCCGTCGACACGACCTTGCTGTCGACCCTCGGCGGGTCGATGGCCGAGGGCCGGTTCCTCGACGAGGCGACCGCGAAGTATCCGACCGTCGTCCTCGGCAGCGTCGCGGCCGAACGGCTCGGCATCTACGACCTGTCGGGACGAGTGCGCGTGCTGATCGGCGACGAGTACTACACCGTGATCGGGATCATGGATCCCTTGCCACTGTCGCCCGACCTCGATCGTGCTGCGCTGATCGGCCGCCCGGTCTCAGAGGAGCGCCTCGACGCGAGCACATCCGCGTCGCGCATCTACGTCCGCGCCGACCCCGACGACGTCGCGCGGGTGCGGGGGCTGCTCGGCGCGACGGCGAACCCCGAACACCCCGAAGAGGTCGACGTGCAACGGCCGTCGGACGCGCTGCAGGCGCGCGCCGCGGCGCAGATCGCGTTCCGGACTCTGTTTCTCGGGCTCGGCGCGATCGCGCTGCTCGTCGGCGGCGTCGGCATCGCCAACGTGATGGTGATCAGTGTGCTCGAACGGCGCCCCGAGATCGGGCTGCGCCGAGCCCTCGGCGCGACGAAGCGGCACGTTCGCACACAGTTCCTCAGCGAGTCGTTGCTGCTGTCCGGCGTCGGCGGCGCCGTCGGGGTCGCTCTCGGCGTGACCGCGACTGCGATCTTCGCGGCCACCCGCGGGTGGGTGCTGCTCGTCCCGCCCATCGCGGTCGCCGGCGGCCTGGGGGCGTCGCTCGTGATGGGCGGCATCGCCGGCCTGTATCCGGCCGCGCGCGCGGCCCGGCTGGCGCCGACCGAGGCGTTGCGCTCGGTGTAGAGAGAAATCCACGGCGGATCGTCACAACCCGTCGCTAGGATCGGCTCGTGCACGATCCGATGGGGGATTTCCAGACGGATACGGCCGTCGAGGGCATGGGCGGTCATTACCGCGCGGTGCTCTCCGACGCCTGGGAGCTGTGGGGCCCGGCCGGCGGGTACGTCTCCACGATCGCGCTCCGCGCGGCCGGCGCGCATAGCCGCTTCCGTCGCCCGGCGAGCTACTCCTGCAACTACCTCGCGGTCGCGTCCTTCGCGCCGATCGACATCGAGGTGGCGACGATCCGCGCCGCCAGGCGCTCGGAAGCGATCCGGGTCACGCTCATCCAGAAAGACCAACCGTTCCTGGACGCGACGGTGTGGACGATCGACGAGGGCATGCACGGTATCGAGTACGACGCGGCACCGATCCCCGACGTGAAAGGTCCCGACGGTCTCGAGGCCTGGCAGAACGTCGCTTCGGACAACCCCTACTGGCGTTTCTGGTCGAACATCGAGGAGCGGCCGCTCGAGCTGTGGGAGGGAAGCTGGTGGGACCGGCCGCCGGGCCCGCCGCTCCGCGAGAGCTGGTGCCGCTTCCGTCCGGGCGCGACGTTCGACGATCCGTTCCTCGACGCGGCGCGGTCCCTCGTGCTCATCGATACCCTGGGCTGGCCCGCGGCGATGATGGCGCTCGCGGAGCCGCCGTCCTTCGTCGCGCCGACCATCGAGCTCTCCGTTCGCTTCCATCGCCTCGCCCCGCACGCGGAGTGGCTCTATTCCCGTGTCGAGTCGCCGATCGCGACCGACGGGTTGATCGGGAGCAGCGCACAGATCTGGGCGCAGGGCGGCATGCTCGTCGCCACCGGTGGCCAGCAGATGCTGTGCCGTCCCGTTCCGGCCTGAGCGAAGCTCTTTCGCTCGCTCCTGCGGCCGGTCCCGGCTGATATAAAGGGCCAAATTCTCTGAGGGCCTCTTTTGGAATCGACGCACGCCGGCGCGGACGCTGCCGAGACGTTCGCACTTGATCCGCAGGCGCTCCAGCCATCGAAGAGGGACTGGCGTGCCGTCCTGTCCGAGCACCGCGCTCTGGTGATCGCCGGGTCGCTGATCGCGGCGTTCCTCATCGCGCGCCTCATCATCCTCTTCCGGTTCCAGGTCTTCACCTCGTACGACACCAGCTCGTACATCCGCAACAGGGCCGGCGGGGGCGGATTGCTCGCGCATCCGGTCTCGTTCACCGGACGGGCACCACGGTTGTGGGGCGTGCCGCTGTTCTACTCGCTCCTGCCGACCGACCACGCGCGCGCCGTCGCGCAGTGGGTGATCGGCACCGTGGCGTGGAGCGTTCTCGGCGTCGGGCTGTGGATACACATGCGCGGTGTTACCGCGAAGAGCATCGTCCTGGCCGCGAGCTTCACGCTCGCCCTGACGCCGAGCGTCGCCCGGTGGGACTATTCCCTCCTCTCCGAGTCGCTCTCGATCAGCTTGGGCGTGCTCGCCGGCGGGCTCTTCGCCATCTGGGTGAAGAAGACGTCTTCGTTGGCGCTCGGCGGGATGACCCTCGCCGCGTTCTGGTGGATGTTCACGCGCCAGGACGTCGCCCTTTTCGCCGCCCTCCTCGCCGTGGTCGTCGCCGTGTACGGGCTGCGGCATCGGGGCCGCGGTCGGTGGGCCCTTGTCGCCGCGCTCGTGCTGGCGATGGGGCTCGGGTGGTACGCGGCGATCGTGCCCCGGATCGATCGCTCGTACGCGTCCTGGGGGAAGGGGTTCCGTATCGGTGAGGCGACGACGCTGTACCGCCTCCGCCTCTTGGTCTTGAAGGACCCCCGGATGAAGAGGATCTACGAAAACCGTTTGGGCATGCCCCCCTGTCGCGCCGCCGAACGTGCCGCCGCACTATCGGGTTTGCAGATGGGCCGTTTCACCGAGGCCTTCCTCAGCTGCCCGGACCTGGCGAGGTGGGTGAGCGAGAACGCGTCTGATAACGGATACCGTTACACGCTCGCGGATCCGAAGCATTTCGCGCGCGTCATCGTCGAGACCCTGCCGAAGACCCTGGACAACGACCTCCGTGTCTTCGCCAAACCCGTCCCCATCCTGCCGGGGGCCGTCAGCCGCTGGATCTTCCCCCGAGGACGGTTCGTGCTGCCCGGAGCCTTCGGACTGATCGCCCTTTCGGTGATCCTGATGGCGTGGGTGAGGGGCATCCAGCGCCGGGCGTGGCTCCTGATCGCCGGCCTGACGCTGGTCCTGGCGAGCCTCGGCAACCTCGTCGTGAGCCTCGTCATCGGCTGGGGGGACTTCGTGCGCTACGGGATACAGGAAGCGATCCTGCTACGAATCGGCGTGATCATCATCGTGATCGCCGCGATCGACGCCGCGATCGACGCCGCGATCACGAGACGCCGTGAGACCGCAGCCGTCGCGGCGTCGGACGATCAGGACGCCGCGGCTCCGATCTGACGCTCGGCCGGCGCCGACGGAAGTCCGGTCTCCGTCGAGAGGTTCGGGATCCAGAGTGTGAACACGGATCCGGCGGCGTTCGAGTGCTCGAGCCAGAGCCGGCCGCGCAGCGCCTCCGCGAGGCGCCGGCAGATGTACAGGCCCAGACCGGCGCCGCCGACCTCGCGCGTGTGGCTCTGATCGACCTGGAAGAACCGGTCGAAGATCCGAGAGCGCATCTCATCGGGGATCCCGTCGCCCTGATCGGCCACCGAGATGCGAACGCCCGCGCCTTCGGAGCGTGCGCTCACAACGACGAGGGACCCCTCCGGCGTGTACTTGAAGGCGTTGTCGATCACGTTGCTCAGGATGCGGTACGTCATCTCTTCATCCGTGTTGACGAGCGGCATCGGCTCGGCGAAGCGGAACCGCACGTCGTGCCCGCGCCGCTTGCCATCGAGGTCGGCGACGGCCTGCCGCGCCAGCGCCTGGATCGAGACGAGGGACGGCAGCGGGCCGGGTTCGTGCTCCTCGATGCGCGACACGACGAGCAGATCCTCGATCAGCGCGCGCAGCCGTCGGCTTTGCCGGTCGACGACCTCGAGGAACTCACGCTGCTCCTCAGGCTGGAACGACGCGTCCGGACGCAGCATCGTCTGCACGAAACCCTGGATAGACGTGAGCGGCGTGCGCAGCTCGTGGGACACCGTCGCGACGAAGTCGTCCTTCGCCTTGTGGAGCTCGGTCATATGCGCGAGCGCGTCCTCGAGACGAGAGACGAGCCGCACCTTCTGCAGGGAAACGCTGGCGTGGTTGGCGAGGGTCTCGAGCACGCGGACGTCTTCCTCGTTGAACGACGCCACCTGACCGAGTCGGTTTCCGACGAGCATCGTGCCCGTCACGCCGTTGTCGCCGGCGATCGGCGCGACGATCGCGTCGCGGATTCCGAAGCCGTCGAAGTAGGCGCGCAGCCGCTCGCTGCGGATGGGGCGCGCAAGCAGGACCGGCTGCGCCTCGGCCGCGACCCGTGCCCAGACGCCTTCGCGCGGGTCGAGGTCGATCGGGTCGATGACCTGCACGCGGTCGCCGGGCCCGAGGATCGTGCGCATCGGACGGCCGTCCTCGGGACCGAAGAAGGTGATCCAAGCCATCTCGGCGCGGAACATCGTGCGCGCTTGCTCGAGCAGCACCCGGAGCGCGTCGTCGATCGTCGCCGCGCGCTGCAGGCGACGCGTGGACTCGTAGAGGAACTCGAGGCTCTCGTGCTTCTGCCGCTGGCGCGAGTAGCCGCGGTAGGCCAGGTAGACGACGATCACCGGCATCACGATCAGCCACGCAGACCGCGCGTCGTGGGCGATCATCTGGACGGCGGCAAGTCCGAGACTCGTGTTGCACGCCGCGACCGCGAGGGCGAACGCCACGTTGCGGACCACCGTGCGGCGCACGAACACTCCTTGCGAGAGCGCGATCGCCGTCTGAACGAACGCGCCGGCGGTGGCCGACGAGACCGCGCACGCCGCGAGCGCCGCAATCCACCCGGCGGGGCCGACCGCGGCGTGCCCCTTGATCAGCACGCCGAAGACCAGCACGGCGAGCGACGCCTCGAGGCAAAGATGACTGAGGTTGAAGATCACCTTGATCGCCTGCTGCCGGCGGAACGCGATCAACGCCACCGCCGCGCCGACCAGCTGCGCGAGCACGAGCCCAGCCGGCTCGGTGAAGAAGAGCCCAAGGACCAACACGACCTCGTTGAGCGACAACGAGTGGGCATCGCCCCGGAACTGCAGGTGGACGACGAACAACTCGGAGAGCACGAACATCAGCGCCAGCACCGGCCACGCCATGTGGAAACCGAGATCCGGCGCCGCGAGGTGCCGAACCGCGCCCAGCATGAGGGCCAGCGCGACGGCCGCGCTCCCGATCGCCAGCGTCCAGATGCCCGAGGGCCCGGTGAGTGCGGCGATCCGAGGCATGCGCATCTTAGGTCCTGTTGCGGAGATGATCATGACGGCTCCTAAGCCATCGGTTCGGAGCCCCAGCCTGCAGAGCTCCACGAAGAACCCGACCAGCTGCTACCAGACCAGCTGCTACCCGACCACGACGAGCCGCTCCAGGTGGAGCCGGACCACGTCGATCCGTTCCAGGTCGAGCCCGACCAGGTGGACCCGGACCAGGTATTACCCGACCAGGTGCTACCGGACCACGTAGACCCGGACCACGTAGACCCGGACCACGTCGAGCCGCTCCACGTCGAGCCGCTCCACGTCGAGCCGCTCCAGGTGGACCCGGACCAGGTGCTGCCGTTCCACAGGCCACCGCTCCACGTCGATCCGGCCCAGGAGCTGCCCGACCACGTCGAGCCGTCCCATGTCTTCCCGAAGATGTCCATCTCGCCGCGCAGCTCGACGTCCTCGGGCGTGGCCACGTGCGCGGAGCCGCGCGCCGCTTCGAGCGAACCGGTGCCCGTCGCGACCGGCCACGTCTGCGTGTAGGCCGGCGTCGGCGCCGCCGAGGCCGCCTTCAGTTGGATCAGACCGGAACCCTGCGCGACTTGGTCGGCCGACGGCAGAGGAACCGCGGTGGAGGTGAGAAGCTTCTTGACCTGATCGGGCGTGAGGTTCGGACGCTGCGAGATCAGGAGCGCAGCGGCGCCGGAGACCGCAGCCGCAGCTTGCGACGTGCCGCTGCCGCGGAAGAGGCGCGTGTTGATGCGGCCCTCCGGGTGCTGCGCGTCCACGTAGGACCCGGGAGCGCGGAGGCTCGCGACCGACTTGCCGGGAGCGACGACGTCGGGGTTGCGCGTGCCGTCACCGCGGCTCGACCACGCGGGGACGACGTCGTCGTCCGTCGCGGGTGTGCCGCGCGTGTCGTCCGCACCGACGGCGATCACGTACGGGTCGTACGCGGGGTTGTTGAGCTTCGCCGTGCCGTAGCCGGAGTTGCCGGCTGCGACGACCACGACGATGCCCTTGCGCCAAGCGACCTCTGCCGCGTACGTGAGCGGGTCGAGCGTGTAGTCCTGGATCCCGTCCGTCCCGAACGACAGGTTGAGGACCCGGATGTTCATGCCGTTGTCGTTGCGGTGCTGCACGACCCAGTCGATCGCCGCGAGCACCTGCGAGACGTCGGTCGCGCCCGTGGCGGTCGCGACCTTGATGCTCACGATGCGCGCGTCCGGCGCAACACCGGTGAAGTTATCGTGGCTCGTGTACTGGCTCTGGGTGAGGCCGTCGTCGCGTCCCGCGATGATCCCCGCCATGTGCGTGCCGTGGCCGAAGGTGTCCAGGTACCGGAGGTTGCTCGCCTGTGACTCGAACGAGAGGTCCGGGCCGAGGACCACCTTGCCGGGGGCGCTCAAACCATTGACGGGGAGGAATCCGGAGTCGATCAGAGCGACGTCGACGCCCTGGCCGGTGATCCCCGCGCGCCAGAGGTCGTTCGCCTTGATGTCAGAGGTCAGGTTGTAGACGGAGCCGGGGTCCGACGCCGCGTTGAACCCGTCGATCGCGTGCAGCAGGTGGATCGGCTGGTTGAGGGTGATCGAGCGCACGAAGCCGGAGCTCTCGACGGCGGGGATGCGCGAAGCCGGGATCCGCGCGGAGATGCCGTCGATGATGTCGAGACGACGCTGAACCCGCCCGCCAGCGCCCTCGACGGCGCCCTCGGCGTCGGAGCTGTGACCGGGAAGCGCCCGGACGATGACGGACACCAGGCCGTCGCTCGCCTTGGTCGCCCAGGGGGCGGCCATGGCGAGGATGCCGAAGACGACCGCGGCTGCGGCCATCCGCATCCTGGTGTTCCGATCGAGCACTACCGTCACGCCGACACCCCTTTGGCCGATTCGTCTTTCAGATGGTTCCGGGAGACGCTTAGTTGTCGGCCACGGAGCGCGTTCGAGACATAGTCCTCCCGGGCTATCTAGAGCACGACCCCCGGGCTATTCGCCGCCACATTCCGGGCATGACGGGCCGCCCGGAATCGGGACTCTCTAGACCGGTCGCCCTAGACTTGGCCGACCATCCGGCCCCGGGGAGGGAGGCTATGTCCGCAGGGATGAGAAGGTCGCGCGTACCCCCCACATGGCTCACCCGCCCTGGGATGAAGGTCCGGAACGCGCTCCACCTTTTCCACGGTCGTATGGTCCCGCCGCCCCTTCTGATCATGGAGCGCATGAACGGACTCGTGGAGGCGAAGGTCGTCTCGCTCGTGGCGGATCTCGGGATCGCCGATCTGCTCGCGGGCGGTCCTCGCGCGGCGGCGCACCTCGCGGCCGAGGCCGGTGTCGACGCGGACGCGCTCGATCGGGCGCTCGCCTTCCTGGTGTCCCGGGGTCTGCTCGCCCGTACGGGCGACGGCCGCTACGAGAACAACGCCGTGTCCTCGACCCTCCGCAGCGACCATCCCGAGTCCATGCGGGACTGGGCCCGCTTCTTCGCCTCGGACTGGCACTGGGATATGTGGAACCACGCCCGCCATTCGCTCACGACCGGACACAGCGCCGCGGGAGAGGCGTTCGGCGTCGAGTTCTGGGACTACCTGACCGTTTCCAACCCGGCCGCAGGCGAGACCTTCAGTCGGGCCCTCGCCGCGACGTCACGGATCGCCGGCCCCATCCTGGCCAAGGGCTACGACTTCTCGACGGTGACGCGCCTCTGCGACGTGGGCGGCGGGACCGGCGGGATGCTCGCCGAGATCCTGGCCGTTCACCGGAACGTCCGCGCCGTGCTGTTCGATCTGCCGCCGGTCGCCGAGCAGGCGCGCGCGGCACTTGCGGAGCGCGGTGTGCTGGACCGGGTGGAGATCGTCGCGGGCAGTTTCCTCGAGGAGGTGCCGGCCGGCTGCGACACCTACATGATGCAAGCGATCGTCCACGACTGGGACGACGATTCATGCGTCACGATCCTGTCCAACGTCAGGCGCGCGATGGCGCCCGGCGGCCGCGTGCTCGTCATCGAGAACGTCCTCTCGGAGGAACCTTCTCCGGCCGATCAGTTCGCGCGGTCGTTCGATCTCGTGATGCTCGTCACCTCGGGTCTGGGCCGCGAGCGCACCAAAGATCAGTTCGAATCCTTGTTCGCTCGGGCAGGCTTCCACATCGCGCGCGATATCACGCTGCCGTCGCAGTTCCACGTCCTCGAGCTGAGAACGGCCTGAAGCGGCTCAGCGCGACAGGAGCAGCTCGCCCGCCCGCCGGACGGCGTCGGGACCGCCGAGGGGCAGGTTGAAGATGAAGTACTCGATGCCGGCCGCCTGCAGCTCCTCGACCTGCATCAGGATCTCCTTCTCGGTGCCGACCGACCAGCTCGTGCCGCGGGCGGTGATGCGCGCCATCTGCTCGCGCGTCGCGGCCGCCTGCTCCTCCGTGTCGGCGATGATCAGCGTCGCCAGCCGGGACTTGACGATCTCCGAGTAGTCGCGGCCGACGGCGTCGCAGTGCTCGCGCAGCACATCGAGCTTGTGCCGGATCGTCTCCGGGTCGCCGAAAAGATTGCAGATGTCGGCGTGCTCCGCGACGATCCGAAGCGTGCGCCGCTCTCCGCCGCCGCCGATCATGATCGGCGGTCCGCCGGCCTGGACCGGGCGCGGGACGTTGCGCGCCTCCTTGATCCGGTAGTACCGCCCCGAGAAGTTCGGCGCCTCCTCGCGGAACATCGCGCGGATGATCTGCACGGCCTCCTCGAGCCGGTCCATGCGCTCGCGCACCGGGGGGAAGTCGAAGCCGAGGCCCTCGTGTTCGACGTCGTACCACGCGGCGCCGAAGCCGAGGATCGCCCGTCCCTTCGAGATCACGTCCAGCGTCGTCGCCGCCTTCGCAACGAGCGAGGGGTTGCGGTACGTGACGCCCCCGACCAAGGCTCCTAGTCGCACGCGCGACGTGCGCGCGGCGATCGCGCCGAGGGTCGTGTACGCCTCGAGCATCGGCCTGTCCGGTCCGCCGAGCGCCGGCAGCTGGTAGAAGTGGTCCATCACGTAAACGGAGTCGAAGCCGGACTCCTCCGCCGCCTGTGCGAGCGCGCTCACCCGATCGAATATCTCGTTCTCGGGACCGTCGAACGTGAAGTTCGGGATCTGCAGTCCGATGCGCATCGTCACGCCCCCTTCGGCTGCTGTATCAGCACCGTCCCTTGCGCGGCGCACACCGGACGGCCGTCGTTGGTCACCTCCACGCGAACGACCGCGGTGCGTTTCGTCATCGAGATGATGTTCGCCTCGGCCGTCACCGTTCCCTCCCGCACCGGGGCGAGGTAGTTGAGCTTGAACTCCGTGGTCGCGGCCCAATAGCCGCGCGGGATCACGGGGTAGAGGACCGCGCCGAGGACGTGATCCACGAGACCGGCGATCACCCCGCCGTGCATGCTGCCGAAGGGATTGTGGAACTCCTTACGCGCTTCGATCGAGACGAGCATGCGACCGGCTTGGACTTCCTCCACGCGGAGCCCGAGGAAC
This sequence comes from Actinomycetota bacterium, assembly GCA_044866075.1. Lineage (GTDB taxonomy): Bacteria > Actinomycetota > AC-67 > AC-67 > AC-67 > JBASRP01. The sequence goes on along the minus strand of JBIOTQ010000078.1, from coordinate 20,815 downwards.
TTGGGAAGACCGGTCTGTTCCTTGTGGATGCGCACGAACGCGTCGGCGACCTCTTGATCGAAGTGCTCGAAGCGGGGTGCCTTCATGGCGAGTGACGATACTAGACTGGCGTTCGTCATGGCCGTCCGTGACAGCGACCATCTCGTTCGCGGCGCCGCCGCCGATCTCGATGCGCGCGACCCCGAGTACATCCGCAACCAGCTGCCGCTCATGTGGCTGCTGACCACAGTGTACTTCCGGGCCGAGGTGCGCGGGATGGATCGCATCCCGGAGCAAGGTCCGGTGCTGTTCGTCGCCAACCATTCCGGCGGGAACATGACGCCGGACAGCATCGTCTTCTCCCTGGCGTTCAACAGCTACTTCGGCGTCGACCGGCCGCTGTACTCGCTGGCGCACGCGCTCGTGACATCCTGGCCGATCCTCGGCAACCTCGCCAAGAAGTGGGGCATCATCACGGCCGGGCCCGACGCGGCGAAGCAGGCCTTCGACCGCGACGCGTGCGTCCTCGTGTATCCCGGCGGCGACGTCGAGGTCCACCGTCCGTACAGCGCACGCCACGAGATCCGCTTCGACGGACGCAAAGGGTTCCTGCGGCTGGCGCGTGAGACCGGTGTACCGATCGTTCCGGTCGTCGCGGCCGGCGGGCACGACACGTACCTGCCCCTGACGGACGGGCGGCGGATCGCGAAGGCGCTGCGTCTGGATCGTCTCGCGCGATTGAAGGTGCTTCCCGTGTCGATCGCGCTGCCCTGGGGGATCAACGTCGGCGACTTCCTCGGCCACCTCCCGACGCCGGCGAAGATCCGCCTCGAGGTGCTCGATCCGATCGACGTCGGCGCGAGGTTCGGCGAAGACGACGACGAGGCGTACCGCTACGTGACCGGCCGAATGCAGGAGACGCTCACGGCGCTCGCCGCCGAACGAATGCTGCCTCCTTTCCTGTGATGCGCGTCGCGCAGACGATCCACATCGATCGCGAGCCGAAGGAGGTCTTCGCGCTCGTCGGCGATCCCTCGCGCTACTCGTCGTTCCTCGCTGGGATGACGACGTGGAAACCGCTGACCGAGCCGTCGACGGGTGTCGGCGCGCGCTACCGAACGCTGATGAAGGTCGGTTCGGTGGAGGTCGGCGGCGTCGTCGAGGTGACGCGCTGGGAAGAGCCGGTCTGCATCGAATGGACCGCACATAGCGGCGTGCGCCAATCAGGCCGATGGCTCCTCGCGCCGATCGATGGAACGACGGAACTCCGTCTCGAGATCGACTACGACATCGGCGGCGGTTTCATCGGGAAGTTCGTCGAACGGCTCGCCGCCAAGACGATCGCGCGGAACGCGTGGGCGTCGTTGCTGGCGGCCCGGCGGATCGTCGAGTCGGACGAGTAGGCGTCGGTCGCAACGGTCTTTCATGTCACACCTGGGTTGTAGTGCCGTCGTGTGAGCATCGATCGATTGGAATCTGCGATCGCGATGGCGCGTGATGTCGTGCGATGCATCGACAACGTGGTCGATGAGCGCGATGCGGCGCGGCTCGTCGATGCGTTCGCAGAACTTGAGCGGAGCTCGACGGCGGGGCGGACGCTCGCGGCACGACGGGTCGAGAAGGGCCGGCTGTGGATGCAACAGGGGTACCGGACGCCCGCGCACTGGGTCGCGTCGCACGCGCAGACGACGGTCGCGGCGGCGGTCGGTTCACTCGAGACGGCGCGGCGGCTCGAAGGGTTGCCCGCAACGTCCCAGGCATTCAAGACCGGCGCGTTGTCGCAGCTCCAAGCCGCAGAGATCGCTCGCGCCGCATCGGCCGATCCAACTGCAGAGAAGGGACTCTTAAAGACGGCAACTGACGGATCGGTTGCAGGATAACGCGAGCAGTGTCGCTCCGTGATCGCATCAGCGACACGAGATGAAGATGCAGACGAACGTCTCCATCGGAGTCGTTACCTACGGCATTGGTCCGACCCGGACGGTGCTGTGCGGCTCGATGCTCGCCTGACGCCTGACGCTGGAGCGCCGCTGATCGCGACGATCCAGGCGCGGTCGCGCGCATTGTTCGACCAGGCGCAGCGCTCGGGATCACACGAAGGCCGTGAGGCTTGGGCCGCCGACGCGCTGGTATCCCTGGCCGATCAGACGACGCCCGGCCCCCGCGCGATCGTCCACGTGCACGTCGACGAAGCCGTGCGGAAACGGGGACGGGTTGAGGCCGGCGAGACCTGTCGGATTTCTGGCTTCGGACCGGTCCCTGTTCCTACGGCTCAACGTCTCGCGTCCGACGGTGTGATCAAAGCGGTGTTGACCGACGGCGCCGACGTGCGGGCGGTCAGTCATTTCGGGCGTACGATCCCGGCGCGCGTACGAACCGCGTTGGAGTCCCGAGATCAGACATGCGTCGTTCCCGATTGCGACGAGAGAGACGGCCTCGAGATCGATCATGTCGTCCCGCTCGGACAAGGCGGAGCGACGAGGCTCGAGAACCTCGCCCGCTTATGCCGCTGGCATCACGGTCTGAAGACGCACCGCGGGTGGGTGCTCGCCGGCCAACCCGGGAACTGGAGGTTCTTCAAACCGAAGCGCACCGGGACCCGGTCGCCGCCTGGGTGAACCCGGTCGCCTCACTCACGATCCCATTATCGGTCGATCGCGCCCTGGTCATGCGCAGCCCGTCCGTCATCCCCAAATCGGTGCAGGTCACTCCCAATCGGGCCTGATCGCCATCCCCGACGCGCCGTCGGCGCCGACCTTCACGCCCAGCACCTGATGGAGCTCGAGGCGGTGCTGCGCGAACGACAGACGAGAGCCGGCCATGTAGAGACGCCACACGCGCGCGATCTCGGCTCCTACTTCGTCGACGCACGCGTCCCACTTCTCGTCGAGGTTCGCGCCCCACGCGGCGAGCGTCCGCGCGTAGTGTTCGCGGAGGTTCTCCTCGTGGTGAACCTCGAAGCCGGCGTTCTGCATCACCGAGATCACGTGACCGACGCCGTGCAGCTCACCGTCGGGGAACACGTAACGGTTGATGAATCCGCGATCGAACGCGGCGCGCTGCGTCGTCGTGGTGCGCATGATCGCGTGGTTGAGCAGCCGGCCTCCCGGTCGCAGCTTGCGGTGGAGGAAGGCGAAGTACGACGGGAGCTGCGCACGGCCGATGTGCTCGGTGAGCCCGATCGACGAGATCGCGTCGTACCCGCCGGGAACGTCGGGCGCGTCGCGGTAATCGAGGTGGCGGACCTCGGCCCGATCGGCGAGCCCCGCTTCGGCGATCGCCTTCGCCGCCCATTCCGCCTGTGCGCGGGACAGCGTCACGCCGAGCGCGTTCACGCCGTAGTGCCGCGCGGCGTGCATCACCATCCCGCCCCAGCCGCAGCCGACGTCGAGGAGGGTCATCCCGGGTTTCAAACCGATCTTTCGGCAAACGAGGTCGAACTTGTACTCCTGCGCCTCCTCCAGGGTCGCGTCCTCCCGCGGGTAGCAGGCGCACGTGTAGGCCATCGACGGGCCGAGGATCATCTCGTAGAAGCGATTCGAGACGTCATAGTGGTGTGCGATCGCACGCGCGTCGCGACTCTTCGAGTGGCGCCGTCCGCGCAGCTTCACCTCTTGCGCGGGCTTGGGCACGCGGGCCAGCGCGGCGCGCGCGACCGACGGCAAACCGATCCGGCGGAGAACGGTGATCACCGTGCGGGCGTCGGTCGGCCTCTCCCCCATCGCCTCGAGCGCCGTGTACATGTCGCCTTCGATCGCGATCTCGCCCGCGACGTAGGCGCGGGCGAGTCCGAGCTCGCCCGGCGACCGCACCAGATACGAGAGCGCCCGGGGCGAGGCGAGCCGCAGCGCGACCGGAGCATCTGCCGGCCCTGCGCGGGATCCATCGAACGATTCCACGCGGATCCGAGGCGATCCGATGAACCCCTGCACGACGTCGGCGAGCGGCATCGCGAGCCTCCTTACCGAGCCCGAACCGTCTTCTCGTAAAGGTCGAGCAATGTCCTCTGCGGGTCGTACCTATCTTTCAAGTCGCGGTAGGTCTCCCCGCCGTACAGCTCGTGAAACGTCTCGGGATCGTAGAACGAGGTCGAGTACAGAGACTTCGCGCCGCCCAGCTGCGCGACCTTCCGTTCGATCGCGCGGTTGTGGAAACCGTCGTGGGCGCCGCGCGGGAGCGGCGCGGTCCCCCAGAAGCCGACGTTGACGTAGGTCATCCGCGGATCGAGCGGGAAGAGCGGCCAGGTCGTCCGGCCGTCGCGCGTGCGGAACGGACAGAGCCAGACGGGACGCTGGCCGGTCTGCTCATCGAGGAACTCGAGGAACTCCGCGAGCCGGTCGACGGGGATCTGCACGTCCTGGATCACGCGCTCCGACGCCGGACGACCCCGCAGCCCGTCCAGCCGCCGCGAGACCCCGAAACGATCGTCGAGCGCGATCAACCGCCGGTACACGTCGGAGCGTCGCCAGCGTCGCGGCCAGAGCTTGCGCACGAACGGCCGCTGCACGCCGAAGGCGCGTGAGCACCAGAACCAGTCGGTGTCCCACCGCCAGATGTAGTCCCGCGTCGTGAGGACGTCGTCCGATCGCTCGGCGATCGAGCGGTAGTAGATGGCGTCCCCCGTGTAGTCGCTCGTCGCCGGCGCGTCGTCCACGAAACGGCCGCGCGTGAGGGACATCTCGTCGGGGGTGAACGCGACACCGTCCAGGAACTCGGTATCGTCCGGCGCCTCGACGAGGTCGGCGATCGCACCGGCGATCTCCTTCCCCGAACCGAACCGCTCGTGACGGAGCGCGATGAACGGACGAACGGGTGCGAGCTCGATCCGCAACCGCGTCGCGTATCCGAGCGTGCCGTAGCTGTTCGGAAGCCCGTGGAACAGGTCGGCGTGCGGCCCGTCGGGTGTGGCGACGACGACGTCGCCCGACCCGGTGACGACCTCGGCCTCGAGCACCGACTCGTGCGGCAGTCCGTGACGGAACGACGTCGATTCGATCCCGACACCCGACACCGCGCCGCCGAGCGTGATCGTCTTGAGCTGCGGCACGACCAGCGGCATGAGCCCGTGTGCGAGCGTGGCGTTGACGAGGTCCTCGTAGGTCGTCATGCCGCCGACCTCCGCGACACGTGCCTGCGGATAGACGGCGAGCACGCGAGCGAACGGCGACGCGTCGAGCGCGATCCCGCGGTTCGGCTCGCGGAACCGGAACAGGTTCGACGTCGGCTTCGCGAGCCGAACCCGCTGCCCCAGCGGCGCGGCGCGGACCGTGGCCGCGAGACGGTCGCGCGCCCGCTCGTACGCGGACGTGCGTTCCGTGAGCGCTGTCGGGCTCACGCCGGTTGCCGCGCCGGGACGATCTCGTCGCGCGTGGGATGTCGCAGGTTGCGCGCGAGCCTCAGGAACTCCAGCACCTTGAGCAACCACTTCCCGGGGTCGAGTTGCCAGCCGCGCAGGCCGAGGTACGCCGACGCCGGGAAGGCGTGGTGGTTGTTGTGCCACGACTCTCCGAACGACAGCAGCGCGAGCGGCCAGAAGTTGACGCTCTTCTCCTTCGTCTCGTACGGCCGCTTCCCGAAGAAGTGACAAAGCGAGTTGATGCTGAACGTCACGTGGTGCAGCAGGAAGACGCGCACGAGCCCGCCCCAGAGGAAGGCTGTCAGCATGCCGGTCGGCGAGCGCGTGATGACGAGCCCGAGCAGCGCCGGCAGCACGAACGTGAGCACCACGAAGAACGGGAAGAGCTCCGTGATCCGGACCATCGTGGGGTCCTTGAGCAGATCCGGCGTCCAGCGCTCGCGCGAGGTGCGCTCGTTGCTGAAGAGCCACCCCATGTGCGCGTACCAGAGTCCCTTGAGGATCCCGCGCCAGCCGTTCTCGGCCTGCAGGTGCGGCGAGTGCGGGTCGCCGGGCTGGTCGGAGTACGCGTGGTGACGGCGGTGCGTGGCGGCCCAGTCGATGGCGCCCATCTCGATCGACATCGACCCGCCGGCGGCGAGGATGGCGCGGACGGCGTTCGGCGCTTCGAAGGTCCGGTGTGCCAGCATCCGGTGGAAGCCGACGGTGACGCCGAGCCCGGTGAACGCGTAGAGCGCGGCGAAGATGCCGGCGTCCGTGGCGCTCAGACCGTGGCCCCAGAAATGCCAGGTCGCGATTCCGACCCCCAGCAGGGGGATGACCGAGACGAAGACGAGACCGGTGCGATGAGCCGCCAGTTTCTTCCTGGCCAGGATGGTGATTCCCGAGATCCGGGGTGTGCGGACCGGTCGCGCGGTGCGGACCGGTGGTGCCGTGCGGACGGTCATGGCGATCGGCCTCCTGCCGTTGACACTTCCATAACAAACCTACGCTACCGTAACTTACGGTACCGTAGGTTAGCCGTTCCGTCCCTCCGAGTCAAAGCGCCCGGCACGTTCCGTACGACGTGGGCGTCACGTCGATACCGCGAATTGTCCGAACGAGGCGCGCCCGCGAGACTAAGGGCATGGCGGACGCAGCGGCGCCGAGCCCGACGGGCGCGGAGATCATCACGCAGTTCCTGCAACACTCCCCCTTCGTCTCTCATCTCGGCATGCGACTCGTCTCGCTCGAACCCGATCACGCCGAACTCATCCTCCCCTTCACCGAGCCGATGATCACCATCGGCGACACCGTTCACGGCGGGGCGATCTCGGCGCTGATCGACACCACCGCCATGGCCGCATCATGGTCCACCGACGTGGCGCCGGCCAACATGCGCGGAACGACGGTGGGTCTGACCGTGAGCTTCCTGGCCGCCGCCCGATCGACCGACCTGACCGCTCGCGCGGCGGTCTTGCGGCGCGGCAAGAACATTTGCAACATCGACGTCGAGGTCTTCACGGGGAGCGGCGAGCTCGCGGCGAAAGGTCTCGTTACCTACAAGCTCGGCTGACGCGGAGGCCCATACGTCCGCGCAGCGGCACCGCGTCGTCATCGTCGGAGCCGGCTTCGGCGGCCTCGCGTGCGCGCGGGCGCTCGACGGTGAGCCGGTCGACGTCCTCCTCCTCGACCGGCACAACTACCACTTGTTCACGCCGCTGCTGTATCAGGTCGCCACATCTCTGCTGAATCCGTCGGACATCGCGTACCCGCTCCGGGCGATCTTCCGGCGTTCGCCCAATGTGCGGTTCCGGCAGGTGGCAGTCGAGGGCGCGGACCTCGACGCGAGGACGCTCCGGACGAGCGCCGGGAACGATATCGCGTACGACTCGTTGGTTCTTGCGACGGGCAGCACGAACAACTACTTCTCGAACGAGGCGGTGGCTCACCACACGCTCGGCATGAAGACTTTGGCCGAGGCGATGCGCCTCCGCAACCACGTGTTGTCATGCCTCGAGCTGGCGGTCCGCGCGCCCAGCGAAGACGAACGACGCGAGTGGCTCACGTTCGTGATCGTCGGCGGCGGGCCGACCGGCGTCGAGTACGCCGGCGCGCTCTCGGAGCTCCTACGCATCGTGCTCGGACGCGACTACCCCGAGCTCGACGCGTCGCTCGCGCGGATCGTCGTCGTCGAAGGTCTCGATCGCCTCCTCGGCGCCTTCCATCCCACGCTGGGGGCCTATGCCGAGCGCGCCGTCCGCGAACGTGGGATCGAGGTGCGGACGTCCAAGCTCGTCGAGTCCGCGACCGAGGATCGCGTCGTGTTGCGCGGCGGCGAGGAGATCCGCACGCGGACCGTCGTCTGGTCGGCCGGCGTGCGGCCGACGGATCCGATCGCCGACGAGCGCGTCGCGCGGAGCCGCGGCGGTCGCATCCGCGTCGACGAGCGTCTCGTCGTGCCCGGCCGTCCCGGCGTCTACGCGATCGGCGACGTCGCGTCGGTGGAGGCGAAAGGGGCCGAACTACCGATGCTCTCGCCCCCGGCGATGCAAGCGGGTCGGTACGTGGCGCGCGCGATCCTCGACCGCGCGGCCGGCCGCGCCGTGGTGCATGCGCCGTTCCACTACGTCGACAAGGGGACCATGGCGACCATCGGGCGCCGGGCCGCGGTCGCCGACGTCCGTGGGTTCAAGCTGAAGGCAACGCTCGGCTGGCTGGCGTGGCTCCTGGTGCACATCTACTACCTGATCGGTTTCCGGAACCGGGCCGCCGTTCTGGCGTCCTGGGCATGGGACTACCTGCGCCGCGACCGGCCGATCCGCGTGATCGTGCGTAGCGGGGAGGACCCCGTCGCGTCGGCGGTCGACGCCGACGAGCAGCATCCGCACGACGCGGCCGGCTGACGCGGTCTCGCGGCCCGGCGGTACCCTGGGTCCGTGGGCTTGTACCAGCTCCTGACGGAACCGCAGCTCCAGGCGCCGGTCCTGATCGCGTCGCTCACCGGGTGGGTCGACGCCGGCGCCGCGGGGACGTCGTGCGCCGAGCACGTCGCCACCGGCGGGGAGACGATTGCACGCTTCGATTCCGATGCTCTCTACGACTTCCGGTCGCAGCGGCCGGTGCTCGACATCGTGGACGGCACGATGAAGGAGCTGACGTGGCCGGAGCTCATCGTCCGTCACGTGAGGATCGGCGGGCGCGACCTGCTGGTCCTCACCGGCCAGGAGCCCGACGCCGGCTGGCGCGGCGTCGCGAACGCGGTCGTCGAGCTCAGCCTGTCGCTCGGCGTCGTCGCGTCGGTGTGCGTCGGCGCGATCCCGGCCGCGGTGCCGCACACGCGACCGACGCCGGTGCTGGCGACGGCGTCGCGCCGCGATCTGCTCGAGCCCGGCGACCGCCTGCCCGAGGGACTGCTGCGCGTGCCCGGCTCGGCGGTGAACCTCGTCGAGTTCACGCTCGGCTCGCATGGGATCCCGAGCGTCGGCTTCTGGGCGCAGGTCCCGCACTACGTGTCGGGCCCCTACCCCGCCGCGGCCGTGGCGCTCGCCGAGCGCGTGGCGCGGTTCCTCGGCGTCACGATCCCGATCGATCCACTCGTCGAAGGCGCGCGGGTGCAGCGCGAGCAGCTCGACGCGGCCGTCGCGGCGCAGCCGGAGGTACAGACCTACGTCGAGCGGCTCGAGGCGATGCTGCCGGACATCCAGAACGTCCCGTCCGGCGAGTCGATCGCCGCCGAGATCGAGCGGTTCTTGCGCGACCAGCGCGAGGGCCGGCAAGGCCCGTCCTTCGAGGGCCCGTAGGCGCGGCGTTCTCGCGCGGCCGCGGGCTACACTGCCGCACGTGACGGCCGGGAACCGCATCGCGGACTACGCGCTGATCGGCGACTGTCACTCGGCCGCGCTCGTCGGGCGCGACGGCTCGATCGATTGGGCATGCTTCCCGCGCTTCGACTCGCCCGCCGTCTTCACGAAGCTCCTCGACGAGAAACACGGCGGCGCCTTCCGCATCGCCCCGCGCAGCGTCCGCGAGTGTCATCGCAAGTACATGCCCGGCACGAACGTCCTCGTGACGACGTTCGTCTGCGACGGCGGCATCCTGGAGCTGACCGATTGCATGCCGGTCGAGGCCAACCCGGACGACCCGCAGCACGTGGTCGCGCACTCGGCGATCATGCGCCGCGCGCGCTGCACCGAGGGCACCGTCGAGGCCGATGTACGCATCGACCCGCGGTTCGAGTACGGCTCGTTCCGCCCGCGGTTCCGCAACAGCGCGGAGCACGCGATCGAGATCGTCGGCGGCGCCGATGCACTCTACGTCCAATCGACGCTCCCCATCAACGCGACGATCGACGCCGTCGAGGCGACCTGGTCACTTCGCGCTGGCGACGAAGCGTGGATCGACGCCGTCTGGCGCGTGTCGTACGAACCGAAGCGCCAGCACGGGAACGCGCTGCGGTACCGCGTGGAGGGCGCGCGCCGCCTCAACGCGACGATCGACTTCTGGCAGAAGTGGCTCGCGCGCTGCGCCTACGAGGGCGTGCACGAGAGGATCGTGCACCGCAGCGCGCTCGCGCTGAAGGCGCTGACCTTCGCCCCGAGCGGCGCGATCGTCGCCGCGCCGACCACGTCGCTGCCTGAATCGATCGGCGGCGGCCGGAACTGGGACTACCGATACACGTGGATCCGGGACGCGACCCTGACGCTCACGTCGCTGTTCGTGCTCGGCTTTACCGACGAAGCCAACGCGTTCAAGTCGTGGCTCGAACGAACCGGCGCCGGACGGCCGACCGATCTGCAGATCATGTACGGCATCGGCGGCGAGCGGGCGCTTCCCGAGCGCGAGCTCTCGCACCTCGCCGGGCACCGCGACTCCGCCCCCGTCCGGGTCGGCAACGGCGCGGTGATGCAGATGCAGCTCGACTGCTACGGCCAGCTGCTCGAGGCCGCGTACCTGTTCGGCAAGGCCGGCGGGGAGCTGACCCTGTCGAACTGGACCTTCCTCGCGGGCCTCACGGACGTCGTGTGCGAACGGTGGCGTCACCCCGACCAAGGGATCTGGGAGATCCGGGACGAGCCGCGGCATTTCGTGCACTCGAAGCTCAACTGCTGGATCGCGCTCGACCGCGCGTCGAAGATCGCGCGGGCCGGGAACCTCCCCTGCGACATCGGGAGATGGGAACGGGAACGCGACGCCGTCCGCGACTACCTGCTGCAGCAGGCCGCACCCGAGGGCTGGTTCTACCAGGCGGTCGGCCAGCCGGTCCCGGACGCGTCGACCTTGCTCGTCGCCGCGAGTGGCTTCATCTCCTCGACCGACCCGCTGGCGCTCGAAACGATCGCCGCCGTGCGCCGTTCGCTGGAGAAGGACGGACTGGTCTACCGCTACACCACGTCGGACGGCCTCGACGGTGAAGAGGGCGCCTTCCTGCTCTGTTCCTTCTGGCTGGTCGACGCGCTGACCCACGCCGGGAGGATCGACGAGGCGGAGGAGGTCCTCAACAGCGTGCTGGCGCTCCGCAACGACGTCGGCTTGCTGGCCGAGGAGGTCGACATCGCGACGGGCGAACCACTCGGCAACTTCCCCCAAGCGTTCAGTCACATGGCGCTGGTGCTGTCATGCGCGCACCTCGCCGCGGCGAAGACCGGTCCGCTCCCCGATGGCCCGGTCGACTACGCCGAGCTAGCGCTCGACCGTCTGCTCGCGAGGAACTCCTGACCCGCATCGCAGAGCGCGAGGAAGCTGCACCACGTGCACTGCGCGCCGGGGACCGGCTCGTAGGATCCTGACGCGATGCGGCCGAGAGATGCGATCACTCTCGCCCGCGTCTCCCCGATGTCGCCCGCCGGGCGTGAGACCTCGGCACCGTCGGCGACGTAGAAGTAGGTGAGGATCAGTTCGTCGGCCCGCTTTCCCCAGACTTCCTGCGCCGCCAGCGCGTACAGGTCGAGCTGCAACCCCGCGACGGGGTCGTCCGTCGCCGGCTGCCGTCCCGTCTTGTAGTCGACGATCTCCCACCCGTCCGGCCGCTCGAAGATCGCGTCGATCCGTCCGCCGACGATGAACCCCTCGAGCGCCAGGAGGAACGGGCGCTCGGTGAACGCCGGCGTTTGCTGAGCGAACCGGCTCGCGCGCCAGTTCGCGCGCAGGGACCCCGACGAGGCGGCATCGCCGGCCGTCAGCCTTTCCTCGGGCGCGAGGTCCGGCTGCTGCTCCTCGTCGTCGAAGAGGGCGCCTTGGCCCCGGCTCTCGAGCTCGATCCAGCGATGGACCTCTGTGCCGAGCCGCGCGGCCGCGGACGGACGGCGCGGCAGCGGCCGCACGTACGTCCAGTAGAACAGCTTCGGGCAACGCTCGTACTCGAGGAGACCCGAAACCGAGAGCGTGCCCGGCACCGTGGGACCTGGGTCGACCGCGACGCTGGAGGCGATCAGGTCTATGCGCTCCCGGTGTGAGCCGAGCATCTGCTCGAAGAGCGCCCGCTCGGACGCGCTCAACCCGTCGGCGAACGCGTCGACCGGCGAGGTGCCTTGCGAAACCTCGATCGCGGCGGCGTGCCAGCCGTCCGGGAAGAGCGGGTCGATATCGTCGGGACGAGCCTTCGGCGGCCAGCCTTGGGCCCGCTCGGCGCGCAAGGCGATAAGAGGGTTCTCCTCGGGGCACTCAGCGCGCGGCGTGAGCTCCTCGCAGGCCGGATCGCCGGCGATCTCCTCGTAGAAACGGCCCGGCTCGAACGGATCCCGTGGCCCCTCGTACCAGTAGGCCGCAGAACAGACGAGGAGATCGCGAGCCCGGGTCAGGGCCACGTAGCACAGCCGGCGTTCCTCCTCGAGAGCGCGCTGCTTCAGCTCCTCGCGGAACTTCTTGATGTTCCCGTCGTACTGCGGCAGGACCTCGCGATCGCCGCGCAGCTCGAACGGCAGCGTGGCAGGCTGCGTCACTGGGTTGGGCTGCCGGGACGTGTCGGGGAAGATCGCGGAACGTCGTCCTTCGGCGAGGCCCGGCACGAACACGACGTCCCACTCGAGGCCCTTCGCCTTGTGGATCGTGAGCAGTTTCACGGTGTTGTCGTCGGAGAGCTGCACCTGCTCGAAGTCCTCCTCGGCATCTTCCGCGGCGTCGAGGTACGAGACGAGAGTCGCGACGGTCGCCTCGCCTTCCACCGGCGCGAAGTTGGACACCGACCCAATGAAGTTCAGGAGGTTCCGACGGGCGCCGACCGCGCCGGGCGAGCCCGACGCCTCCAGCTCCCGCATCAACCCGGATCGCTCGAGGATCGCCGTAACGAGCTCGTCGAGCGGGCCGCCCGCCGCCGACGTGCGGAGCGACGCGAAGAGCGCGTTGAACTCGATCAGCCGTGTGCGCGCCTCATCGGAAAGACCCGTCATGTCCTCGTCATCGAGATGATCGAGCGCCTCCGCGAGGGCGAATGCGACGTCGCCGGGGTGCTCGGCCTCACCGAGGTCCTCGCGCAGACGCTTGTTGCGACGGGCGCTCCACCGCGCGAGCGCCACGAGGTCCCTGTAGCCGATCCGCCACCGAGGCCCTTGCAGGACGCGCGCCAGCGCGACGTTGCGCGAGGGGTCCTCCAGGAGGCGGAGCCACGCGACCACCTCGACGACCTCAGGGAGCTGGAGCAACCCGCCCAGGTCGACCACCTCGACGGGGATGTTCTCATCGCGCAAGACCTCGGCGATCGGCGAGAACAGCCGCTTCTTGCGACAGAGCACAGCGAACGATCCGTACGGGCGTCCGTTCTCGTGCTCGGCCGCGATCAGCTTCGCTATCCGGCGCGCCTCGTCGCGCTCGTCGGTCGCGACGAAAGCCAGCACGCGGCCGTCGCCCCGCGCCGGGTCGGGCCGGAGCTGCTTGTCGCGTGCGCGCCGCTCGTCGGGGACCTCGCCGATCACCCGGTTCGCGGCTCGGAGGATTCGGTCGCCGGAACGGAAGTTCACGTACAGAGGCTTCGTGCCGCCGGCGAAGTCTTCGGCGAAACGGAGGATGTTCCTGAGACTCGCGCCTCGCCACGCGTAGATGTTCTGGTCGGGGTCGCCGACGCACATCATCGGGTAGCCCGGCCCGAACAGTCGCTCGAGCAGGCGCCCCTGCGCGTGGTTCGTATCCTGGTACTCGTCGAGAAGCACAACCGGGTAGCGCGCACGGAAGTCGTCGACGACGTCCGGGTGCTCCTCGACCAGACGCACCGCGTAGGCGATCTGGTCGCCGTAGTCGATGACGCGCAACTCGCGCTTCCGATCCTGATAGGCGCGGACGAGCTCCGCGTACTCGGCCCGTCGCAACGCGGCCATCTTCTCGTCGCGGTCCCACGATTTCTTCACCTGGACGTGCGCCGCCCAGTCCCTCGCCTGGGCCGCCAGCTCCTCCGGCGTGACGAGGTGGTTCGAACAGTGGTCGGCGAGCTGCAGCATCTGCCGAACGGTGTACGCGACCGTGCGGACCTCGAGATGCTCGAACGTGCGGTCAGCGAACAACGACGACGCAAGCTGCCACTTGTGCGCGGCAGTGAGCAGCATGGGACCGGCCTCGAGGCCCATTCGCAGGCCGTAGTCGTCGAGCAGTCGCGCCGCGAACGCGTGGTAGGTGAGGACCGTCGCCTCCTCCCCCTCGGGAAGACCCAGACCGGCGGTGGCGTTGCGGACCCGGTTCGCGAGCTCCTCCGCTGCCTTGTTCGTGAAGGTCAAGCATAGGATCTGGCTCGGAAGCGCGAGCTTCTCGACCGTCAGGTACACGACGCGCGCGGCCATCACGGCGGTCTTGCCCGACCCCGCGCCGGCAACGATCGCGCACGGGGTCAGGTCGTGCGAGATCGCGCGCCACTGCTGCAGCGTCGGCGGACGGCCGTTCATCGACGCGACGATCTCGGCGGGCGCGTCTGCGAAAGGTTGCTCGTCGGGTCGGAGCTCGGGACTCATCGGACCGCCTCACCGCCCTGCGGCCACAGCGGACAGATCGGCTTGAACTCGCACCACATGCAGTCGGCGGACGGGTTGGGGGCGAACGACTCGGCGCGGATCTTCGCGACGAGGTCGGTGATCGTCTGCTCTGCCCACTCCTCGTACCCCTCGCGCGGCGGGAAGCCGCGAACGGCGAACCCCTCGCCGTACAACGACCCGAGAAAAGACAGCTGTAGGTATCCGGTCTTCTTCCGGAGCGCTTTGAGGTTCTCGTCGCGCCGCATCGCGAGGTAGTACGCAGCGAGCTGCAGGTTACCCTCGACCTCTTCTTTCGGCGGCGCCCAGCGGCTGGTCTTGTAATCGACGAGACGCAGGTTCCCGTTGGACATGCCGAAGATCGCGTCGATCTTCCCGCGGATCACCGCGTCGCCGAGCGGATACTCGAAGCCGACCTCGGAGTGCTCGACCTGCGCCTGCTCGCCCTTCATCCAGCGGCGCAGCATCTCCTGTGCGTCGAGGCGGCGACGGTGCTCGATCGCGCGGTTGGGGAAGAGCTCGGGGCGCCACGCATCGGCGAGAGCGGCGTGGATCGTCTCCTCGTCTCGCGCGATCTCACCGCGTTGGACGCGGTCGATGATGTCGTGGATCACCGAGCCGAGCCACATCTGGAACGACTGCTCGGGGTCGAGACCCATCTCGACCTCGTAGAGGTATTTGAGCGCGCAGTCCTCCATGTTGGAGAGGCGGCTGTAGGACGTTCGGATCTCGGCCTCGTACAGAGGGAGGCCGGGCTCTGTCCAATCGCGGCTCCCCCACCACGTCGCGGGGTCCGCGCCGGTGCGGGGCAGCGCGGCGAGTGCCGCGAGCCGCGCGGGAGCCGCTGCGGACGCGTCGGCTAGGCTCGACCGCAGCTCGGCTTCGAGCGAGCGCAGCGAAGACGCCTCATTGGCCCCGGATGGGGACCACTCCGATTCCACCCGCCCGCCCGATCCGTCCCGGCTCCAGTCGGCGAACCCGATCCGATTCGCGTACCGCGATGGCGTGCGCGGGTTCATGCCGCTCGGTGACTCGCTCGCGAACAGGATCGTGCGACCCGTCGCGCGCGTGACGGCCAGGCGGAACAGGCGCCGTTCCTCGGCGAGCGACTCGCGGTGGCGCTCCGCTGGACCACGCGGTGCGATCAGGTCGTCGATGTCGACGAGCGCCGACGCGCGGCGCGGCGCAGGGAACTCGCCCTCGACACAGCCGGCCACGCAAACGAGCTCGAATGCCAGGCCGTGCGTGCGGTGCGCGGAGACGACCTGGACGGCGTGCGGGCGCCGCTCCTCCGGCAGCACCCACGGGTCGGGGCCGAACTCCGCGGCCTCGAGCGTCTCGAGGTAGTCGATCATCCGCGCGCCCTCGCCGCGGCGCTCGGTGAAGCGCCCGATGATGTCGCCCAGCGCGGAGAGCGCGTCGAGGTCGCGGTGTCTCTCCTCCGCAACGAGCGTCGCCGCGTGCGGAAGGTTCGACCAGAGCCAGAAGAACACGTCGTCGGGTGGATCCGTCGGCGCGCGCTCCTCGAGCCCCGCGACGAGCATCCGGAATCGCTCGACGGCCTCGCGGAGGTCGGCGTCGAGATCGTCGAGATCCGCGTCGTGAACGAGCTCGTACAGCCGGATCCCGCGGTGGCGCGCCGCGCGCCGGAGCCGCCGCGACGCATGCGGGTCGAGCCCGCATACGGGCGAGGAGAGCACCGGCTCGAGGAGGTCGTCGCGGCGCTCGGGGAAGATCGCGTAGCGCAGGAGCTCGATGACGGGACGGTTGGCCGGCTCGGCGGCGACGGCCGACGCCTCGCCGAGAACGACGAACGGGATCCCGTGCCGGGTCAGGGCGTGACGCAGGGCCATCAGGTACTCGCCGTACCGGCGGACGATGACGGCCATCCGTTCCCACGCGACCCGGTCGTCGACGCGCGCGCGGAGGAGCTCGTGCGCGATCGCATCGGCCTCTTCCCCGGGATGCACGTAACAGCGCGCCTCGACGCGCGCCGGCGGCGCGTCGGGCGGGGTCGCCGAAGGCTCGTCGAGAGCGGCGAGCGCCGCCACGTCGAGTCGCGCGGCGCCGTCGAGCTCGATCCTTTCCGGCCCGAGTACCGCGTCGATGCGGTGCAGCGGCTCGAGAGAACCTCCGCGGTAACCGAAGACGTGTCCGCCGGGATCGGCGGTCACGAGCGTGGACGACGCCCCCTCGGCCAGCGCCGCCACGATCGCTTCCGCGGCCGGCGTGATGTCCTGGTAGTCGTCGATCAGGAGGTGATCGGCGCGGTCGTCCTCGCGAAGACCGCCCTGCAGCGCGACCACGGCTTGGTGCAGCAGTCCGGCGAAGTCGACGCGGTTCGACGCGCTCATCACCTCGAGGTAGCGCTCGAAGAAGTCGGCGACCTCGCCGTACGCCTCGCGGCCGCTCCGACCGACCTCCGCGCGGAGCGCCGCCGGGGCGTACAGCCGTTCCTGGGCGCGGAGCACGAAGTCGGCGATCTCGCGCGCGAACCCGCGCACAGTTCGCAGAGGGTCGAGGCGGGGCCATAGCGCCGCCCGGTCGTTCAGCAACAGCTCGCGCACCGTCGCGTACTGCTCGGCGGCGGTCAGGACTTGCGGCGCCTCGGCGTACCCGAGCTCGTCGAACCGCCTGCCGAGCACTCCGTACGCGAACGAGTGTGCGGTGTGCACCTGAAGTGCGGGCAACGAGCGGGCCAGACGCTTCAGGAGCACGTCCCGCGCCTCGCGCGCCGCGCGCCGGTTGAGCGTGATCAGCAGCACGCGCTCGGGGTCGGCGCCGGACTCGATCAGTCGCGCGAACCGCTCGACGAGCAGGCGCGTCTTGCCCGAGCCCGGCGGCCCGGAGACGAGCATCCGTCCGCTCGAGAGGTCGAGGAGCTTGTCTCGGTTGCTCATGAGGTCGCGGCGACGCTACCGGCCGCAGCCTCCGGTAGCCAGAGCGAGAAACATCGCGAACCAACCCTACGCATCACCGGACAGCGTACGAGACGGGTGTGACGATTACAGCGGTGTCATTAATCGACAAACGCGCGGCCGTACCGGTCGAGGTGCGCGATCTCGTTGATCGACCGGCGTGTCGTCGGTCCGTACTTCCCGAGCGGCCAGCCGAGGGGGACGACGGCGACCGGCTCGACGGTGATCGGGAGCTGCAGGATGCGGCGCGCGGCGATCTGGTTCCAGAGCGGCAGCGTCGTGAGCGCCGCGCCGAGGCCCTCGGCCCGCGCCGCGAGCAGCAGGTTCTGGATCGCCGGATAGATCGAGCCGTACCGCGAAGCGCGGTAGATCCACGGGTACGGGAAGGGCGTGCCGTGGAGGCACGCGATCACGAGGACCGGGACCTCGTCGAAGTGATCGACCTGCCACTGCACCGCGTCGAGGTTGCGCAGCATCTTGGGGTCGTCGCGCTTCACACGCCGTCCGGCACCGCCGTAGAGGCGCCAGGCCCGGCGCAGCTGTTTCCCAAGCGCGCGCTTCACGTCGCGATCGCGCACGACGATCCACTCCCAGCCCTGCTGGTTGCCGCCGGTCGGAGCCTTGATCGCGAGGTCGAGGATCCGCAGCAGCACGTCGTCGTCGATCGGGTCCGTTTTCAACCGTCTTATCGCGCGTTGCGTGGTCATCGCTTCGACGAGATCCATCCGATCCTCCCATCGTGTGGCCGAGTTGCGCATCGCGCTGCCGGTGGACTCTAGTACGCGCCGGGCGACGCACGTTTCTACGGGAGGCGAATCATGAAGCTCGAGGGACGCAAGGTTCTGGTGACCGGCGGCGGGTCCGGGATCGGCCGGGCGATCAGCCTGCTCTTCGCCGAGGAGGGCGCGACCGTCGCCGTCAACGACATCAACGCGGAGACTGCGCAGAAGACGGTCGCCGAGATCGGCTCCGGCGTCGCGGCTCCGGCCGACGTGGCCGACGAGAGCGCCGTCGTCGCGATGTTCGGCGAGATCCGCGACAAGCTCGGCGGGCTCGACGTACTCGTCAACAACGCCGGCATCGCCGAGACGTCGGGCATGGACCGCGACGAGATGGAGCAGCGCGTGATGACGTTCATGGCCGAGGCGATGAGCCCCGAGGGCGTGCGCACCCACATGGACGTGACGGTCAACATGCCGGCGAGCGAGTGGGACCGGATGCTCCGCGTGCACCTCTACGGCACGTTCTTCTGTACCCGCGAAGCGATCAAGATGATGACCAACGGCGGCGCGATCGTGAACATGTCGAGCATCGTCGGGCTGCAGGGTCAGGCGGGCATTCCACATTACGCCGCAGCGAAGGCGGGCATCCTCGGCTTCACGCGGTCGGTCGCGCAGGAGGTGGGGTCCCGCAAAATCCGCGTCAACGCGATCTGCCCCGGTTACATCGACACGCCGATGACGCAGGTGATCCCGGAGCTCGTGAAGCAGATCGCGATCGCGCGCACGCCGCTCGGGCGTCTGGGCACGCCGGAGGACGTCGCGCGCACGGCGCTCTTCCTCGCGAGCGATGAGTCGTCGTTCCTGACCGGGCATTGGATCTCGCCGAACGGCGGGATGGTCATCCAGTAACGGAAACCAAGGCTTTCATCACGTCGTCCAGAGGCGCGTGGTCGGCGGTGTTGCGGTCCAGGTGCTCGTAGCGCACCACGTCGCCGGGGCCGACCACGAAGGTCGCGCCTAGCTGGAACACCCGTTTGCCCGGCCGATGGATCTTGTGACCCGCGCGCCGGGCGCGTATCGAGTCGCCGTACGTTTCTGGCCCGAGGATGTTCCACGCGGAGCCGCGCTTCACGCTCGCCGCCCGGGCGGCTACCGCGCCGTCGTCGGCGAGGACGGGGAACGAGATGTTCTCCTCGTCGACGAAGCGTCGCGCGTAGCGCGCGTCACCCGTCCCGATCGCAACGACGTCGGCTCCCGCTGCTTTGATCCCTTCGTAAGCGTCGCGCACCTGCGCGGCGTGATGCCGGCAGTGCAGTCAGCCGAAGTGCCGGAGGAAGATCAGGACGACGGGGCGGTCCGCCCAATGCTCGCCGAGGCGATGATCGTCACCGTCCGCGCCGGGCAGGACGAGATCGGAAAGGACGGCGAGATCCACGGCGCGCATCATCGCAGTGGATGGTGGTGCCGTGCATATCGCGCTGCGACCGGAGGTCTAGGTCGCGGCCGTGTAGAGCTCCTTCACGCCGTCGGCCATCTGCCGCAGGCGTTGCGTGAGCAACCGCGTCTCCAACAAGTTGCGGATGCGCAGGACGACCTCGTCGTGGTCGAAGGGCTTCGACAGGAAGTCCTTCGCGCCTTGGGCGAGCGCGCGGTGGCGGTGTTCGGGGTTGACGTCGGCGGTGAGGAACACGATCGGGACCTCGTCGTCTTCGTCGACGCGATCCTGGATCTGCCGCATGACGGTGAAGCCGTCGATGGGGAACATCATGAGATCGAGGAGAACGATGTCGGGGTGGAACCTCTCGAACGCCGGAAGGGCTTCGCGAGGGTCGGTGGTGGTCATCACGTTCGAGAAGCCTTCCATCGTCAGGATCGTGCGCAGCAACCGCACATGCATCTCCTGATCGTCGACGATCAATACCCGGGCGTTCCTCGGGTCCACCTTCACAGGCGCAGCCCCCTCTCGTCCCATTGGAGACGCGCGTGCCGGCCGTACCACGCACGGCCGGCCGCGCGTCCTCGCTTGACGTGTGCGCGCATCGCGATCCAGTCCTCGTCGGAGATGGAGCGACCGCGGCCGTGGCGGTGAACCGAGACCCGGCGGGGATCCTGCACGGACCCGCGGCACCGAGTGGCCCTATGGTAGGAGCGCGTTCGCCCTTTGGAAAGAGGTGGTCCGACATGTCCAGTCGGCGACGAAAGCGTCGAACGCGGCGACATGGGAGGGTCCGATGGAACGTCTGTTGGTCGGCGCGAATCGCCCTTGGGAGAGGATCGTCGGCTACTCGCGCGCCGTGCGCGCCGGATCTGTGGTCGAGGTGAGCGGCACCGCCGCAGCCGGAACGGATGGCGCCATCCTGGCGCCCGGCGACATGTACGGGCAGGCGCGTGAAACGCTGCGCATCATCGGCGAGGCGTTGCGCCAGGCGGGCGCGTCCTACAGCGACGTCGTTCGAACGCGGGTCTACGTCGCCGACGCGTCGCGGTGGGAAGAGGCGGGCCGCGCCCACGGCGAGGTCTTCGGGGACATCCGCCCGGCGAACACCGTCGTCGCGGTCTCAGGGTTCGTCGACCCTGCGATCCTGGTCGAGATCGAAGTGACCGCGCTCGTCGACTCTAGCGGCCGAGCAGCCCGGTCAGGATGTCGCCGACCGTCTCGACGGTCGGGCCGACGGTCTCGAGAACGGTGTTGGCGGTCGTACCGACGACTGCGGTGAGAGTGTTGTCGAGGGCCTTGACGGTGTCGGCGACCGGCCTCCGCGGTTCCGCGACCGTCTGCTGGGTTGTTCGGGTGGCCGTCCGCGCTACCGTCGTCGTTCGCGCGACCGCCGCGGTGCGCGTGACCGTCTTCGCCGGTTGGGCGGCCGCGGACCTCGGTGCCGTCGAACGAGTCGGCGTGGACCCCCCACA
>JBIOTQ010000077.1:0-12877 GCA_044866075.1 Actinomycetota bacterium | reverse complement strand
AAGAGCTCTACCACGAGGTCGTCAAGACCAACCTCTGTACCGGGTGCGCGGCGTGCATCATGGCCTGCCCGCGGGACGTTCTTGAGTACGAGCTCGCCTCGTATCACCCGTTCAACGTCGAAGAAACGACGCCGTTCGACGACTGCGTCCACGGACAGCGCGGCTGCGACATCTGCACGAAGGCATGCCCGCGGTTCCGCGTGTGGGAGGTCGAGTGCGACGAGGCGCTGTTCGGCCGCGCGCGCAACCCGGACGAGCTCTTCGGTATCTATCGCGACATCCTGCTGGTGCGCGCGAACGACGAGAAGATCTTCGAGGCCGGACAGGACGGCGGGCTGGTGTCGGCGCTTCTGATCTACGGACTCGAGAACCAGAAGATCGACGGCGCGCTGGTGTCCAAGGTGTCCGAGGAGCGGATCTGGGACGCCGAGCCGTGCGTCGTCACGACGCGCGAGGAAGTCTTGGCGACCGCCGGATCCCGCTACACGTACGCCGCGAATCCGCTCGCGATGAAGCAAGCGGAGGAACGGGGGCTGAAGAACCTCGCGCTCGTGGGGATGAGCTGCCAGGCATCGATCAACGGGACGCTGTCGGCGCGGAACGTCGTGAAGTACCGGCGACGCATCGGACTAGTGATCGGACTGCTGTGCTCGAAGTCGTTCACGTACGACGGCGCGATGGTCGGAAAGGTGCAGAACGAACTGGGTATCCCGCTCACCGACGTTGCGAAGGTCAACGTGAAGGGGAAATTCATCCTGTGGCGCCGGTCGACGGGCGAGCAGGTCGACATCCCGCTGAAGGAGATGCACGCCTTCACGCGCGAGGGCTGCAAGTTGTGCCCGGATTTCGCCGCCGAGCACGCCGACATCTCGACTGGTGGCCTCGGGCAGTCCGACGGCTGGACGCTGACGATCGTGCGCACCGAACGCGGGTCGGAATGGATCAAGGAGCTCGTCGACGCGGGATGGATCACGGTGCGACCCGGATCCGAGGATCCCGCGGCGATCGCGCTGATGGAGAAGCTCTCGGCGAAGCAGCGGAAGAGGTGGCCCGGCGAGCTGCCGGCGGAGCGCATGGCACCGGCCGTGCTGCCGCCGCCGGCGCCCGGCGCGTGATGACGATCGATCAACGGAGGGTATTCGATGACTGAAGCGATGCAGCTTGCGTACGAGGAGCGTGGATCGGGACCGGTCCTCGCGTTCATCCACGGGTTCCCGCTCGACCGCCGGATGTGGATCGGCCAGCTCTCGGGCCTTGCGAAGAAACGCCGGTGCGTGGCGCTGGACCTGCGCGGACACGGGCTGTCCACGATCGACGATCCAGACCCGACGTTCTCGATGGATCTGTTCGCGGACGACGTCGTGGCGACGCTCGACGAGATCGGCGCCGACCAGGCCGACATCTGCGGTCTGTCGATGGGGGGGTACGTCGCGTTCACGTTGTGGCGCCGCCACCCCGACCGCGTCCGCTCGCTGATCCTCTGCGATACGAAGGCGGAGGCGGACGGCGACGAAGCGAAGGCCGGTCGCGAGAAGACCGCGCAGCTCGTCCGGGAGCAGGGGATGCAGCCGCTCGTCGAGACGCTCGCGCCGAAGCTTCTCGGCTCGAACCCGACGGAGGGATCGCAGACGCGCCTGCGTGAGATGTTCCTGGCGCAGCCGCCGAACGTCATCGCCGCCGACTGCCTCGCGATGCGCGACCGTCCGGACTCGACCGGCGATCTCGCCGGCATCACCGTGCCGGTGCTGGTGATCCACGGCGACGCTGATCAGTTGATGCCGGTCGACGGGGCGAAGGCGATGGCCGACAAGATCAAGGGCGCGACGTTCGCTCCGATCGCGGGAGGCGGTCACATGTCGCCGATGGAGTTCCCCGACGCGGCGAACGAAGCGATCGCCGCGTTCTTCGGCTGAGGGTCAGCGCAACAAGTAGAGGAACGCGATAAGCACGGCGACCACCGCGCCGGCCGCGACGAAAGGCTTGGCGCTCTGCGCGAGGCGCACCGTCGTCTTGAACGAGCGGCTGCACCGCACGCACCAGTACGGATACGTGCCGTCGTCGTTCTGCCGGCCGCGCAGGATCCAGTCCGTCGCGCCACACGTGACGCACGCGTTGTAGGCAAACGGGTCGTCCGTTTCGAGGTCGATCTGACGGTGCTCGACGCGCCCGCCGCGCCGCGGCAGCCGGATCTTCGGGATGCGGATCGCCGGCAGCGCGAACCGGCGCTGCTTCTTCACGGGTGCGGGAGCGACGAACGGTTCGTCCCGGATCGCCGTCGCGATCCCGGCCCGCGGCGCGGGCTTGTGCGCCGGGCGGCCGTTCCCTTTCGTCGTCGTCGCCGAGCGCTCGACATGGGAACGCCACTGCTTCAGGTCGAAGTCGAGACGGTCGGCGTCGGTCGCGTGACGGGTCGGCTGGCCGCAGGTCGGACAGAAGGCCACCGGCTCGGTCATCCGTACCGAGCAGTTCCAGCAGGTCTCTTTGCGCATCTCAGCGAGAGTAACGGACCGCTGCTTGCCGCGTAGCGTCGTTTCGACTTTTTCTTTCGAAAGAAACGCACCAGATGCGATCCATCGGAACAGACGTCTCAGGAGTGACGCTCGGGCCCGTTGGGTGGGCGGGAATGTAAGAGAACTAGAACCACCAGGAGATGTGCCGGCCTCCGGGCTACGACGCTTGCTTCTCAGCCGACCTGCCAGGCCTCCACGCGCGGGTCGTCCTTCTCGACGGGACCAAGCTTGGCGGCGCCGCCGGGCGAACCGAGCTCCTTGAAGAAGTCCTTGTTGATCGCGATGAATTCTTTCCAGTTGTCGGGGGTGTCGTCCTCGTAGAAGATCGCCTCGACCGGGCAGACCGGCTCGCACGCACCACAATCGACGCACTCGTCGGGGTGGATGTAGAGCATCCGCGGCGCCTCGTAGATGCAGTCGACCGGACACTCCTCGACGCACGCCTTGTCCTTCACGTCGATGCACGTCTCGGCGATGATGTACGTCACTGCGTAACCCCCTTATCGGGCTTGTGGAACCACGCCTGATTAGCATTCTACCCGGCTCAGGTCAAACCGTTCTCTGAGGTTAGGAGCCCGAAATGCCGACGGAGACGATCGCCTTCGCGAGCGCGGACGGACTGAAGCTCGAAGGTCGCCTTGTCGTCCCGGACGGGGTCGTCGCGTCCGGGGGCGCCGTCGTATGCCATCCGCATCCGCTGTACGGGGGATCGATGTCCTCCCGGCTCGTGCCGGCCCTCCAGCGTGCGCTCGTGTATGCGGGCTGGGCGGCGCTGCGTTTCAACTTCCGCGGCGTCGGGCGCAGCGAGGGGTCATTCGAGGGTGGCGTCGGCGAGGTCGCCGACGTCTTCGGCGCGTTCGAGGTCGTGCGCCAAGCGCAGGACGGCCCGATCGCCGCCGTGGGCTGGTCGTTCGGCGCGCTGGTCGCGCTCAACGCCGTGGCCAAGGACGGTGTCGTCGGCTCGTTCACGGGGGTCGCTCCCCCGGCGCGGCGTGCCTTCACGGGACAGTTCGAGCTCCCGCCGATGGCCGATCTCGACGGCTGGACCGCGCGCGCGCTGATCATCTGCGGCGATAACGATCCTGTCTGCCGTCCGAAGGACGCCGAGGAACTCGCTTCACATCTGCCGCCGCCCGCGAGCGTGCGGGTGATCGAGGGCGCCGACCACTTCTTCACTGATCAAGAAGACGAGCTGTGCGAGGTCGTCGCGGCGTTCGTCACCGGGGGCTGACGTGCGTTTCGGCTACCGCATCGCGGTGGACTGCGAGGACGTCGGCAGTCGTGTGACGGTCCGTATCCGGGTCGACGGCGCCACGCTCTCGGATGTGCTCGGCGTGCTGGAGGGCTGCGACGA
This sequence comes from Actinomycetota bacterium, assembly GCA_044866075.1. Lineage (GTDB taxonomy): Bacteria > Actinomycetota > AC-67 > AC-67 > AC-67 > JBASRP01. Next base: position 9,013 of record JBIOTQ010000077.1, on the reverse strand, counting down.
CGCCGTCTATGAGATCCGCGTTCGGTCCGGCGAGCTACGCCGCGTGGCCCGCGCGGACGTCGTAGCCGCGAAAGTCGTGCCGCCGCCGACGCGCTAGCGCGCGAAGACGAGGAAGCGGACCGCCGCTGCGAGGAGCAGCACGCCGAACATCCGCTGCAATGACTCATTGGAGATCTTGCCGGCCCAGTGCGCACCGAAGTACGCGCCGGCGAAGAGACCGATCGCGATCCCGAGCGCGTACGAGACGCGGATCTCGTGTCTGCGGGCGTATTCGATGACGCCGAGGATCGCGACGGGCGCGACGAGAGCGGCCAGAGACGTCCCAGTCGCCTCGCGCTGCGCGAGGCCGAGGAACACGAGCGCGGGCACGATGAGGATCCCGCCTCCGATACCGAAGAGCCCCGACAGAACGCCGGCGACGATCCCGATCCCGATGCCGATCAGGAGATCCACGGTGCAAGCATAGAGGCGAGGAAGGGCGTAACGGTGGAATATCGGCGGAGACTACAATGACCGCCATGGTGGCCCTCTACGACACGCTCGCGCGCGGCGTCGTCGAGGTCGCGCCCAAATCCGGCGATGAGCTGCGCATGTACTCCTGCGGCCCGACCGTGTACCGGTACGCGCACATCGGCAACCTGCGCACGTTCCTGATGGCCGACCTGATCCGCCGCGCATTCGAGTACCAAGGCGTCGGGGTCCGCCAGATCCAGAACATCACCGACGTCGGCCACATGACCGACGACCAGTTCGACACCGGCGAGGACAAGATGCTCGTGAGCGCCGGCCTCGAAGGGAAGTCGCCGGAAGAGATCGCCGAGTACTACACGGACGCGTTCCTCAAGGACGTCGCCGCGATCAACATCAAGCCGGCCGCCGAGTACCCCCGCGCGACGGCGTACATCCCGCAGATGATCGACATCATCAGCAAGCTCATCGAGCGCGGGCACGCCTACCCGGCCGCGGGCGGCGTCTACTACGACGTGCAGTCGTTCCCGAGCTATGGGCGGCTGTCGGGGAACTCGCTCGACAAGCTCGAATCCGGCCACCGCAAAGAGATCGACGACCCCAACAAGAAGCACCACGCCGACTTCTTGCTGTGGCGCCCCGCCGGGCCCGGTCGGCAGGTGAAGTGGCCGTCCCCCTGGGGCGACGGCTTCCCGGGCTGGCACATCGAATGCTCGGCGATGTCGATCGCTCTCCTGGGCGAGGAATTCGATCTGCACTCCGGCGGCGAGGACAACGTCTTCCCGCACCACGAGGACGAGATCGCGCAGTCGGAGGGAGCGGTCGGGCATCCCGTCATCCGGCATTGGGTGCACGGTGCGCACCTGCTGTCGGAGGGCCGAAAGATGGCCAAGAGCGCCGGCAACTTCTACGACCTGCGCGACCTCGCCGCGCGCGGCCACCACGAGCCGCTCGCCGTTCGGCTGCTGTTCCTGCAGTCGCGTTACCGGGCACAGATGAACTTCACGCTCGACGCGCTGTCGGGCGCGGAGAAGACGCTGTCGCGCTGGCGCCGCCTGATCGCGACCTGGTCCGCCGAAGGCGCCGGATCGCCGGACGCCCTCGAGCCGTACGAGAAACGCTTCGTCGATGCGCTCAACGACGACCTGGACACGCCGACGATGATGGCGCTTGTTTCGGAGGTCATCTCGTCGAACGCCCTTGGAGCCGGGGACAAGGCCGCGCTGCTCCGCCGGTGGGACGCGGTCCTCGGTCTCGATCTCGACCGAGAGGTGGGCCGCGTCCGGGAGATCCCGGAGGCCGCCAAGGATCTCATCGAGCAGCGGGAGAAGGCGCGGCTGAAGAAGGACTACTCGACGGCCGACCGGCTCCGGCACAAGCTGCTCTCGCTCGGCGTCGAGGTCGAGGACACCCCGGCGGGCCCCAAGCCGCGGCTCGTGCAGTGATGGTGCGGATGCACCATCGGAGTGCGGCCGGGATCTGGTTGATTCTCTCGATGCGACCCCGATGCCCAGGACGTACGGTCGGCGAGAGGACCTATCGAGGAGGACACGATGACCACGTCGATGCAGCCCCGCGTACTGCAGCATGAGGTAACCGGCGCCGGAGATCCCATCGTGCTGGCTCCCGGGATCCTTTCCGGTTGGGTCTCCTGGATCCCCCACGCAGAGAGACTGTCGAAAACGAGGAGGGTCGTGCGGGTCCAGCCGATCCACAGCGAGCTCGCCACTCGCGGAGAGCTGCCGCCGGCCGGCTACGACTGGAGGACCGAGCGCGACTCTCTGCGCGCGACGATCGACGACTTGGACATCGCCCGCGCCGACTTCGTCGGCTGGTCGGGAGGGGGGCGATCCTTGATCGAATTCTCTGCCGAGTTCCCGGATCGGGTCCGGACGCTGACGCTCGTTGAACCGGCCGCGTATTGGGTCCTGGACCAGAGCGATCGCCGCGACCAGGTTCCACACTGGGATATCGAAGTGAGCAAGCGCCTGGCCGGGCGCCCGGTGACCGAAGACGAGTTACTCGAGTTCCTCGATGCCGCCGGGATGGCCGGGCCCGTCGATTTCCGCGACATGCCGTCCTGGCCGGTGTGGGTGCAGAACCGCAACGCGCTCGCGTCCGACCTGGCGCTCGCGTACCCGGACCGAAAACTCGACGATCTGCGAGCGTTCGATCGTCCCGTCATGCTCGTCTACGGCGACGCGACCGAACCGTGGCTCAAGGCTGTTCCAGAGATCCTCGCCGCTACCTATCCGCGATCGCGCCTGCTCGAGCTCCCCGGCAACCATGCGTGTCACATCCAGTCGATCGACCTGTTCCTCAAGGAACTCGAGGAGCACCTCGCTAGGGCTTGAGGACGACCTTCATCGCCTCGCGCTTCGAGAACATGTCGTAGCCGTGCAGCGCGTCCTCGAGCGGCAGGGTGTGCGAGATGATCAGCGTCGGGTCGATGCGCCCTTGCTTCACGTGCTCGAGAACCTGGCTCCAATGCCCCTGCACGTTGCAGGAGCCGCCGTTCACGATCGTGATCCCGCGGCGCCAGATCTCGCCAAGCGGGAAGTCGTAGGACATCTCGCTGTGCACGCCGATGACGGCGACCGTTCCGCCCGCGCGTACGGCGTTGAGCGCCGTCGTGAATGCGTCGGGGAGGCCGACACATTCGATCACGACGTCCGCGCCGCGATCGCCGGTCCGGTTCTGGATCTCGATGACAGGGTTCGACTTCGAGGCGTCGATCGTTGTCGCACCGGCCTGCTCCGCGACCTTAAGGCGGTCCTCGGCCATGTCGACCATGAACACCTCGGACGGGTTGTACGTCAGCGCGGCCATGAGACTGAAGATGCCGACGGGCCCGGCGCCGATGACGGCGACCGTGTCCCCTGCCTCGATGCCCGCGCGGGAGGCGATATACGCGCCCGTCGTCAGGATGTCTCCCGCGAAGAGCGCTTGCTCGTCCGACAACGCCGGATCCACCGCGTGCAGGTTCAGGTCGGCGAGCGGGATGCGGACGTACTCGGCCTGCGCGCCGTCGAGGTCGCCGGTGAACATGCCGTAGCCGAGAATCCACATCTGGTCACAGTTGTTGAACTCGCCGCGGACGCAGTACCAGCACTTGCCGCAAACGATGAGGAACGAGCCGACGACGCGGTCCCCAACCTTGAACGTCCCGACGTCGGATCCGGCGTCGACGATCTCGCCGACGAACTCGTGGCCGATCACGCTGCCGGGTCGCATGCCGGGGATGCGTCCCTCCAGAAGGTGCAGATCCGACCCGCAGATCGCGCCGGTGGTCACCTTGACGATCACGTCGCCCGGATCCTGCAACGTCGGGTCCGGGTATTCGCCGAACGAGAGCTTCCCCACGTCTTCGAACAGGACCGCGCGCATGGTCGCCTCCTCGAGCCGCCGCGGTCCGGAGGATAGAAGCTCTGGCTGGGCTGCGTCACACCCGCCTTGCTATCGTCCAGAGCGATGCGGGCCTTCCTGTTCCATCTCATGCCCTGGCCGCATCTACCCGACGACTTCGAGCAGAAGTACGACTCGGCGTGGGTCTGGTTCTCGAACTCTTTCTACGACCCGGCGGAGGGGCACCAGATCTACAACCGCTACCTCGACGAGCTGGAGCTCGCGGAGCCGCTCGGCTTCGACGGCGTCTGCGTGAACGAGCATCACCAGAACGCGTACGGGCTGATGCCGTCGCCGAATCTCTTCGCGGCAACGCTCGCGCGCCGGACGAAGAACATCAAGATCGCGGTCGTGGGCAACGCGCTTCCGCTCTACAACCCGCCGACGCGCGTCGCCGAGGAGTACGCGATCCTGGACGTGATCTCGGGAGGACGATTGATCGCCGGCATGGTGGTCGGCGGCGGACCTGAGTACTACTCGTTCTCCATCAACCCGACGCACGCCCGCGAGAAGTTCCGCGAAGCGCTCGACCTGATCCTCGCCGCGTGGACGCGCGACGGCCCGTTCGAGTGGAACGGAAAGCATTACAAGATCCGCTACGTGAACCCGTGGCCGAAGCCGATCCAGCAGCCGCACCCGCCGATCTGGATCCCGGGCATCGGCTCGATCGAGACGATGGAGCTCGTCGCCGAGCGCGGCTACTCGTACATGGGGATCCCGTACTTCCACATCAGCGTCTTCCAGCGGAACTACGACATGTTCCGGGAGACCGCCGAGAAGCTCGGCAAGACCGTCGACCCGATGAAGCTGGGGTGGTTGGTACCGATCTACGTCTCAGACACGGACGAGAGTGCGCGCCGCGAGTACGAGCCGCATCTCTGGTACTTCGCGCACAAGCTCCTGAAGGGCATCACAATCACGCCCCCCGGCTACACGAGCGTGCGTTCCTACACGAAGATCCTCGAAGCCGGGCCGACGTTCATGCGATACCAGGAGACGTGGGACCAGATCGAAGAGGGCGCGTACGCGATCGTCGGATCGCCGGAGACGGTCCGCGACAAGCTCATCGATCACATGGGCAAGCTCGGCGCCGGCAACCTGCTCGGACTCTTCCAGCTGGGCTCGCTGCCGCACGAGCTGACCGTGAAGAACATGACGCTCTTCGCCGAGAAGGTTCTCCCCGCGCTGCGGGCGCATTTCGGGTCATCCGCGTGAACGGCGTCGGCACCGCCGAGGTCGCGCCCGAGATCGTCGACGTGCGCGGGCGCCGCACGAGCGTCCTCCGACGCGGCGAAGGCGAGCCGCTCCTCTACCTGCACGCGGCGACCGGCGAGACCTGGTGGACCGACCTCGACGAAGCGCTCGCGACCGCGGGGTTCGATGTCGTCCACCCGGCCCACCCCGGGTACGAGACGTCGGAAGGGCTCGCCGAGATCGACGACATCCACGATCTGGCGTTCCACACACTCGATCTCCTGGACGCGCTGGGGCTCGATCGCGTCGCCTTGGTCGGCTCGTCGCTCGGCGGTTGGCTCGCAGCGGAGCTCGCGGTCTATGCGCCCGACCGCATCACGAAGATGGTGCTCGTGGACGCGGCCGGCCTCGCCCCTCCGTCGGCCGACATGTGGGCGATCAAGCCTCCGGAGCTTGCCGAGCTCCTTTTCTCGGACCAGGAGCACTGGCTGGCGCAGCTGATGCGCGCGATCGATGTCGAGACGAAACTCCCGCCGCCCGAGATCCTCATGCCGCTGCTGCAGTCGATGGAGGCCGCCGCGCGCATCGGCTGGAACCCCCACCTCTACGATCCGAAGCTCGCCGGCCGGCTGCACCGCGTGACGGCGCCCACGCTGGTCGTCTGGGGCGAAGCCGACGGGTTCATCCCCCCCGAGACCGGTGAGCGCTGGGTCGAGCTCATCGCCGGCGCCCGGCTGGAGACGATCCCGGACTGCGGGCACCTCCCCGTTCTGGAACGTCCGGACGAGCTCGCGCGGCTCGTCACCGCGTTCGTCCGCGGCTGAATCAGACCTTCTCGAGGAAGCGAGCGATCGCCGCGTTGAGCTCGTGCGGCTTCTCGCCCGAGACACCGTGCCCGGCGCCGGGGATAGCCACCAGCTCGGCGGAAGGAAGCAACGAGATCAGCTCCCGCGCGTATCGCGGCGCCGTGCAGATGTCGTCCTCGCCCACGATGACGAGAACCGGAACGGTGATCCCGCCGAGACGGGTCGCGGCGTCATGTGCGATGTCGGCGTCGCACTGACGGATCCATCCTTCGGGACGCTGCTGCGGCTCCTCCGCCAGGAGGAAGGCGTGCAGACCCTCCACCAACCCCTCGGTCGCGTACGTGGCCGGTGACCACAACCACGGCCCGAGGGCGTCCAGGAAGGCCGGCTCATCGTCCCAGTGCTCGCGCCGGATCGACTGCCAGTTCCGCATCTCCGCGGCGAACCACGCGTCGGTCGAGGCCCACGTCGACAGCAGGACGAGGGAGCGCACGAGGTCCGGGCGGGCCAGCGTCAGCTCCTGCGCCGTCGCGCCGCCCAGCGAGAAGCCGACGACGTGCGCCGGTCCCGTTCCGACCGCGTCCATCACCGCGGCCGCGTCGAGGGCGAGGTCTTTCGGGGTGTACGGGTCCTCGACGTAGGAAGACTCGCCGACGTCGCGGTGATCGGTGGCGACGCAGCGGTAGCGCTCGGAGAACTCGGAGATCTGGCCGACCCACGCCTGCCGCGACTCGCCGGTTCCTTGCAACCACACGATCGCGTCGCCGTCGCCCGAGTCGCCGTACGCGATGTTCCGGTCCTCGACCTTCACGGTAGGCATGAACCCTCCAAGCCGAGCGAGCGCGAGCCTACCTTAGGATGTGCCTCGTGCCGAAAGCCCCTTTGCTCCCCGGCGACGAGATCGATCGCCTCGTGGCGTCGTTGCCCGGCTGGGAGCGCGCCGGCGACGAGATCGTCAAGACATACACGTTCGAGGACTTCAAGGAGGCCCTCGCGTTCGTGAACCGCATCAGCGAACCGGCCGAGGCGATGAACCACCACCCCGACGTGAAGATCCATTGGAACGAGGTGACGCTCGAGCTGTGGACCCATGCGTCGGGCGGACTCACGATGAAGGATTTCGAGCTCGCGCGAGCGATCGAGGAACGCCTCTGATGCCGACCCTCGATTTCGCGTTCCTCTGCGATGCGGCGGAAGCTGAACCCGGCCGGAAGTTCTACGTCCTCGGTGGCGGCATCGACCAGATCGCCGGGCCCGAGTTCCCGCTCGTCCATCCGCACATGTCGCTGCTGATGCGTTTCGTCGTGCACCCGGCCGAGCTCGGCCGGGCCCATCACCTCAAGGTCCGTATGGTCGACGCCGACGGACGCGAGCTCGCGCGGATCGAAGGAGACATCGAGACCCAAGCCGGTGAGCCGACCGGACGCGAGGTCGGCGTCAACATGGTGATCAACCTGGCCAACACGCGCTTCGAACAGCCCGGCGATTACCAGCTGGACATCACGATGAACAACCAGTTCCAGCGCAGTCTCGGGCTGCGCGTATCGCAGGTCCCCGCGCCCTGAATGGCGCGGCGGGCCAGCATGAACCGGCCCGCCACACGCTTCAAGTGATCCTTGCTACCAGTTGTACCATCGCCGTTCCTGCCCGTGAGCGATCAGCCCGATCACCCAGATCGCCAGCATGAACAGAGCGATCCACCACAGAACCTTCACCGCGAACCCCGCGCCGAAAAGGACCAGCGTCAGGAGCAAGAACAGCAGCAATGCGCCCATCCTCGCCCTCCCTAGGTAGCAGTCGGAACAGGGTTGTTGTTGTTGTTGTTCGTCACGTCCGGGGCATCGTTCTGCGCCGGCGGGTTCTGGTTATTGATCGTGGTGTCGCCGCCGCCGCTGTTGCGGTCGAACACGACGCCGCTGAAGGCGAAGAACCAGATCAGCGCACCGACGATGATCAACGCGACCAGGACGATGAGCGCGGTCGCCGGACCCTCGCGATCGGACTCGACGACCGTGGTCGTACTGCCGTGCCCGTGTGCGTGATGAACGGCCATACCGTGACCTCCTTTCGGGTTCGGCCCGCGATGTTTCCCCACCCGGAAACCAGGTTTAAACAGGCGAAAATTTGGTGAGGCGGAAGAAAAGTCCGTTATCTGCCAACGGATTTTCTTAGGGACGTTCGAGCTCTTTCGGTAGAGCGAAGTGGACGTCCTCCTCGACCACGGTCACGGTTTCGACGTCGCTCACGCCGCGGTCGCGGAAGTATCCGACGACGCGATCGACGAGCCACTCGGGCGCCGACGCGCCGGACGTGACGCCAACCGTGCGTGCACCGTCGAACCAGGTCTCTTCGATCTCGGTCTCGTCGTCGATGAGGTATGCCTTCGCACCGAACGAGCGTGCGACCTCGGCGAGCCGGTTCGAGTTCGACGAATTGTGCGACCCGATGACGAGAACCACGTCGGACTTCGCGGCTATCGCCTTCACAGCCTGCTGGCGGTTCTGGGTCGCGTAGCAGATGTCTTCGCGCGGCGGTCCCTGGATGACCGGGAACCTCTGGCGGAGCACGTCGATGACTTCGTTGGTCTCGTCGACCGACAGCGTCGTCTGCGAGAGGTAGGCGACGCGATTGCCGCCGTCGATCTCGAGCTTCTCGGCCTCGTCCGGTGACCCGATGAGCGTGATCGAGCTCGGAGCCTCCCCCATCGTCCCGACCACTTCCTCGTGTCCTTCGTGGCCGATCAGAACGATGTCGTAGCCCTCGCGCGCGAACTTCTTCGCCTCGTTGTGGACCTTGGTCACCAACGGGCAGGTCGCGTCGATCACCTTGAGTGAGCGCTCGCGCGCGTCGCGGTACACCTCGGGCGCGACGCCGTGCGCCGAGAGGACCACGTTCGCGCCGGCCGGCACCTCGTGGAGCTCCTCCACGAAGATCGCGCCCTTGCTCTCGAGGTCTCGGACCACGTGGATGTTGTGCACGATCTGCTTGCGCACGTAGATGGGGGCACCGAACTTGGCGAGCGCCTCCTCGACGGTTTCCACGGCGCGGTCGACGCCCGCGCAGTAGCCGCGAGGCCACGCGAGGAGGATCCGATCGATCACTCCTCCATCCTAGCGGACACCTCTCGCGAGGCCCGGCCC
>JBIOTQ010000076.1:0-44638 GCA_044866075.1 Actinomycetota bacterium | reverse complement strand
GCTTCTCCGAGAACGTCTGCAGCTCCTCGTGGCCCTCGTGGGTGGTGACGGCGATCGAGGCGATGCCCTCGGCCAGGTTCAGCGCGGTCTCGATCGAGTCGGCCAGGCGGCGCTCGATCCCGGGCTTCATCACGAGCCGATCGACGATCACCTCGATCGTGTGCTTGTAGTACCGGTCGAGGCGGATCTTCTCCGACAGCTCGCGCACCTCGCCGTCGACCTTCGCACGGGCGAAACCCTTCTTCCCGAGGTCCTCGAGCAGCTTCTCGTACTCGCCCTTCCGCGCGCGCACGACCGGCGCCAGGACCTGGAAGCGCGTGCCTTCGGGAAGCGCGTGCACCTGGTCGACGATCTGGTCGGGCGTTTGCTTCGCGACCGGCCGCCCACAGCGCGGGCAGTGCGGCTTCCCGACACGCGCGAACAGCAGCCGGAGGTAGTCGTAGATCTCGGTGATCGTGCCGACGGTCGACCGCGGGTTGTGGCCGGCCGTCTTCTGATCGATCGAGATCGCCGGCGACAGGCCCTGAACGAAGTCCACGTCGGGCTTGTCCATCTGACCGAGGAACTGTCGAGCGTAGCTGGACAGGCTCTCGACGTAGCGGCGCTGTCCCTCGGCGTAGATCGTGTCGAAGGCCAACGAAGATTTGCCGCTCCCGGATATGCCGGTGAAGACGATCAGCTTGTCGCGCGGAAGCTCCAGGTGAACGTTCTTGAGGTTGTGTTCACGGGCGCCGTGGATGACGATCGATTCGGTGGCCATTCGCTGTGCGGATCGCTCCTTTTAGTCCACCGCCACCGAGATGAGGCCGTTCTCGACCTTGACCTCGTACGAGGGGACGGGCTCGTCGGCCGGACCGTTCACGACCTCGCCCGTCGTGATGTCGAACACGCTGCCGTGCAGGGGACACTCGATCTGGTTCTCCTCGACCAGGTCGCCCTCGCCGAGCGAACCGCCGGCGTGAGTGCACTCGTTGCCGATGGCATAGAACTCGCCGCCGGAGTTGATCAGGGCGACCTCGATGCCCTTGACGTCCACGACCGTCGCACTGCCCGGCGGCACGTCGTCCAGCTTCGCGACCTGGATGTAGTTCTCCATGACTCGGTTTCCCCCCAAGGGATCTTGGACCCGGCCATGATATCTAGCCCGCGCGACGGACTCTTTCGGTCCCCACCCACCCTGGTTAACGGTAGGGTGGGAACCGATGCTGGAACTGCGGCGGGACGCCGAGATATTCCAGACCGAGGGCGGCTGGTTCTCGGCCCGCTGGCACTTCTCGTTCGACCACTACCGCGACCCCGCCAACATGGGGTGGGGCACGCTGCGCGTCTTCAACGACGACCGCTTGATCCCCGGAGCGATCTGGCCCCTCCACCCGCACCGGGACGTTGAGGGACTCACCTACGTCGTCGAGGGCACCTTCCGGCACGAGGACGACATCGGCACCGGCGGGATCCTCCCGGCCGGGTCGGTGCAGCGGATGACGCTCGGGTCCGGCGCTTGGCACTCCGAGCAGAACGCCTCCGAGACCGAGCCGATGCGGTTCATCCAGATGTGGATCATGCCGGCCGAGCGCGGCCTGCCGCCGTCCGCCGAGCAGCGCGTCTACACGAAAGAGGACCGCACCGATGTGCTGCTCGAGGCGATCTCCCCGCCCGGCGGGCCCGGCGTCACGGTCCACCAGGACGCGCGCGTGTTCATCTCGTCACTGTCGGCGGGCGCCACAGTCGGCCGTGACGTGCCGGCCGGGTTCGGCCACTACTTCTACGTGATCGCCGGCGCCGTCGACCTGAACGGCGAAAAGATGACGACCGGCGACGCCGCGAAGATCCGCGACGAGGCGCGCCTCGCCGTGCGCGCGCTCGAGCCGAGCGAGCTTCTCACCGTCGAAGTTCAGGTCTAATGTTCGGCGTGTGACCCCGGAGGACGAGACACCGCATCCACCCGCGACGGCCGAGTTCGGCGCCGTCACGCCGGGGGGCGCGACGCATCACTACGCCGACGCGGCCGGCCTTCGGGTCAAGAAGTTCTCCGTGGGGTCGTTCGACAACAACGTGTACGTGATCTCCTCGAATCGCGTGGCGCTCATCATCGACGGCGCGAACGACGCCGACAGGATCCTGGCGGAGGTCGCCGATGTGAAGGTGAAGGCCATCTTGCAGACCCACGGACACCCCGATCACGTGCAGGCGCTCACGAAACTGAAGGGCGAGCTCGACGTCCCCATCTACGCCCACGCCCGCGACGCCCGCATGCTGCCGGTGAACTCCGAGGACCTCGGCGAAGGCGACACGATCCGGATCGGCGACGCGACCATCCGTGTGCTGCACACGCCGGGCCACACACCGGGATCCTTGAGCTTCGTGTCGGAACCGTTCCTCTTCTCCGGCGACACGCTCTTCCCCGGCGGGCCCGGCAACACCGACGGGGACCAGAAGCGGTTCGCGCAGATCATGACGTCGCTCGGCCGCCTCTTCACGCTGCCCGACGATACGCGCGTCTGTCCGGGACACGGTCTCGACACGTTCATCGGGCGCGAGCGGCTCTACGTGGAGGTCTGGCGCCGCAGGGGCTGGTGATCAGGCCGGGCGTTCGGCCGGCGCCCAGTCGCGGATCGCCTCGGCGACCTTCACGACGGCGGTGGCCGCGCCGGCGAGCCCGAGCGCGCGTCCGACCCACGACCGCCGGAGAACCGGCGCGCCCGCGACGAACGGGGCCGCTGCGATCAACCCACGCGCGACGTTGGCGCGCAAGGCCTTGCCTCGCGGCGATGCGAGATACAGTTGTGCGTCCCGCAACCCGCGTTCGGCCGCCGCGACGGCGCGATCGGCGGCCGAACGTGCCTCGTGGAGGAGATCCGTCACATCGCGGCCCGGTTGCGGCCCGACATGGCGCGGTAGATGAGCAACGCGATGACCGCGCCCACGATCGAGCCGATCAGTCCGGAGGGTGAGAAGTCCTGATCGCCCTTCGTGAACACGTCTCCGATGAATCCTCCGATCAGCGATCCGACGAGCCCCAGCACCAAGGTCCCGAGGACCCCCATCATGTCGCGACCCGGAACGAGCGCGCGCGCGATGAACCCGGCCACCAACCCGACGAGCAACCACCACACGACGTTCATCCCGCTCCTCTCGTCCGCCTCGTGGGCGACAGTGTGTTACCCGCGAACCGGCCCGGCGAACCGGATGGCACTACGCCGTCGCCTTGCGGAACGCCATGCGCGACAGCGTCATAGAGAACAGTGCGATGCCCACGAGGAACGCGATCGCGATCCCGAGCTGCCCCCAGTCGATCGTCGTGCGCAGGACGCCGTGCTCGACGATCCCGACGGTGAGGTTGCGCGCGCCCTCGACCGCGTAGGCCACGGGGTTCCCGCGCCCGATGACCTCGACCCAGTGCGGAAGCGACCCCTTCGGGACCAGCGCCGGCGACATGAAAAGAAGCGGAAATAGGAAGAAGTTCATGACCATCAGCGTCGTCTCGGAATTCTTCGTCCGCAGCGCGACCGTGTTCGACAAGCCGGACAGCCCGAGCCCGAAGAGGGTAGCGAGGAGCAGCGCGGCCAACACCCCGGTCGGCCCGTGCACGAAGTGCACCCCGAGCGCCAGCGACAACACGATGATGATCGCGCCCTGGATGAACATGCGCGCGCCGTCCGCGAGCTGCCTCCCCATGAGGATGGCTGTTCGGTTGATCGGGGCGACGAGGAATTTGTCCATGAGCCCGAACTCGATGTCCGACACCATGGCCATACCGCTCTGGAAGGATCCGAACATGATCGTCTGGAGCATCACGGCCGGCGCGAAGAGCGTGACGTAGGACACATCGGGCGGAAGCGCGGCCTTGCCGAAGTTCTTCATCACCTGACTGAAGAGGAAGAGCCACACGAGGGGCTGCACCAACGAGATCGAAAGGAAGACCGGACGGCGGACGGTCCGCTTCAGCGACCGGACGAAGAGTGCGTAGGTAACGCGTGCGGTTTCCATCACGCCCTCCTGCGCCGGCCGCCGAACGACCAGCGCGTCCGTTTGCCCTCTTCCTGGCGGAGCGCGTGTCCCGTCACCTTGATGAAGACGTCGTCGAGAGTCGGCGGCGACACGGCGATCCGCGCTTCGACGCCCGCCGTCGCCAGCGCGCGGAGCGCGTCCGGAAGCACGTCGTGCGGGCTGCCCGAGAGGTTCGCGATCACTTCGCGCTCTGCCTCGCGCACCTCGGCCAGGCCGCCGACCCCCCGCAGCGCCTCCGCGCCGCGCGCGATCAAACCCTGCAGCACTTCGGGCTCGTCCGTCGTGAACGAGAGCGTGAGCACCTCGCCTCCCAGCGTCGCCTTGAGCGCGGTCGGCGATCCCTCGGACACGATCATCCCGTGATCGATGATCGCGAGGCGTTCGCACAGGGTGTCCGCCTCTTCCATGTACTGCGTCGTGAGGAAGATCGTCATGCCGTCGCGGTTGAGTTTCTCGAGCTCGTCCCACATCGCGCGCCGGTTCTGCGGGTCCAGGCCGGTCGTCGGCTCGTCGAGGAACAGCAGCCGCGGCTTGTGCATCAGAGCTTGTGCGAGATCGAGCCGGCGGCGCATCCCACCGGAATAGAACGCGGCTCGCTTCTGCGCGACGTCGGCCAATCCGGTGATGCTGAGGAGCTCGTCCGCGCGCTGCTCCGCGTCTCGCTGCGACAGGTGATAGAGGCGTCCCGACAGGATGAGGTTTTCGCGGCCGGTCAGATCCTCGTCGACCGAAACGTCCTGCGCCGCGTACCCGATCGCCTCGCGGATCTTCCGGTCTTCGCGACCGAGGGTGAAGCCGGCGATCGTCGCCTGCCCCGCCGTGGGCTTGAGCAAGGTGATGAGCATCTTCATCGTCGTCGACTTGCCGGCGCCGTTCGGGCCGAGGAAGCCGAAGAACTCGCCCTCGCGGACCTCGAAGTCGATGCCGCGGACTGCTTCGGTGCCGTCCGGGTAGACCTTGCGCAGTCCGGCGACGGCGACGAGCGCGCTCACGCGATGCGCCTCACGATGTCACCCGGATGCTCGCGAGGATCTGCTCGAACAGTGCCGCGTCGAAGGCGGTCGACTTCGCGTTCCCGAGGATGAAGTACCAGGTATGGCCGCCCACCTTCGTCTCCGACGCCTTCGCCAGGACATAGACGTCGTACCGCTGATCCGTACTGCTGCATTGCTGTTCGGGACCGCCCTCGCACTTGGTTTTCTCGGCGGCCTTGAACGACGTTCCGCTGACCTCGTAACGCCACGTCTCATCTGACGCGAAGTCCGAGCCCAGCGGGTCGAGCGCGACGATGAAGTAGCGGCCTTCCGCGTCCTGGTACCGGACCGCCTTCTTCGCGTCGACCGAAGACGTCGCGACCTCACGCGTCCACCCCACGGGCGTCGTGATCGTCCATTCGTCCTCGGTGAACGTCGTCTCGGTCGGCGAGGGCGAGGGCGACGGAGACGTCGCGCCGGCGCTCGGGGTCTCGTCGTTCCCGCAAGCGGCGAGCGTCGCCAGCGCGGCGGCGAGCGTGAGGATCGTGACGAGCTTCGTTCCCCGAGTCATGGCAGCTCCTTCGTCGCGGAGTGTCGTTCGGATCACGAGACTACTTTGAGCTCACGCTTGAGGTCGTTGATCTCGTCGCGGAGGCGCGCAGCGTACTCGAAGCGGAGCTCGCGCGCGGCGTCGTGCATCTCCTCCTCCAGCGCCTGAATCAAGCGCGGCAGCTCGTCCTTTGGAACACCCGTGATGTCGCGCGACGCGCGTTTCTTCCGGCCGGTCTTGTAAGGCGTCGGCGCTTCGGCCGCCAGCCCGGCCGCCTGAAGGATGTCGGACACCTTCTTGCGGATCGACGTCGGGTCGATCCCATGTTCCTTGTTGTAGGCCATCTGCTTCTGGCGCCGGCGGTTGGTCTCACCGATCGCGCGCTTCATCGAGTCGGTGAAGGCGTCGGCGTACATGATCACCTGACCGGACACGTTGCGCGCCGCGCGCCCGATCGTCTGGATCAGCGACGTCTCCGACCGGAGGAACCCCTCCTTGTCGGCGTCGAGGATCGCCACCAGCGACACCTCGGGCAGGTCGAGGCCCTCGCGCAGGAGGTTGATGCCGACGAGACAATCGAACTCGCCGAGACGCAGTTCGCGGAGGATCTCGATCCGCTGGATCGTGTCGATGTTCGAGTGGAGGTAGCGGACGCGCAGCCCCATCTCGAGCAGGTAGTCGGTGAGGTCCTCGGCCATCTTCTTCGTGAGCGTCGTGACGAGGATCCGCTCCCCACCTTCGGCACGCTTGCGTACCTCTTCGATCAGGTCGTCGATCTGACCCTTCGTCGGCTTGACGATGACTTCGGGGTCGATCAGGCCCGTCGGCCGCACGACCTGCTCGACCACTTGCTTCGACACCTTCAGCTCGTACGGGCTCGGCGTGGCCGACAAGAAGACGACCTGATTGATCTTCTCGATGAACTCATCGAATTTCAGCGGACGATTGTCGACGGCCGACGGCAACCGAAAGCCGTGCTCGACGAGCGTGTCCTTGCGGCTCTTGTCCCCCTCGTACATGCCGTGCAGCTGCGGGACGGTCACGTGTGACTCGTCGATGATCACGAGATAGTCGTCCGGGAAGTAATCGAGGAGCGTGTACGGCGCCTCCCCCGGCGAGCGCCCGTCGAGATGCATCGAGTAGTTCTCGATGCCGGAGCAAAAACCGAGCTCGCGCATCATCTCGAGGTCGTACGTCGTGCGCATCCGGAGGCGTTGCGCCTCCAGCAGCTTGTTCTGGGATTCGAGTTCGGCCAGCCGGTTCTTCAGCTCGTGCTCGATGGCGGCGGTCGCCCGGTCCATGCGGTCCTGCGACGTGACGTAGTGGCTCGCCGAGAACACGCTGGTGTCCCCGACGTCCCCGATCACCTCTCCGGTGATCGGGTCCATCAGCGACATCTTTTCGATGGTGTCGCCGAACAGCTCGACGCGGAGGATGTGCTCCTCGTAAGCGGGATGGATCTCGATCGTGTCGCCCCTGATCCGGAACTTGCCGCGCGCGAGGTTTGCGTCGTTGCGGTCGTACTGCATGTCGATGAGCCGGCGCTTGATGTACTCCATCGGAACGTCGACGCCTTGGACGAGCCGCAGCAGGTGCTGCTCGTACTGCTCGGGCGAGCCCAGCCCGTAGATGCACGAGACGCTGGCGACGATCAGCACGTCCTTCCGCTGCAGCAGAGCAGCGGTCGCGGAGTGGCGCAGCCGGTCGATCTCGTCGTTGATGGACGAATCCTTCTCGATGTAGGTGTCCGACGACGGCACGTACGCCTCGGGCTGGTAGTAGTCGTAGTACGACACGAAGTACTCGACCGCGTTGCGCGGGAAAACCTCTTTGAACTCGTTGGCCAGCTGCGCCGCGAGCGACTTGTTCGGCGAGATCACGAGCGTCGGCTTCTGGACCCGCTCGACAAGGTGCGCGGCGGAGTAGGTCTTGCCGCTGCCGGTCACCCCCAGGAGCGTCTGGTAGTCGAAGCCCTTCGCGACGCCGTCGGCGAGCGCCTCGATGGCCGTCGGCTGGTCGCCGGACGGGGCGAACTCGGAGACGATCTTGAAGGGGGGCACGGCGACCAATGTTAGCGCCGCCGACCGACATCTTTATGCCCTATCTACCGACGTTCAGGGTCCACCCACCCACCCCGACTCCGCGGCGGCGACCCGGCGACGCCGGTCGTCCTCCTGAAGCCCCGGGAGGCCCGGCAGGAGGGCGACCAGCCCGAGAACGGTGGCGACGCCCCCCGCGAGGCTCATCGCGCCGGGCACGCCGAGCGTGTCGCCGAGCGCCGTGAAGATGAGTGCGCCGGCGAACTCGGCCGCCTCGATGAACGAGCCGGACAGGCCGAAGACCCGCCCACGAGCCTCGTCGGGCGTGCGCTCCGCGATCACCATGTCCGCGTACAGGGCCAGCCCGGTGACCGCGGCTCCCTCGACGAACATGATCGCGAGCAGCGCGCCGAGGCCGGGCCGCCACCCCATGGCCACGTAGAAGACCGGCGAGACAGCGGCGAGGACGAGCCACCGGACCCGGCGGACCGCCGGCCCGCGGCGAGCCAGCCAGACGCTCAACGCGACGGTGCCCACAGCCCCGACCGCCAGGGCCAGACCGTACTCGCCGGCGCCGCGGTCCAGCTGGTCCCGCACGTACCCGACGAGCAACGCGATGATGCCGACCCCGCCGAACACGGTGGCGGCGCGTGAGAGGACCAGCGAGCGCAAGACCGGTTCGTGGATCAAGGTACGCGCGCCCTCCGAAAGATCGGTCGCGACCTCGCGGAGGCCGGCCGGCCGCCCGCGCCGGGCGCCGCGAGCGCCGATCCCCGCGACCATCGCCGCCGAGACGATGAAAGTCGCGGCGTCCAGGAAGAACGCGTGACGCGCGCCGAGCGCGAGCACCGCCACGCCGCCGAGCGCCGGCCCGACGGTGTGCAGGCACTGGTGCGCGATCTGGGAGAGCGCCATCGCGCGCACGTAGTCGTCGCCCGGAGCGATGGTCGGGAGGAGAGCCTGTCGCGCCGGGCGGAAGAACGGCCCGAAGCATCCCGACGCGAACGCGATGATGTACGCCTGCGTCGAGGTATGCGTGAACGCGAGCGCCGTCACCAGTCCTGCGCGCGCGAGATCCGACACCACCATCACGACGCGACGATCGGCGCGGTCGACGACCACACCGGCGAGCGGCCCGAGCGTGAACCACGGGATCGATCGAAGCGCCATCGCGACGCCGACGGCGAAGGTCTTCCCCGTCAGATCGTGGATCAGGAGCGCGAGAGCGATGAAGGTGATGAAGTTGCCGATGTCGCTGATGACCTCGGCGAGCCACACACGACGGAAGTCCGGCAGCCGGAGCGCCGCCGTCACGCCCCGCCTTTCGATCGCCATCGTCAGAGCGGCTGCCGGCCGGCGAAGCCGGTATCGGTCGGGTGCCACCACTCGACCGCATCCTCACCGAGACGCCAGCACAGGAAGATCTCGTCGCCGTCGCGTTCGGCCGGGAAGTCGACGAGCCCGGCCTCCGGGTCGCGCACGATGATCCCCAGCGCGTCGATGCCGGCCATCGCACGTCCGGCTTCCTGCGACGCCTCGAGGAACTCCGCCCCCACCTTGCCGCCGCCGTTGCCCGTCGCCGACGACAGCACGTCGTCCTGCCGCTCGGCCATCGCGCGCTGCGCGTCGCGCAGCGACTCGAGGAGAGGCACGAGTTCGGGGAGCGCGGCGTTCGCTTGCTCCACCGTGAAGCGCTTCTCGTCACTCATCGGATGACCGACGGCACCTGCTCGAGCGAACGAACCACCGGCGCGCCGTCCACTGGACTGTGAACGCCCCGCCGGTCGACCAGTACCGCACCCATCCCCAACGAGAGCGCCGGCGCGACGTCGATCCGCGGATTGTCGCCCACGTACACGGCGCGTTCGGCCGGGGCGGTCAGTCGGTCGAGCGCACGGCGGAAGATCTCGGTATCGGGCTTCTCGATGCCTTCCCGTCCACTGACGACGACGACCGACATCAGCTGGAGGACGCCGAGGCGCTCGAGAAGAAGGGTCAGCCACTCCTCGAAGTTGGACACGATCCCGAGCGTATATCCGGTCGCGGCGAGCTCCCGCAGCGCGGGGAGCACGTCGGGGAAGAGTGCGTAGTGCTCGATGTTCGTGAACTCGTCGTAGAGGTACGTGGCGAGCATACCGTCGTCGTCGACCCACAGTTCGCTGAGCAGGCGCGCGTAGATCGCCTCCCAGAACGCGCGCGACCGCGCCGTCGAGGTCGAGAACTGCTCGCGATTGACCACGAGGTCGTCCATCGCCCGGTACACCGTTCCGAGGGTGCGCTCGATCCACGCCGGTTCCTCGTGCTCGATGACGATGCCGCGGCGGTGAAGCAACTCTACGAGAAGCTCCGGGAACGACGGATCGGGCCGGAGAAGGGTCTCACCGGCGTCGAAGAGGACGACGTCGTAACGGCGCACGCGTGCAGATGATACCGGCGGCGGCGTGGCCGCCCGAGCGAGTTACGGCAGGCCTATCGGCCGGAGCCAGCGGTAGGTGTCGATCGTGTGCCACAGCCCTCGCGGCGTGTGCTGCCACGACCAGAACGACACACCCACGGCGCCGCGGCGCCGCGCCTCGTTCATGAAGTGGACGAGGGCGCGTCCCTTCGGAGCTCCCTTCGGCCCGCCCTCGGGTCCCATGTCGAAGGCCTGGCCGATGGGCGCGACCGGCTTGCCGAACCGGCGCAGATACGAGATCGCCTCGGCCACGGTGCTGACGGGGCTGTTCCGTCCCCAGTAGACCATCGGCGCGACGGCGTCGAAATACGGCACGAGCGCGTCGTACGGATAGAAACTCCGCACGTACTGGCTCGGGCGCGGCGGGACGAGGATGGTGAAATACCCCCGCAGGTTCGCGCGGAGCTGCCGCGCGTAACGCCGCGCGCCGGCTCGCGTCAGCTTGGTCCCCTCGCTGCGCGTCTCGACGTCGGCGGCGAAGCCGTCCAGCCGGTGCCCGCGCACCGTGTGCGCCATCGCGAAAGCGGCGCGCCGCGCGTCGAGGGTGGTGTTGAAGAGGTACGGGAAGTCCCACGCGATCACCTTGAGGCCGGCGGCGTGCGCGACCGGAAGGATCTTCTTGATGTCCCGCCAGCCGGCGACGCCGACCTTGCTCGACCCCAAACGAACGTAGATGTGCGATATGCCTCGCCGCACCGCAGCCCGCACGATTCGTCGCGGATCTCCTCCCGCCACTTTGTCGAATTCGTAGATCCACATCCCCAAGCCGTCGATCGGCATCGAAGCCGCGGCGGGAGCGACGGTTTGTCCCGCCCGCACGCCGGCCGTCGCCGCAGCAGCGAGCGGATGAGCCGCATGCAGCGCCGGGCGCGGGGCCGTCTTCGCCGCCTTCTTCCTGTGTGTGATCGTCGCGCGCGCCGACTTCGTGGGAGACGGCGAGTCCACCGCAACCGGCCTCGACCCGCGGGTGATCGAGATGTGGCCGGCGGCGGAGACGCCGACGACGAACGAAACGATGTTCGTCACCGCGACCGTCGCAAGAAGGACGGCGCGCGTGCGTGATCTGGCGTGGGATGTTTGCTTGGTCATCTTCGCGTACGCCCCCGAGGCGTGCGCGCAGACTAGCCAGACGAACGCGATGCGTAAACGACTCAGGTTCCTTATTTCCTATTGAGTCGTTCGTCCCCCTCGCTTCGCTTGAAGTGTTTCCCACAGGCGATGAACGTCCTTGGACAGCTCATCGACCGTTCCGTCGTTCACGATAACGACATCGGCGATCGCGCTCTTCTCGCTGGTCGGGAGTTGTGAAGCGATACGAGCGCGTGCGTCGCTTTCTTCCATCCCCCGCGTTCTCCGCATCCGTTCGACCTGAGCGTCTTGCGCGGCCGTCACGACGACCACCAGGTCGAACATGGACGTCGCGCGGACCTCGGCAAGCAGAGGGACATCCACGATGACGACGTTGTCGGTCTCCTTGAGCTCCTCCAGGCGATCGGCGATGCGACGCATGACCTCGGGATGCGTGATCTCGTTCAGCAACGCGAGCTTCGCCTTGTCGTTGAACACGACGCCGCCCAGCTTCGCGCGGTCGATCGTTCCGTCCCCGAAGAGAACCTCACGCCCGAAGTGCTCGACGATCTTCGACCACGCTGGGGTGCCGGGCTCGACGACCTCGCGCGCGATCTGGTCGGCGTCGATCAGCAGGGCGCCGTGCGCGACGAGCATCCGCGCGACGGTTGATTTTCCGCTCGCGATCCCGCCCGTCAGCCCGACGAGCAGCAGCGGACTACTCCTCGGACTGGCGGCGCTTCAGGTCGGCGACGATCGCTTCGATCGTCTCCTCGCCGAGCGGTGCGGCGTGCGGGGATTCCTCGCCCGGCTTCGCCGTCTCGACCTCGGGCGCGAGCGCGGCCTCGAGGACGTCCTCGCCGGCGACCTCCGCGGGCTTCTCCGCCTCTTCCTTCTCTTCCTCGAGCTCGATCTCCTCGATGATCGGCGGGCCTTCGACGCCGGCCTGCTTGATCGACAGCGAAATGCGGCGCCGCTCGGAATCGACCTCGATGATCTTCACCTTCGTGTTCTCACCGACGGCCACGACCTGTTCCGCCGTGTCGACGTGACGATCGGCGAGCTCCGAGATGTGGACGAGACCCTCGACGCCGTCGGCCACGCGAACGAACGCGCCGAACGGCACGAGCTTGGTGACCTGACCCTCGATGATCTCGCCCGGCTGGTGCAGCCGCGCGAACTGGCGCCACGGATCCTCTTGCGTCTTCTTCAGCGAGAGCGAGATGCGCTCGCGCTCGAGGTCGACGTCGAGAACCTCGACCTCCACCTCTTGCCCGACCTGCACGACCTCGCTGGGGTGTTCAACATGTCTCCACGACAGCTCGGACACGTGGACGAGTCCGTCGACGCCGCCGAGGTCCACGAATGCGCCGAAGTTCACGATCGACGACACGGTGCCCTTGCGCACCTCGCCCTTCTGCAACTCCTCGAGGAACTTCTTACGTCCTTCGGACTGCGCCTCTTCGAGGTACTTCCGGCGGGACAGCACGACGTTGTTGCGGTTGCGATCGAGCTCGATGATCTTCGCTTCGATCTTCTTGCCGACGAAGGGGTGAAGGTCGCGCACGCGGCGCAGATCGACGAGCGACGCCGGCAGGAAGCCGCGCAGACCGATGTCGACGATCAGTCCGCCCTTAACGACCTCGATCACGGTGCCGTCGACGACGCCGTCCTCGGCCATGACCTTTTCGATCTGCCCCCAGGCGCGCTCGTACTGCGCCTTCTTCTTGGACAGGATCAGGCGGCCTTCTTTGTCTTCCTTCTGGGTGACGAGGGCTTCGATCTCCTCGCCGATGTTGACGACCTGGCGCGGGTCGATGTCGTGCTTGATCGTCAGCTCGCGCGCGGGGATGACGCCTTCGGATTTGTAGCCGATGTCGAGGAGGACCTCGTCCTTGTCGACGGAGACCACTTTGCCGGCGACGATGTCGCCTTCCTCGAAGCTCTTGATCGTTTCTTCGTACGCCTTGGCCAGTTCTTCCGGCCCGCCGATGTCGTTCTGCGTTACGCGTCCAACGACCGGCGTGTCGCTTTCAAGCACGAACGAACCAATCCTTTCTCGGGGATCCGTATCGGTACTCCCCTGTCGATGGTACCCGCGGGGCGCGGCGACAAGGGGTCCGGCGATGCGCCCCGCTCCTTCCGGGGCATCCGATACGGCCTTTGACCTGCCCTAACAGGCTCGGGGAGTCTAGACCCGGCTCACGGGGGTCGTCAACGCTTCGGTCTGCGACCCAGTCTCCCCACGCGCCGCGCACCGCTCCCTGAGTCGGTATCGTGACGGTTCGCCATGAAGGTCCTGGTCACCGGCGGTGCCGGATTCATCGGATCCCACGTGGTCGAGCGTCTGCTCGATGCCGGGCACGAGGTGACGGTGATCGACTCGCTCCAGCGCGGGTCCCGTGAGAACATCGCCGGTCCGCTCGCCCAGGGCGTTGCTCTGCACGAGATCGACATCCGCAACGTCGCGCTGCGGGACATCTTCGCCGCGGATCGACCCGAGGTCGTGATGCACCTCGCCGCGCAGATGGACGTGCGGGTGTCCGTGGCCGATCCGCTGTTGGACGCCGACGTCAACATCACCGGGTCGCTGAGACTCCTCGAGGCGGCGCGCGAGGCGGGGACGCGCAAGGTCATCGTGGCGTCGTCGGGAGGATGCATCTACGGCGAACCGAAGCCGTCGGCGCTGCCGGTCAAGGAGACCTACCGCGGCACGCCCGAGTCGCCGTATGGGATCTCGAAGCGCGTGCTGCACGACTACCTCGCGTTCTACAAGCAGGGGCACGGCCTCGACTGGACGGTCCTCGCGCTCGGGAACGTGTACGGCCCGCGCCAGGATCCGCTCGGCGAGGCGGGTGTGGTGTCGATCTTCCTCGGCGCGATGCTCGACGGCCGCCGGCCCGTCATCTACGGGGACGGATCGCAGACGCGCGATTTCGTGTACGCCGGGGACGTCGCCGACGCGTTCCTGCGCTCCATCGAGAGAGGCTCCGGCACGGTCTTCAACATCGGCACCGGCGTCGAGACGACCATCCGCGAGCTCCTAGACACGTGCGCGCGCGCCGTGGGCTTCGGCGGCGAGGTGCGCTACGCGGAACCGCGGCTCGGCGAGCTCCAGCGGATCGCGCTCGACTGGACGCGCGCGAAGCGGAAGCTCGGATGGGAGCCGCGGACGAGCCTCACCGAGGGGATCGCCGCGACGGCCGACTGGGTAAAGACGACGATCGCGCCGCGCTCGCCGCCCTAGCCACGCGACCCCGCGCTGCCTTCCGGACGGCCGCTTGCACGCGGGCCCCGCCGGCCGCCTCGAGCACGGCGATGATCTCGTCGCCGATCAGCTCCTCGCGATCGAGCAGAGCGTCGCGCAGCGCAACGACGAGACCCTGGTTCGAACGCAGGAGCCTCTTCACGGCCGCCTTCTCGCGCTTGAGCATCATGTCGACCGCGCGTTTGCTCGATTCGTGCGAGATCACGCGGCCGACGAGCCCCGGATCGAAGACGGTCTCGCTCATGGCGCGGAACGAGATCAGCGATCCGGCCATGCCGAGGGACCCGACCATCTCCGCCGCGATGTTCGTCGCGACCGCAAGGTCTCCGGCCGGACCGGTGCCGGACTCGCCATCGAAGATCTCTTCCGCCGCCATGCCGGCGAGCGAGATCTTCAGCAACGCCTCGAGCTCGGTGCGCGTCTTGGTAAAACGCTCCTCGGTGTCGGAATGCGCGAGCAAGCCCAGCGCCTCCCGGCGTTTGATGATCGACAACACGTCGAGGCGGCGCCCTTCGCCGACCAGGTAGGCGGCGACGGCGTGGCCCGCTTCGTGCGTCGCGATCTGACGGCGTTCGTCGGGCATGTACGACTCGTGATGCGGAAGGCCGATGTCCTCGGCGAGCTTCGCGGCGGTCAGGTCGGACCAGTGCATCTCGGTGCGGCCGTGGCGAAGCGACACGATCAGCGCCTCGTCGAGGAGGTGCTCGATCTGAACGGGCGAGTAGCCGAACGTCATCGCGGCCAGCTCGTCGCGGCGCGCGTCGGCGTCGAGCTCCGCCGCGTGGCGCTTCCGCGAGAGGAAGTAGTCCACCAGCTCGCGGCGGCCCGCGCGCGACGGAACGTCGAAGTACAGGCGGCGGTCGAACCGTCCCGGCCGCAGCAGCGCCGGGTCTAGCGTGTCGCCGCGGTTCGTCGCCGCGATGATCAGAACGTTGTGGTACGGCGGGCGGCGCTTCCGGATCTGGTGGTTCGGCGGCAGGAACAGGTTGATCCTCTCTTTGATCTTGTCGAGCAGCTTCGCGCCCGGCGGGAGCGTGTCGAACGACTGCATCTGGATCAGCAGCTCGTTCACGGTGCCGCCGGTTCCGGAGGCGACGACCGGCTCCGAGCGGCGGCCGAACAGCCCGCGCAGCCCCGTCGCCGTCGCGACCGGCGTGGACCCGTCGAGTCCGCCGCGCGCGGTCGCGAACGCGTCGATCTCTTCGATGAACCCGATCGCACCGCCCTCGCGGCGCGCGACCTTCTTGAGAGCCTTGAAGTAGGAGCGCAGCTTCTTGGCGGTCATGCCGTACCAGTGCGACTGGAACGCGGGGCCGGCGACGAACAGGAACGGAACGCCGGCGTGCCGGGCCATCGCCTTGGCCATGTGCGTCTTGCCGGTCCCCGGCGGTCCCTCGAAGAGGATGCCGCGCCGCGGCGTGCCGCCGAGCTCGTCACGGAAGGTCGCGTAGCCGAGGAAGACGTTGAGCGAGCGGATCACTTCGTCGACGACGGGGCCGAGGCCCTTCACGTCGTCGAAGCCCACGTCGATCTGCTCGGGGCGGTACAGCACGTGCGGCGAGCGCTGCCCCGCCATGGGCGCGATGAAGACGACCGCGAGCAACGTCGTGAGGAGGAGGGCCGGCACCCAGATCAGCGGGTCGCCGCCGAAGTGGGGCAGCGCGAAGACGTTGAACGGCCGCCCGACCATGATCCGATACCAGAGCAGCGCGGTCGGGATCCCGATCAGCGACCCGAGCCAGATCAGCCGGCGGCGGCGGCTCCTCTCGCGGACGGCCAGGACGTCCGCGTGCGCCATCGCCAAGACCTCTCGCCCCCCGAGAAGTTTCGCTACGTCGCTCACGACACACCCTTCGCCAGGTCCCGTACCCCGATCATGCGTCCGAGAACGGTGGACCGCCATCGGCCCTTCTACATAGCCCGAGCTGCGGAACGAGGGCCGTTCGTTAGCCGCCTTTCGCTTCCGCCCAGTTCGCCCCGATCGCCACGTCCACCTTCAAGGGGACGTCCATCGGGTACGCCTGCTCCATCAACGACCGGACGGCCTCCCGCGTCGCGTCGAGCTCGGCGTCGGGCACCTCGAAGAGCAGCTCATCGTGGACTGTCAGGACCATTCGGGCGCGGAGACCGGCTTTCCGGAGTCCGGCGTCGACCTCGATCATGGCGAGCTTGATCATGTCGGCGGCCGTCCCCTGGATCGGGGCGTTCAGGGCCTGCCGCTCCCCCATCTGCCGCACCCGCGGGTTCCGGTGCGTGAGCTCCTCGATGTACCGGCGGCGGCCGAGCAACGTGCTCGTGAAGCCGTCCCGGTAGGCGTCACGGACGACGGTCGACATGAACTCCTTCACCTTGGGGAAGCTCGCGAAATAGGCGTCGATGAATTCCTGCGCCTCGTCGGGCGTGATGCCGAGCCGCTGCGCCAGCCCGTACGCGTTCATCCCGTACGCGAGCCCGAAGTTGATCGCCTTCGCCCGATCGCGCACGTCGCGCGGGACGTCGTCGACGGGGAAGCCGTAGATCTTCGCCGCGGTCGCGGTATGGATGTCGTCGTCGCGCGCGAATGCGTCGCGCAGACCTTGGTCGCCGGTGATGTGGGCGAGGACGCGCAGCTCGATCTGGGAGTAGTCGGCCACCAACAAGGAGTGCTGCGGGAAACCGGCGACGAACGCGCGGCGGATCTCGCGGCCGAGCGGCGTGCGAACCGGGATGTTCTGAAGGTTCGGATCGAACGTCGACAGGCGTCCCGTTGCGGCGCCCGTCTGGTGGAAGCGGGCGTGCAGCCGCCCCGTCTTCGGGTCGACGAGCCGCGGCAGCGCGTCGAGGTAGGTCGACTTGAGCTTCGTCAGCTCCCGGTACTTGAGGATGTCGTCCACGATCGGGTGCATACCGCGCAGGTTTTCCAGCGCCTGCGCGTCGGTCGACATCCCCGTCTTCGTTCGCCGCGTCGTCGAGAGACCGAGCTTGTCGTAGAGCACCTCGCGCAGCTGCGGCGGCGAATTGATGTTGAGCGGCCCGCCGGCGTGGTGGTGGATCGACCCCTCGAGCGCATCGATCTGCGTCGACAGCACGTTCGCCTGTTGCTCCAGCAGCGCGACGTCGATCGCGACGCCGACCTCCTCCATGCCGGCCAGCACGTCGACCAGCGGGAGCTCCACGGTGCGGTACAGCTCGCTCATGCCGAGTCGGTTGAGCTCGGACCCGAGCTTGTCTGCGAGCGGCAGCAGCGCCGCGGCCTGCGCGCCGGCTGCCGCGGCGACGTTGACCTCGTCCGTCTCGTCGGCCAGCAACCCCAACTGCCCGTCGGTCTCCGGCGGCTTCGCGGTCGGGAGCTCGCGGTTGAGGTAGCGCAGCGACATCTCGTCGAGCTCGTACCGCCCGGCGGCCGGGTCGAGGAGGTACGCGGCGATCATCGTGTCGAAGACGAGGCCCGCGAAAGCGCCGCCGGCGCGGCGGCGCGCGACCGCGATCTCCTTGGCGTCGTGCGCGACCTTCGCGACCGACGGGTCGGCGAGCAGATCGCCGGCCTTCGCCGCGTCCTCGAGCCAGATGACTTCGTCGTCGGACGAGGCCAGCGCGATCCCCTCCGCGCCCGGGTGCACGGCCAGCGCGACGCGCGCGCCACCCTTGGCCGCCTTCGTGATGCGCGCGGGCTCGTCGCCGCCGCCCGCGCGGGCGACGAACTCCGCGGTCGCCTCGCGCGCCGGCGTACGACGCACGTCCGGGAGCCGTTCCAGGAGCGACCGGAACTCCAGCGACACGAACAGCTTCCGGATCAGCTCGTCATCCCAGTCGCCCATACGGATCTCGGCGGGATCCGCGTCGATGTCGAGCGTCTCGACGAGACGGTTCAGCTTCTTGTTCTGGAGGATCTGCTCGCGCCCGGCCTCGAGCGCGGGCACGATCTTGCGCAGCTTCTGCGGGACCTCATCGAGGTGGTCGAGTAGCTTCTCCACCGAGCCGAACTGCTGGATGAGGCTCGAGGCGGTCTTGTCGCCGACGCCGGGGACGCCCGGCAAGTTGTCGGACGTGTCGCCCTTCAGCGCGACGAAGTCGGGAAGCTTCTCCGGCGGCAACCCGAAGCGGTCGATCACCGCCTGCGAGTCATAGGCGGAGATGTCGCTGATGCCCTTGCGGTTGAAGAGGATCGTGATGCCGGGCCGGACGAGCTGAAGGAAGTCGCGGTCGGCAGTGACGATCGCGACGTCGAGCCCCTCCGCAACCGCCTTCAACGCGAGCGTCGCCAGGACGTCGTCCGCCTCGTACTCACGTACCTCGAACATCGGGACGCGCAGCGCCTCCAGCACCTCGCGCAGCAAGCCCATCTGGGACGAGAACTCGGTCGGAGTCTCCGCCCGCCCGGCCTTGTACTCGCTGTACTCGGCCAGCCGCACGGTCGGCGGTCCGACGTCGAACGCGACCGCGACCCGGTCCGTCTTCTGCTCGGCGAGCAGCTTGATGAGCATCGACGTGAACCCGTACACGGCGTTGGTGATCTGGCCTGTCGAGGTGACGAGCGAGGTCGGCAACGCGAAGAACGCCCGGTACGCGAGCGAATGACCGTCGAGGAGAAGCAGGCGCTCTTTCCCCTCGGGGGGCGGCGGGGTCTGGGGCGTCGCGGCGGCTTTGCGCGCGGAGGCTCGGGTGCGGGGCGGCACGTCTAGCGGCGCGCCCCAGTCGACCGGGGGCCTATCGCTTCGCTACGAGAGGCCCCCGACCCCCGCGCCCGTCGCGCGCCGGCCGGTCGCATCCACATGTTGTCGGCGAGCTCCGGCCCGAGCGACGACTTCACGCCGTCCACCTCGAGGGTCATCGTCCCATCCGGCGAGATCTCGACGACGCGCACGTGGTTGCCGGGCATCAGGCCGTGCTCCTCGAAGTAACGGAGGACGTCGGTTTGAAGCTCGACGTCCTCGGTGAGGCGGACCAGCTCGGCCTCCTCGCCGGCGCTCATATCGTCGAGCGAGACGAGGTCGGTCGGGATCGTCGCGCCGGTTCCCGGGATCGGGTTCCCATGGGGACACGTGGCGGCGTCACCCAGCACCGCGAGGATGCGCTGCTCGACCTCTTCCGAGATCGCGTCCTGGAACCGCTCGGCCTCTTCGTGCGCCTTGTGCCAGGGCAGCTTCAGGATATCGATCAGGAAGCGCTCGGCCATGCGGTGGCGGCGGACGGCATCCTCCGCAACGGCTTTCCCGTGGGGCGTCAGGACGACCTGCCGGTCGTCGTCGATCTCAACCAGCTTCATCCGGACGAGGCGCCCAACCTTCTCGGAAACGGCGGCGCGGGACACCCCGAGACGCTCCGAGATGCGCGCTTGGACGACGTCGATGCCCTCCTCCTGCATCTCGTAGACGGCCTCGAGGTAGTCGTCGGTCCCGTGCACATCGGCCACGAGGCGAGTATACGGCGGGGGCCGCGGTGGGAACTTGCCGCATTCCCCCGCCCACCCGATCGACGCGGTTGACACGAGCGTCAGGTCGGTGTTAGGTGTTCTTGACACGGGACGTCAAGGTCTCTTACGTTCGGGCAGAGCGGACACCGGCCGACGAGTGGGGAGAGTTCGATGGGCAGTGCATTCCTGATCACGCTCCGCGAAGGACTCGAGATGGCGTTGATCGTCGCCATCGTGCTCGCCTACCTCAAGAAGGTGAACCGGTCGCAGGACATGAAAACCGTCTGGTACGGCACGCTCGCCGCTGTGGCGATCGCGGCCGGCGCGGGCGCGATCATCTTCGCCGCCGTCGGTGAGCTCGAAGGCAGGGCCGAGGAGATCGTCGAGGGCGTCATCGCCTTCGCGGCCGCCGGCGTCCTGACGTGGATGGTGTTCTGGATGCGCCGCCAGGCTCGATTCATCAAGGGCGAGCTGCACGCCAAGATCGACGCCGCGCTCGCATCCGGGTCCGCGCTCGCCTTGGCCGGAATCGCGTTCTTCGCCGTCCTGCGGGAAGGGCTCGAGACGGCGCTGTTCCTGCTCTCCAGCTCGATCGGTTCGGAGTCCTCCGCGTCGCAGGCGGTCGGCGGGCTCGCCGGTGTCGCGATCGCGATCGCGATCGGCTACCTCATCTACCAGGGAAGCCACAGGGTCAACCTGCGCACGTTCTTCACAGCGACCGGCGTTCTGGTTCTGCTTTTCGCCGCAGGGTTGCTCGCGAAGGGCGTCCATGAGTTCCAGGAAGCGGCTCTGATCGGCACGGTGAACGAGCACGTTTGGACCATCGGCGCGAGCTGGCTCAACCCCGACACGAGCCGCTTCGCCGAGTTCCTCAAAGGCCTGTTCGGCTGGAACCCGGCACCGTCGCTCGAGATGGTGCTCGTGTATCTGGCGTACCTGATCCCGGTGGGCGCGGCGTTCCTGTCGGGGACCCGCGGGGTGCCGGCGGTGCACAAGGTCGAACCAGAGGTGGTCGCGGTCTCGGCGAACGCTTAATCGTCGCGCACCGGCCGCACCATCCGCTCGACCCAGGTCGCGAAGCCCATCGCCGACCAGAAACGCCTGCTGTCCTCGTTCGCGACGAAGATCGCCGCCAGCAGAGTCCTGATGCCGTGCTGCCGGGCCCACTCCTCCGCGGCGTCGACCAGCGCTTTCCCGGCGCCGGTGCGGCGCTTCCCCGGAGCGACGATGACGCGGCTGAGCTCGACCGCCCGCTCGGCGCTCATCCGGGAGGGGTTCTCCACGTGCACCAGCGCCATCCCGAGGCTCTCGCCGTCGTCCTCGGCAAGCAGCACGTCGGCGTCGGGCGCGTCGAGCGCCGAGCGGAACGAGGCCATGATGCGTTCCTCGGCATCGGACGACGATGGGAAATAGCGCAGCGGACCTTGAACTTCTTCCAGTTCTCGCCAGAGCGAGAGCATGACGTCTATGTCGTCAGACGTCGCCGGGCGCACACGGATCACGGGCGAAGGATATAGAAGAGCCCGGAACCTCCTTTGGGCGCCTCGCGCCTTCCCCAAACGCGAGTCGCGCTACTCGGTGCTCCGGGCTCATCTGATGATCGCTCGGTTCCGAACGATCGGCGGCGAAGCTATCAAGGCGTTACGGGCAGAGTCAAACTCGGGATTCCTTCACCGAAGCGAAGAACGCACGCGTGTCAAAATCCCCAGGGCAAACGCCTGACTCTTCGATTCCACCCGCCCACCCCGCGCTCACAAGATCTTGCTCATGAACGCTTGCGTGCGCGGGTGTTGCGGCTTCGACAGCAGCGTCGACGGGTCGCCTTCTTCGACGATGCGTCCTTCGTCCATGAAGATCATGCGATCGCCGACCTCGCGCGCGAATCCCATCTCGTGCGTGACGACGATCATCGTCATACCTTCCGACGCGAGACGTTGCATCACGTCGAGAACCTCCTGCACGAGCTCCGGATCGAGCGCCGAGGTGACTTCGTCGAACAGCATCACCTTCGGCGCCATAGCGAGCGCGCGAGCGATCGCGACGCGCTGCTGCTGACCGCCGGAGAGCTGGCCGGGATACGAATCGGCTTTCAGCCGCAAGCCGACGTGGGCGAGTTCGCGCTCGGCGACCTCATACGCTTCCTTCTTGGACATGCGCAGAACTTTCTCGAGCGCGAGCGTCACGTTGCCGCGGGCGGTCTTGTGGGGGAAAAGATTGAACTGCTGGAACACCATCCCCACGTCGCGCCTCACCTTGTTGAGATCGACCCGCGGGTCGCCGATGTCGACGCCCTCGATCCAGATCTGCCCGCCCGTCGGATCCTCGAGCCGGTTGATGCACTTGAGGAGCGTGCTCTTCCCCGAGCCAGAGGGACCGATCACGACGAGAACCTCGCGCGCGGCGACGTCGAGATTGATGTCCTTCAAGACCTCGAGGTGGCCGAAACTCTTGTCCAGGCCGCGGATCCGGATGATCGGTGCACTCATCACCCGCGCCCAGTCTCCTTACGCATCAGCCGAACACTCAATGGGATCGCTTGCATCCCGGTGACCCGCTTCTCGAGCCACGTCACAACGCGGATCAGGGGAAGCGTCATCGCGAGGTAGATGATGGACGCCGCCATGTAGGGCGTCGGCGAAAACGTCGCCGAGGCGCCCTGGCGTGCGGCCAGCAGGAGCTCTCGGCTTTCGACGGTCGCCCCAATGACCACCAACAGGGACGTGTCCTTGATGAGTGCGACGAACTCATTGGTGAGCGGCGGGATAACCCGGCGAAACGCCTGGGGAATGACGACGAACAGCATAGCCGTCGGATACGGCATGCCGAGACTCCGCGCGGCCTCCATCTGCCCGCGTTCGATGGATTGGATTCCGGCACGAAAGATCTCCGCGATGTACGCAGACGAGTTAAGGGTGAGCGCGATGATGCCCGCCGTTGCCGTCGGCAGCGTGATGCCGACGAACGTGGGCCCGAAGTAGACGAGGAAGATGAGCATGAGTAAAGGGAGCCCGCGGATCACGTCGACGTAAGCGATCGCCGGGATGCGGAAGCGGCGACGCTTCGAGATCGTGAACGTCGCGACGACGAGTCCGATAACTATGCCGAAGGCTTCGGCTATCGCGGCGTACTTGATGGTGTTCACGGCCGCGCGTAACAGATCGCCCCAGATGGCGCTGAGGACCTCGCGGTTGAAGTACGAGAGGCCGAACGCTTGCAGATCCAACGAGCCGGAAAGGACGGCGCCATGGATATACGCGGCAACTGCGCCGACGGCAGCCGCGCCGAGGCCGATCTTCGCGAGAGAACGCCCCCGCCTCCCGACAACGGCTGCTTGGTAGAGACCCACGATCGAGGCGACGAGCGCCGCTGCCGCGAGCGAGCCCGCGAGGCGTCTGCTGTCGAACGCAGCGAGGTTGATCGCATCGGCGACGATCGCCACCGCGGCAACGGCCAGACATCCGAGCCCTAGCGCCGCTCCCCCAGCCGCCCACACACTGGGGGCTCCCGTTTCCCGGCCGAAAGAGCCGAGTTCCGCCTGCGTCGTCGCCATGACGTGGCCTCCCCATGAAGAGGGGCCTGCCGATCAGCAGGCCCCTCCCACTCTCGAGCGTCTACTCCGTCGCGATCGGAACCTTGAACGGCGGCTCGGTCTTGAACCACACCTTGTAGATCCGCGCGTAGGTGCCGTCCTTCATCATCGCGACCAACGCGTCGCTTATGGCCTTTCGGAGATCGGGACGGTCCTTCGCGACGGCGAAACCGTACTTCTCGTTCGTTTCGAGGACCTGCACGACGTCGATCGTCGGCCGGTTCTGTTCGATGAATCCTTCGGAGGCCGGCTGGTCGTTGACGATCGCGCCGATGCGGCCGGCCACGAGGTCGTCGAACGCCGGACCGGTGTTGTCGAACTCCTTGACGTCCTTCCCCTTCCCCTGCTTGACGAGAGCCTTGGCGCAGTCGGCTCCGGTCGTTCCGGTCTGGACGCCGATCGTCACACCCGTGAGGTCGTCGATCGTCTTGATGTTCGGGGTCTTCGACACGTTGACCGCCAGTGAAAGGTTGGCCTGGAAGTACGGCACCGTGAAGTCCACCGTCTTCTTCCGGGATTCCTTGATGGTGATCGCGGAGACGCCGACATCGAACTGATGCCGCGGGATCGATTGTGTGAACAGTCCGTCGAAGCTCGTCGTCGTCGACTTCGCCGTCAGACCGAGACGCTTCGCGACCTCCTTGTAGATGTCGACGTCGAAGCCCTCGGGATCCTTCGTGCCCGGCTGGATGCTCTCGAAGGGCGGGAAGTCGTTGTCGGAACCCACGTTGAGGACGCCGGGCTCCTTCAACTGCGTCTTGAAGTCCACGCCCTTGGGTCCCGTCGGCGCTTGCGTCCCCGCCGCCGTCACGCAGTCACCGACGGTCGCCGTCGGGATCGGGGTGGGCGTCGGTTTGGTTACCGTCGTCTTCGACTTCGCGCACGCAACCGTCGCGAAGCACAACAAGGCGCCGAGCAGCGCCGCGATACGAGCGTTCCTCCTCATGGTTCCCCCTAACTCTCCCCGAGGTACGCCTTGCGCACCCGGTCGTTCCCCAGCAAAGCGGGCGCCTTATCTTGCAACACGATCTCTCCAGATTCGAGTACGTAGCCGCGGTGCGCCGTCTGGAGCGCCATCTGAGCGTTCTGCTCGACGAGCAGGATGGGCGTTCCCTGGCCGTTGATCTCGCGGATGATCGAGAAGATGCGTTCGACGAACATCGGTGCGAGTCCCATCGACGGCTCGTCGAGGAGCAGCAGCTTCGGCCGCGACATCAGCGCGCGGCCGATCGCGAGCATCTGCTGTTCCCCGCCCGACAGCGTCCCGCCGGCTTGCGACAGCCGCTCCTTCACGACCGGAAACAGAGAGAAGACCCGCTCGAAGTCGTCGGAGAGCCCGCCGCCACGCCGCGCGTAGGCGCCCATCTCGAGGTTCTCCTTCACCGTCATCCGCGGGAATATGCGCCGGCCCTCCGGAGCCTGACAGACGCCGCGCGCCACGATCTCGTGCGGCGCCAACCGGTCGATGCGCTCGCCGGCGAACGTGATGGTCCCCGGCGCCGGGCGCCGCACACCGGAGATCGTCTTCAGCGTCGTCGTCTTCCCCGCGCCGTTGCCGCCGATCAGCGTGACGATCTCGCCCTCGTCGACCGCGAGCGAGATGCCCTTCACGGCTTGGATCGTGCCGTAGTAAACGTGGATGTCGTCGAGCTCGAGGAAGGCCATCAGGGAGCCGCCCCTCCGGCCTCCGCGGCGCCGGACCCGAGATAGGCCTCGATTACCTTTGGATCGCGCTGTACCACTTCGGGCGCCCCTTCCGCGATCTTCTGACCGAAGTCGAGGACGGTGACTTCCTCGCAGATCCCCATCACGACCTTCATATCGTGCTCGATCAGAAGGATCGTCACACCGCGGTCGCGGATCTGCCGGATGAGTTGCATAAGCGAGGCCTTCTCGGCGGGGTTCATCCCGGCGGCCGGCTCGTCGAGGAGCAGAAGCTGCGGTTTCGTTCCGAGCGCGCGCGCGATCTCGACGCGACGCTGGTCGCCGTAGGACAGGTTCTTCGAGATCTCGTTCGACAGCTGTCCGATGCCAGCCTCACGCAGGAGGTCGTACGCCTTCCCCGGCGTCTCCTTGTCCTCGCGGCGCGCGCGGCCGATGCGCACGATCGCGCCGGGGACACTGACGTGATGCCGCGCGTCGACACCGACCATCACGTTCTCGAGCGCCGTCATGTTGGCGAACAGCCGGATGTTCTGGAACGTCCGCGCGATTCCGAGGCGCGTGACCTGATGCGGTTTCCGTCCCAGCACTTTCTTCCCATCGAACATCACGGTGCCCGAGGTCGCCGGGTAGAAGCCCGTGATCATGTTGAAGATCGTCGTCTTTCCCGCGCCGTTGGGGCCGATGAGCCCTTTGATCTGGCCTTCGTTCACGTCGAAGACGAAGTCGCGGACCGCGGTCAAACCGCCGAACTTCTTGGTGAGCTCCCGGAGCTCGAGGAGTGCCATCAGCTTCCCTCCGGGACGTCCGTCGTTCCCTCGCCGACCACCGGTGTGACGGCGACCGCCTCGCGGACTTCGCCCTTCAGCTCGGCGCTCCGCCGGCGGCTCGGGATGAGACCTTGCGGCCGGAAGATCATCATCAGCACGAGGGCCGCTCCGAAGATCATGTAGCGCGACTCTTGCGCCCAGTCTGGAAGGGAACGCAACACCTCGGGGAACACCGTGATCACCGCGGCACCGACCAGCGCGCCGGCGATGCTGCCCAGCCCACCGAGGACCACCATCGCGAGGATGGTGATCGAGATGATGAACTGGAACGCGTTCGGCGAGATGTACGCCACCCGCGCCGCGTACACGACGCCCGCGAAGCCCGATGTCGACGCACCGATCGCGAACGCCCACAGCTTGTATTTGAGCGTCGGCACCCCCATCGCCTCCGCGGCTTCCTCGTCCTCACGGATCGCGGCCCAATAGCGGCCGACACGCGACCGGTTGAGCTGCCGGATGATCAGGATCATGAACGCCAAGAAGATGATCGTCAGGACGTAATAGGCAGACGGGTCCCCTGCAAAGGGTTTCCCTGTGAACGGAACGCTGGCCGCCTTGATGTTGATGATCCCTTTCGAGCCGCGCGTGACCCCCTCAAGGTTCTCCGCGAGGATGCGCACGATCTCGCCGAAGCCGAGCGTGACGATAGCGAGATAGTCGCCGCGCAGCCGCAAGGTCGGTGCGCCGAGAACGACGCCGGCGAAGAGCGCGATCAGAACCGCGATCGGAAGCACCTGCCAGATACTGAGGTCGCCAGGCACGTGGATCGGACCCGAGTTCGTTAGAACCGCGTAGCTGTACGCGCCGATCGCCCAGAAGGCGACGTACCCGAGATCGAGTAGCCCGGCGAACCCGACCACCACGTTGAGCCCGAGCGCGAGGAGGGCATAGATCCCCACGAGGACGGCGAGCTCCTCCTGAACCACGCCGACGAAGAGTGGCAACGAGATCGCCGCGAGGATGAACGCGGTGAACGACGTCGGGAAGAGCCATCGCTCGTTTCGGTCGTAGACGGGCCGAAGCCGGTCCCCGAGAAGGCGCTCGAGGCCGATCACGGCGCCGACGAAGGCGGCGAATCCGCCGAAGATGAGGACGGCCTTCATCGCCCGCTCACGCCTTCTGCCCCACACCCTCGCCCAGGAGCCCGGTGGGCCGGAACATCAGCACGCCGACCAGGACCATGAACGCGATCACGTCCTGCCACTGCGTCCCGAAACAACCGGCTCCGATGCTCTCCATGAGTCCGAGCGCGATGCCGCCTACCAACGCGCCGCGGATGTTGCCGATCCCTCCCAGAACCGCCGCGGTGAATGCCTTGATGCCGGGTAGGAAGCCGATGTCGAACCGAACGACAGAGAACTTAAGTCCGTAGAGCAGACCCGCGGCGCCGGCCAGCATCCCGCCGAGCAGGAACGTCACGGTCACGACCTGGTTGATATCGACGCCCATCATCCCCGCGGTCTCGACGTCCTGCGCGACCGCGCGGATTCCCTTGCCGATCCGCGAGCGCTTCACGAAGGAGTCCAGCCCGAGCACCATGACGATCATGACCGCGAGGATGATGACGTCCGCGGTCTGGATCGGAACCTTGCCGATGTAGAAGGCCGGCGCCGGGTCGATCGTCGTCGGGTAGCTCTCGTACGAGCGGCCGCGCCAGACGAGAACGAGGTTCGACAGGAAGAACGATGCGCCGATCGCGCTGATCAGGTAGGCGAGCCTTGGCGCGCCGCGTTTCCGCAGCGGGCGATAGGCCAGCCGTTCCAGCACGACCGCCGTGACCCCCGACGCGAGCATCGCCGGGATGAATGCGATGACGAGAATGATGACGCCGGTGGTCTGATCGGCGCCGGCGAACGCGCTCAGGAACAAGAAGCCGGCGAGGATCCCGCCCATGAACACTTCCGAGTGGGCGAAGTTGATCAGCTGGAGAACGCCGTACACGAGCGTGTAGCCGAGCGCGATCAGCGCGTAGATGGAACCGGTCGACAACCCGCCGAAGAGACGGAACTGAAGCTCACTCCCGAGACAGTCGGGCATCAGAAGGACGACGGATACGGGAGGGGCCGTCCGCCCGGACGACCCCTCACCGACATCACCGCCGGATCGCTATTTCGTGACCTCTTCGACCGGACCGAGCAGGACGATCTTCCCGTTCTTGACTTGGTAGATGTTGACGCCCTTCTGGGTCGGCTCGTGCAGAAGGGTCGGCTCCGTCGTCCAGTTGAAGGTCTTCGTCAGGCCCTTGAAGTCCTTCAGGTCCGTGACGAACTTGAGGATCTCCGCACGCGTCTTGGCGCCGGACTTGAAGGCCGCGATGTAGATCTGCCCGAGGTCCCACCCTTCGGCCGCGTAGATCGGGGCGGGATGCTTGTACTCGGTCTGGAACTTCGCGGCGAAGTCCTTCGCCTCCGGATCCGACGAGACCGAGGGATCGAGGCACGGGCACGTGAAGAGGACGCCCTCGGACACGCTGGCGCCTGCCGTCTTGACGAACGTCAGTTCCTTCGAACCGTCGCCCGAGAGGAACTGGGCTTTCAGTCCCTTGTTGCGCATCTGCTTGAGGAGCAGCGGCGCCTGAGCGACGTACCCGCTGTAGTAGACGGCGTCGGGCTGCTTCGCGAGCAGCGAGTCGATCAGCGCCGTGTAGTTCGTTGTCGGAGAGACGCCTTCGTCGAGCACGACCGTTACTCCGGACGTCCCCCGCAGTTCCTTCACGATCCCCTGCCCGAGGCCCTGGCCGTAGGCGCTCTTGTCGTTGACGACGGCGATCTTCTTGAAGCCCCTCTTGGCCATGAGCGTGGCGGCGGCCTTCGACTGCTGATCGTCGTCGCCGAGGCCACGGAAGAATGTGTGCCAGCCCTGCGCCGTGAGGTCGACGCGGGTCGCCGACGGAGTGATGTTCGTCAATCCCGCCCGGCAGAACAGCGGCGTCGCGACCGAGGTCTCGCCCGAGAACGCGGGCCCGATCACGCCGACCACCGCGGAGTCGTTGACGAGCTGCGTCGCGAGAGGTGCCGCCGTCTGCTCGCCGGCCTCCTTGTTGTCGAGCGGCACGAACTCGACGTTGACCGGCAGGTCGCCCTTCGCGTTCGCGAGCTTGAAGGCGAGCTTCGCGCCGTCACGCGAGCCGACGACGAGGGACGAGTTGCTGCCCGTCAGGTCGCCGATGAAACCGATCTTGACGGTCGGCTTCGACTGGGCCTGCAGGCCGTGGATCGCGCCGGCGAGAGCGATATTGGCCTCGGCGCCTCCCAGCCGCAGAGCCTGGCCGCCCTTCTTGTACGGCTTACATTGCTCCGCGGTCGGCGTCGTCGTTCCGCCCGCGCTGGGCTCGTTGTCGTTCCCGCACGCGGCGAGCAGGACGCCGAGTGAGGCGACCAGAGCCATGGTCACCAAGAACTTGCGTCTCACCACAAACCCCCCTCTCGGGCCGTCAGGTCGGGCACGATGATAGTCGCGGGCAGGCCCATACCCAAAGAAGGTCGTCCGACCCCCTTCGGCCTGGTATACGACCCGAACAGTGGTCCGGGATTGAGCCGGATCAGGACCCGGCGTCGAGCGAACCGTCGAGGATCTTGTCTGCCACCTCGCGCATCGAGACGCGCTGCTCCATGGCGGCCTTCTGGATGAAGCGGAATGCGTCGGCTTCGCTCATCTTGTACCGGTCCATGAGGCTGCCTTTGGCCCGATCGATGGCCTTTCGTGATTCCAGGCGCTCGGTGAGGTCGCCGACCTCGTCCGCCAGCGCTGCCAGCTGCTGGTAGCGGCCCTTCGCGATCTCGATCGCCGGCAGCAGGTCGTGCTTCTGGAACGGTTTGATCAGGTATCCCATGGCCCCCGACTCGGCCGCCCGCTCCACGAGCTCGCGCTGGGAGTACGCGGTCAGGATGAGCACGGGCGCGATGCGTTCCTCGCTGATCTCCTGCGCGGCGGCGAGGCCGTCCTTCACCGGCATCTTGATGTCGAGGATGGCGAGCTCCGGGCGGACCTCGCGCGCGAGGCGCACGGCCTGCTCGCCGTCCGCTGCTTCGACGACGGCGTAGCCTTCCTCTTCCAGCATCTCGCGGAGGTCCATGCGGATGATCGTTTCGTCCTCGGCGACCAGCACGGTTCCGCGCGTCGTTGAGTCCATGACGCGCCGGAGTCTATCCGGGTAGGCGGGTGGAATCGAAGCCCTTACCCGCGTCGAGCCAAAAGGTTCTGAGGTTAGTCCTGCACCTCGGCGAGCATACGTTCGAGCAGCGTGTCCTGCTCGGCGCGGAGCTCGGACAACCGGTGGAGGACGTCGTCGCGCGAACGCACGAGCCGGGCCAGGTCGTCCGCGGCCACGCGTGATTCGCGATCGGCCAGCGGCGTCTCGGACACCAGCGCGCGGATTCGTGCTTCCTCGGCGACCTCCTGCTGGAAGGTCACTTGCTCCTCGAGGATGCGCAGTTGCGTCTGCTCCTCGGCGATCTCGCCGGAGAGAGCCGACAAGCGGTCGCTGATCTCCACGTCGCCCTCCGGATGGGGGGCTAACGCTACACACGCGTTCACGAGCGCGCAAGGAGGTCGGGCGCGCAGGAACAGGTGCGCCCGCCGCGAAAAGACAGGGTCATGCACCGCCCCCGGCTCCTCCTCGTGGCGCTCCTCTGCGCGGCGCTGTCGCCGTTCGCCGCGCGCGCCGGGGTCGTGACGCAAGATCCCTGCCCGGGCCGGGTCACCGCCCCGGCCGAGTGGAAGAGCTACGGCACCGACGTCCTCGAGAACCTGTTGTTCGCGGACGGATCGTTGTGGGTCTCGAACTCGTCGGCGGGGCGTCTGATCCGCCTCGGTCCCGACGGCACCGAGCAGGGGGGCCTGGACGATGTTCCTCCGGGAGGCCTCGCGGTCGGTCCGGACGGACTCATCTACATGGGGTGGGGCAACGGGATCTCCGACTCTCTGCTGAAGCGCGGCCTCGCGAAGGTCGTTCGGTTCGACGCCGCGGATCCCGCGGGCACCCTGCAGACGTACGCCGAGGGGTTCGACATGGCCAACGGGGTGACGTTCGCGCCGAACGGCGACCTCTTCGTGTCCAACGACGTCGGATACGGTCCGGTTCGCATCCCGCGCGCGCAGCCCGCTGCGTGGGTGGCGTTCGACGTGTGGGGCACGAACGGTCTCGTCGTCGATCCGGCCGGCGAGAATCTCCACGCAGCGATCACGTTCGATCAGAGGTCGCCGATCGAACGGATCCCGCTCTCCAATCCGGCCGCGCACGAGACGGCCGTCGTTCTCACGGCGGGCGTCGCGTCGCTGGAGCCGGCCGTCTACACCGATCCGGATCTCTCGAAGCCGCTCGTCGGCCTGAAAGGTCTCGACGACATGACCCGGACCGCGGACGGGACGCTGTACGTCGTCGCGAACGGCCTCGGCGAGTTGCTGCGCGTCGATCCCACCACCGGCGACGCGTGCCTCGTCGCGGGCGGGTTCCGCAACCCCTCGTCGGTGCGCGTCGCACCCAAAGGATCCGCCTTCGATATCTCGGGAGAGGCGCTCACCTTCTACGTGGTCGGTTTCGACGGCCGTATCGTGGTGGTGGGCTACACGCCCTGAGCCGCCTGCCGTGAAGGGGTACCCGTGAAGTGGGCACAGTTCCTCGACGGGATCGTCGCGCGCACCAGCACGCCGCCGCCTGTCGTCAGCGTGATGCGCCTCCCTTGGATCGACGGTTGGGAGCGGGGACGCGTCTGGGGCGAGTGGAAAGTCGACCCGGATCTCATGACCCTCGCGGGGACCTTGTTCGGCGGCTACCTCGCCGCTCTAGCCGATAACTTCGTCGGGCTCGCCATGACGACCACCCTCGCCGATGACGAATGGTTCACCACATCCGATCTGCGGGTTGCGTTCTTCCGCCCGGTGACGTCGGGCACGCTGCAGATCGCGGCGGAGGTCCTGAACCGCGGCCGCCGGATGGCGCACTGCGAGTGTGTCTTCGTCGACGATGACGACAAGGTGGTCGCGAAGGCCACGGCGACGCAGGTTCTCGTCCCCCTAGGCGAGAAGCAATAGCCCCTTCCAGCGGGTCCGCGAAGGTGCGATACTGGAGGTAGGAGGCGAGCCATGGACGACACGTCGTCGTGGGAGCCGATCTACCGGGAGCCGGGAGCGCTCGCCCGCGTGTTCGTCCAGACCGTGGCACTGACCTCTCCACTCCTCACCGCGATCACGCCGCTCATCCCGGCCGGAATCGTCGCGGCTACGGACAACAGCGCAGGCGGGATCGCGCTCGCGACCGGCGCCGGGGTGGCCTACATCCTCGGTCTCGTCGCGTGCATCCGCGGCGTCCGCCGTCTAGCGTCACGGTTCACGCCGCCGCTGGCGTTGCCCGGCGACATTTGGAACATCGGGGTCGCCGAGCCGCCGCGCCGGAGCCGCAACTGGCCGATCCGTTTCCGCCGGCGTCGTGGGCCGAACGGCGGCGTCGCGGCGCACGCGCGCGCCGCTTGATGGCTCTTAGGTCGTCGCCCGGCTGAACTGCGTCTCGTACAGCTCGGCGTACAGACCGCCCGCCGTGACGAGCTCGCTGTGCGGGCCCCGCTCGACGATGCGTCCTTCGTCGACGACGAGGATCTCGTCGGCGTCGACGATCGTCGAGAGCCGGTGCGCGATGACGACCGCGGTGCGATGCTCGAGCGCCGACGCCAGCGCACGCTGGATCAGGACCTCGCTCTCGGAGTCGAGGTGGGCCGTCGCCTCATCGAGGATGAGGATCGAGGGGTCCTTCAGGAGGACCCGCGCGATGGCGACGCGCTGCTTCTCACCGCCCGACAGGCGGTAGCCGCGCTCCCCCACGACCGTGTCCAGTCCGTCGGGGAGCGACGAGACGAGATCCCAGATCTGCGCACCCTTGAGGGCCTCGACGAGAGCCTCATCGGTCGCGTCGGGCCGCGCGAAGCGCAGGTTGTTCGCGATCGTGTCGTGGTACAGGTGCGGGTCCTGCGTGACCATGCCGATCGCCTTCGCCAGGCTCGCCAGCGTCACGTCGCGGACGTCCCGTCCGTCGACGCGGATGGCTCCCCGCGTCGCCTCATAGATGCGAGGGACCAGCATCGCGATCGTGGTCTTCCCCGCCCCCGACGGGCCGACGAGCGCGACGGTGCGGCCGGGCTCGATCGTGAACGAGACGTCCTTCAGCACCCACGGCGGCGCGTCGTCGGCGGACGCGGCCGGGAGTCCTTGCTCCAGCGACGGCAGCGACGCTTCCGCGGCCGTCGGGTAACGGAACCAGACGTGATCGAACTCGATCTGCCCCTGCGGCTTCGGCAGCTCGACGGCGCCGGGCTTGTCGGCGATCGCGTGCGGGAGGTCCAGGATCTCGAACACGCGCTCGAAGCTCACGAACGCCGTCAGGAGATCGACGCGCGAGTTGGTGAGCTGCGTGAGCGGCGAATAGAGCTGCGTGACGAACACGGTGAAGGCGCCGAGAGTCCCGATGTCGATCGCGCGCGACAGGACGAGATGTCCGCCTTCCCAGTAGACAACAGCGGTGCCGACGGCGGCGACGAGGCCGAGCAGGATGAAGAAGACGCGCATGTAGAGCGCGAGCCGGATACCGATGTCGCGGACGCGGCCGGCCTTTTCGCCGAAGAACTCGCGCTCGTCCTTCGGCCGGCCGAAGAGCTTGGCGACGAGGGCGCCGGCGACGTTGAAGCGTTCGGTCATCGTGGTGTTCATCTCGGCGTTGAGGTTCATCTGTTCGCGGGTGATCCCGACGAGACGCCTGCTTAAGAGGCGCGAGGGGAGAAGGAACAGCGGAAGGACACAGAGGGCGAGCAAGGTCATCCGCCATTCGAGCAGCAGCATCGTAACGAGGATGGACACGACGCTGATCGCATTCGACACGATCGTCCCGAGCGTGCCCGTCACCGCCTGCTGAGCGCCGATCACGTCGTTGTTGAGCCGGCTGATCAGCGCACCCGTCTGCGACCGCGTGAAGAACGC
Organism: Actinomycetota bacterium; assembly: GCA_044866075.1. GTDB lineage: Bacteria > Actinomycetota > AC-67 > AC-67 > AC-67 > JBASRP01. The sequence goes on along the minus strand of JBIOTQ010000076.1, from coordinate 10,838 downwards.
CAGCGGCATCCGCTGGACGTGATCGAAAAGCGCGACACGCAGGTCGAAGATCAGCCCTTCACCGACGCGCGAGGAGAACCACCGTGAGGTAAGCGACAGGAGGGCGATGCCGAGCGCGACGACCACGGCCGCACCGGCGAGCAGGCCGATCTCACCGGAGTCGCCCCGGGTGATGTTTCCGCGCGGCGCGAGTCCGTTCAGCAGCCGGCGGAAGAGGAGCGGCGGAACGATCGAGAGGAACGATCCGACGACCGTCGCGATCAGGAAGGAGATGACCTGCGCCTTGTAGGGCTTCGCGAAGCCGAGGGCGCGCCGGATCGTGCCGGGCGCGATGCGCCGGCCTTTCAGATCTTCCCGGGAACGCATCATTCCCGGTCCCCAATGCGGAAACATGATGGTCAGTATAGGAACGCGCGCGGGCCGCGCTTCCTTCCCTGACCCGACGATAATGGGCTCGTGGAGCCGTCCTCGACGCCCGTTCCGGGCCCTCCCGCTCCGCCGGAGTCCGATACGTCCGAGGTCGCGCCGTCGCGCGGGCGCGTGCTGGGCGTCGCGGCCGCAGTCCTCCTGCTCGGTGCCGGGGCGGTCATCGGTGCGCTGCTCGTCCGGTCGAACGACCCGGCCGAGCCGGCGCCGCTGAAGGCCGGGTGGAGTGGCCAAGCCGGGCCCGGCTTCACGATCAACCTGCCGCCGGGGTGGCGAAAGTTCCCGACGACGATGGACGCGAAGGCGTTCGCCGACCTCGAGAAGACCGACCCGGCCCGGGCGGCGATCTTGCGCGAGGCGTTCGGCGGATCGGTTTCGCCCTTCGTCAAGTTCCTCGCCTTCGACATCGGCACGCCCGTCTCGGAGAACTTCCTCACCAACATGCAAGTGCTCGTCCTCCCAGCCCCGAACGGGCTCGACGGGTTCATCAACTTCGACGCGACACAGTTGCGCAACGCGCCGGGCATCGCCTCGTCCGTTCAGACGCAGCGCATCACCCTGCCTGCCGGCGAGGCGGGGATCGTGACGGCGCGGCTACGGCTTTCGGGGACGGCGCCGCTCGCGGCGGTGATCCACTACGCGCTGGTGGTCGACGACGTCGGCTTCATCATGCAGTTCACGACGCTCGCGAACGACCTGGCGGAGCTCGGCCCGGAGTTCGAGGACGTGGCGCGCACGTTCCGCTTCGTGTGAGGCTTTGTGCGGCGGGTGGGGATCGAACCCACATGCCCTTGCGAGCCGCCGGGTTTGAGCCGGCGCTGTATCCCTATTCCAGCACCGCCGCGTGATTTGCCAGTGTAGCGTGCCGCTCAGCCGTTACCGCCGCGCCCCTTCGACACCCGCGCGCATCTCCGCGACGAACGAGCCCGCGTCGTCCACCGGGTTTTTCGCTTCGCCGATGCGCTTGACCAAGGCGCTCCCGACGATCACGCCGTCGGCGTAGGACGCGACCTCGGCCGCGTGCGCGGCCGTCGACACGCCGATCCCCACCGCGACGGGGAGATCCGTCGCGACGCGGATCCGCGACACGAGCTCTAGCGCGCGCGATGACATCTCCGACCGGACGCCGGTGACGCCGAGCATCGACGCCGCGTACACGAAGCCGTCGCTCGCCTCGCCTATCGCCTTCAGCCGGTCGTGCGTCGACGTCACGGCCGCGATGAAGATCGACGCGAGGCCCGCCGAGGCGCACGCTTTGCGCCACTCCCCCGCTTCCTCCACCGAAAGATCGGGGAGGATCGCGCCCGACAGCCCGGCACCAGCGAGAGATGACGCGAACGCGTCGAGCCCCGAGCGGAACGCGAGGTTGTAGTACGTCATCGCCACGGCCGGCACGCCGGCCGCATCCGCCGCGCGCCCGGCGAGGGCGATCCTCTCGTCGGTCCGCGGCGCGCGCGCGAGCACGGAGAACGCCGCCTCTTGGATCACCGGTCCGTCCATGATCGGGTCGCTGAACGGGATGCCGATCTCGAGCACGTCCGCGCCGCCCGCGCCAGCCGCGCGCGCGATGTCGAGGAACGTGTCGTCGTCCGGGTAGCCGCACACGAGGAACGGCATCAGCAGCGCGCGGTTCGCGTCGCGCCCGCCGGCGAAGGCTGCGGCGAGCGCCTCAGTGCCCTGCATCGCCCGACACGATCTTCCGCACGGTGTCGACGTCCTTGTCGCCGCGACCCGACAGGCAGACCACGACGATCTCGCCGAGCTCGTCCGCGTGCCGCACCGTCCACGCGAGCGCGTGCGCCGGCTCGAGGGCCGGCAGGATCCCTTCCGTGCGCGCCAGGAGGCCGAACGCCTCGAGCGCCTCCGCGTCGGTCGCGGTCTCGTAGGCAGCGAGCCCCTCCTCGGCGAGGAACGAATGCTCGGGCCCGACGCCCGGGTAATCAAGGCCCGCGGAGATCGAGTGCGTCGGACGCACCTGTCCGTCCTCGGTCTGGATCAGCATCGACAGCGCGCCGTGCAGGACGCCCGGCGAGCCGGCGGAGATCGTCGCGGAATGCTCGCCGGTGTCGACGCCGCGCCCGGCTGCCTCGACCCCGATCAATCGCGTTCCCGGCTCGCCGACGAACGCGTGGAAGATCCCCATCGCGTTCGACCCGCCCCCCACGCACGCGACGACCGCGTCCGGCAGACGCCGTTCGGCGAGCAGGATCTGCTCACGGGCCTCCTCGCCGATCACCTTCTGGAGCTCGCGCACGATCAGCGGGAACGGGTGCGGCCCGACGACCGAACCGAGGACGTAGTGCGTCGTCTCTACGTTGGCGACCCAGTCGCGCATCGCTTCGTTGATCGCGTCCTTCAGCGTGCGCGATCCGATGGTCACGGGGATGACGGTGGCGCCGAGCTGCTCCATGCGGAAAACGTTGAGGGCTTGGCGCTGCGTGTCCTCCTCGCCCATGTAGACGACGCATTCCTGTCCGAAGAGCGCCGCCGCGGTGGCGGTCGCGACGCCGTGCTGTCCGGCGCCGGTCTCGGCGATGATCCTTTTCTTGCCCATGCGGCGCGCCAGCAGGCACTGGCCGAGCGTGTTGTTGATCTTGTGCGCGCCGGTGTGCGCGAGGTCTTCGCGCTTGAGGTAGATGCGCGGACCGCCGGCGTGCTCGCTCAGTCCCTCGGCGAACCAGAGCGGCGTCGGGCGGCCGGCGTAGTCGCGACGGAGCCGCTCGAGGTCGGCGACGAACCCCGCGTCGGCGCGCGCGTCGTCGAACGCCAGCTCCAGCTCCTCGAGCGCGTGCATCAACGCCTCGGGCACGTAGCGTCCGCCGAAGCGGCCGAAATGCCCTCCGGCGTCTGGGTCGACGGGCGTCCGGGTCACGGCCGGGCGAGTCTAGCAGCGGGCCGTTCGGCCCTCGGCGCTATATCTCGCCGAGCACGCGATCGAGGTAGGCGTTGCGGAATCGTCCGTGCGGGTCAAGCCGCGCACGCACAGAGGCGAATCGCCCCCACGCCGGATAGGCCTCGCGCAGAGAGCGGTGGTCGCGGTAATGCATCTTCCCCCAGTGGGGGCGGCCGTCGAAGGAGCGCATCACGTCCTCGACGGCACGGAAGTACGGCTCGTGCTCCATCCCTTGGAACACGTGCACGGCGATGTAGGCGGTAGGCCTGCCGTGGGCCGTGCTGAGGAAGATGTCGTCGGCGGCGGACACGCGCACCTCGACGGGGAACGCGACCTCGAACCGGTTCTCGTCGATCAGACGACGAACCTCGTTCACGGCCGGGAGGGCGTGCTCACGCGGGATGGCGTACTCCATCTCTGCGAAGCGCACCAGCCGCGGGCTGGTGAAGACGCGATCGCTGCGGTCCGAGTACTCGGTCCGGCTGATCGCCTTCCCGATGATGCGGTGCAGGCGCGGGATCCACTTCGGGCGCGCCCGCATCATCCGGCAGGCGAGACCGAAGACCGTGTTGCCGACGAACATGTCCTCGAACCATGCGCGCGTGCGCCCCTTCGGTCGTGGCGGCTCGTCGCTGCGGTTGTTGGCTTTCGTCAGGCAGTACTCCGAGTAGGGGAACCAGTAGAACTCGTAGTGATCGTTGGCCGCGACGTTCTCGTCGAACGCCTCCAAGACTTCGTCGAGCCGGCCGGGCCCTTCGACGGCGTGCAGCGTGAACGCGGGGACGCACTGCAGGGTCACCGTCGAGATCACGCCGAGTGCCCCCAGAGAGACCTGTGCCGCCTTGAAGGCCTCGGCGTCGCCGTCGGCGCTCAGATCCAGAGCGGATCCGTCGGCCAGCGCCAGACGCAGCGCCTTCACCTGGGTCGCGAGGTTCCCGAGCTTCTCCCCCGTTCCATGGGTCGACGTCGAGATGGCGCCCGAGATCGATTGGTAGCCGATGTCACCGAGATTCGGGAACGCGAGACCGTACTCGGCCAGGACCTCGGCCAGCTGGTAGATCGTGATCCCCGCTTCGACGGTGACAGTGCGCGCCGCCGTGTCGACCTCGAGGACGCGGTCGTACGCGTCGAGCTTGAGCATCCGGCCCCCCGTGCACGCGATGTCTGTGAACGAGTGACCGGCACCGACGACCTTCACACGTTCGCCGGCCGCCGACGCTCGCTTCAACGCGGCGAAGATCTCTTCCTCCGAGGCCGGGTGTTCGACCTCGGCCGGCCGGCACGACGCGGTGCCGCCCCAGTTCGTCCAGACTGCTTCGCTCACCATCCGCGGAGGTCGACCTCCCACACGTCCTCGACACGGTCGCCGGAGACCAGGTGCATCCGCTCGTGGTACGCCACCGTCGGATCGATGTGCGCCGGGATGACGCGGATGCGGTCGCCGACCCGAACCGGACGGCGCGGCGCGAAGACGGTGTGCTCGTCGGCGACGAACCAGACGTCGGCGCCCTCGATCGTGGGGTTGCCGTGATCCATCCCGAGCGCCTTGAGCCCGCAGTCGACGACGGCGTGATCCGTCGACGCCGATATCACCGTCGCGAGGATAGACAGCGCCTGCTTGAACGGGAGATCGAGGTGTCCGTACGCGGTGTCCATGAGGACGTAGGAACCGGCCTGGATCTCCGTCGCCCACGAATTGATGTCGTACGTGCCGGTGCCGCCGGCGGAGACGACGTCGCCGCCGACGTCGGCGTGCGCCGCCACGAGTTTCTCCATCGACTCCTTGGTGAGCTGCTCGCGCAGGGCCCGGTCCGGGAGGCCGACGACGTGCCCCTCGTATCCCATGACGCCCCGCGCCGTCAGGCCCTTCGCCCGGGCGAGTTCGGCGAGCCGTCCCGCGTCCTCGGGCGCGACCCCGCAGCGAGGCAACCCGACGTTGACGTCGACGAGGACCTCTTTCACGCCTCCCTTCAGAGCCGCGTCGACCGTCTCCTCTGAGTCCACCGCCACGGTGACGCGTGCGTCCAGGTCGCCGAGGCGCCGCGCGTCGAGGACCTCGTTCGCCAGCAGCAGGTCGTCGCCGAGGCCCGCCTTCGCCATGCCCTCCATCTCGCGGATCGTCGCCGCGCAGAACATCCGATGCCCCGCCGCCGCCTGGCGCGCCGCGAGAGCGGTGCACTTGTGCGCCTTCACGTGGGGGCGCAATCGTTCGCCGGGCAGCGCCTCGCTCATCGCGCGCAGGTTGTGCTCGAGGGCGTCCGCGTCGACGATCAGCGCCGGGGTCTGGAGGCTCTCGACATCCAAGGTCACACGTCCATCAGATCGCCGGACAGGAAGTCCTCGTAGGCCTTCAGATCGAGGAGGCCGTGCCCTGAGAGGCCGAACAGGATCGCCTTGTCCTGGCCCGTCTCCTTGCACGCGAGCGCTTCGTCGATCGCACCGCGGATCGCGTGCGCCGATTCGGGCGCCGGGATGATTCCCTCGGCCTTCGCGAACTGCATGGCGGCCTCGAACACCTTCGTCTGCGGGTAGGCGACGGCCTCGATCACACCGTCCTTCACCAGCCGGCACAGCGACGGCGCGTCGCCGTGGTAGCGGAGGCCTCCGGCGTGGATGGGCGGCGGGACGAACGTGTGGCCGAGCGTGTACATCTCGACCAAGGGCGTCATCTCGCCGGTGTCGCCGAAGTCGTATTCGAAACTGCCGGCGGTCAGCGTGGGACACGCGCTCGGCTCGACGGCGAGGAACTTGATGTCGCGCCCGCCTTTCGTCTTGTCGGGCACGAACGGGTACGCGAGCCCCGCGTAGTTGGAGCCGCCGCCGACGCAACCGACGATGATGTCCGGGGTGTCCTTCGCCTTCTCCATCTGCAGTTTCGCCTCTTGCCCGATCACCGTCTGGTGGAGCAGGACGTGGTTCAGCACGCTGCCCAGCGCGTACTTGGTGTTGGGATCCTTCGCCGCGGTCTCGACGGCTTCCGAGATGGCGATGCCGAGCGAGCCGGGCGATTCCGCGTCGCCCGCGAGGATCTTCTTGCCGGACTCCGTCTCCTCCGACGGGGACGGCGTGACGCGCGCGCCCCACGTCTCCATCATCACGCGGCGGCCCGGCTTCTGGTGGTACGACGCCTTGACCATGAACACCTGGCACTTGAGTCCGAAGAACGAGCACGCCATCGCGAGCGCGCTCCCCCACTGCCCGGCGCCGGTCTCGGTCGCGAGGCGCTTCACTTTCTCGGCCTTGTTGTAGTAGGCCTGCGCGATCGCGGTGTTCGGTTTGTGGGACCCGGCCGGCGAGACGCCCTCGTACTTGTAATAGATGCGCGCCGGGGTCTTGAGAGCTTTCTCGAGTCGCTTCGCGCGGATCAGCGGCGTAGGCCGGTACATGCGGTAGACGTCGAGCACCTTGCCCGGGATGTCGATGTATTCGGCCCCGGACACTTCCTGCTCGATGAGCGCCATGGGGAAGAGCGGCGCGAGGTCCTCCGGACCGACCGGCTGCTTCGTTCCCGGATGCAACGGCGGCGACGGCGGATTCGGCATCGATGGGATGACGTTGAACCATGCGGTCGGGATCTGATTGTCCCGGAGCGTGAACTTGGTGGCGCGCGTGGGCATGGCGGCCTCCTTTCGAAACGGGCGACCCGGCGCCGCACTACTACCACGGAGGGTGCGATCCGCACGAACCGCGCTCCCGTTTCGGTCGGATCAGAGCCGGGGAACATCCGAACATGCGCACGCAAGGGATCGAGACACTGCTCGAGAAGCGTGGCGAGGAGAAGGTCACCTTCAAGGACGTCGCCGACCATCTCGCGGATTACATAGACAAGTTCCCACGCGAGAAGAACGCCGTCGACAACGTCGCGAAATGGCTGGCCGGCGTCGAGGACGTCGACCACGAGCACGAGGCCCGCGCCGTCGGTTCGGACGCTCCGCAGAAGACCTAAGCCGCCGGAAGCGCGACGCGGAACGTCGTTCCGCGGCCGACCTCGCTCGCGACGTCGACGCGTCCGCCGAGGGCCCGGACGAGCTCGCGGACGATCGCGAGCCCGAGCCCGCTCCCGGGGACGAGCCGTCCGTCGCCGGGCGGCGCAGCGTCGGCGCCGCTGAGGTTCCGGAGGTATGCCCGCTCGAAGACGTGCGGGAGGTGTTCGGCCGGGATCCCGGGGCCCGTGTCGGACACGTCGATGAGGATCCAGCTGCCCTCGGCCAGGCCCGAGATCCGCACGGTCCCCTCCGCCGGGGTGACGCGCAGCGCGTTCTCGACGAGGTTGGCGATCACCTGGCGGACGCGATCGGGATCGGTGCGGCAGGGCAGGGGTCCGTCCACGGACACCTCGACGGGAGGACCCGGCGAGCCGGCGCGATGCGCGGACGCCGCGTCGCGCAGGACGGGCGCGAGATCTGTATCGCGAAGCGCCAGCCGGAACTCTTGGGTACCGAGCCGCGCGAGGTCGGTCACGTCGGCCACGAGGCGCTCGAGGCGCGCGGTCTCGCTCTTGATCACGGCGAGCGCCTCGGCGCGGCCCTTCTCGCCGTGCACTGCTCCCTCGTCGAGCGCCTCGACGTAGCCGCGGATCGCGGTGAGCGGCGTGCGGAGCTCGTGCGACACGTTCGCCAGGAACTCGCCTTCGCGGCGCTGGGCTTCGTCGAGCGCCGACGCCATCGCGTTGAACGAGCCCGCGAGTTCGGCGAGCTCGTCCGATCCTTCGACCGGCACGCGCGTCTGGAGGTCTCCCGCGGCGACTCGGGCGGTCGCCGAGGCCACGTGCTGGACCGGCCGCGCGAGGCGGCGGGCCCACAGCGCGGCGATCAACGACGCGACCAGCGCGGCGATCCCGGCGGCGATCAGCACGCGCGACAGGATCGGCGCCCAGCCCGACCCGGCGCGCTTGGCGAGCACGACGCCGGCGAGGACGGGCCGCACCGCGCCGGCGCGCGCGATCTTGCCCGGGATGGCGACGTAGGCGTAGCGCGTGCCTCCGGCCTCGACGAACCCGCGTAAGGTCGTGCCGGAGAGCACCGTTTGAACATCGATCGCCAAAGCGACGCGCCGCGCCTCCTCGTTTTCGGAGGCGATGCGGCCGAGCGGCCCGACCGTTGCGAGCAGGTTCCCGGACGCGATCAGGACGCGCCGCAGCTCGCCGAACCGCGCCGGGCGAAGGACGAGGTCGTCGCCGGCCTCCGACGCGACGGCGCGCGCCGTCCGCGCGAGCTCGGCGGTCGCCTGATCGTCGGTGTAGCGGCGAACCAGACCAAAGGTGATGACGGCGGCCGCGGCCAGCGAGAGCGCGGCGGTGAGGCCGAGCGCCAGCGCGAGGCGGCCGCGGAGGCTACGCGTCACCGTCGGCGTCCACCTTGTAACCGACGCCGCGCACCGTCTTGACGACGGAGCCGGCGTCACCGAGTTTCTGACGCAACGACTTCACGTGCGAGTCGACCGTGCGCGTGTCGACCGCGCGCTCGTAGCCCCACACGCGATCGAGTAGACGGTCGCGCGAGAAGACGATGCCGCGGTTGCGCGCCAGGAACGCAAGGAGGTCGAACTCTTTCGCGGTGAGGGTCACGTAGCCCCCGGCCGTCCGCACCTCGTGACGCCCTTCATCGATCTCGACGCCGCCGACCGTCATGACGACGGGAACCTCGTCGGCGGACAACGCCCTACCCGACCGCCGGAGCACGGCCTTTACGCGCGCGACGAGCTCGCGCGGCGAGAACGGCTTCGTCACGTAGTCGTCGGCGCCGAGCTCGAGTCCGAGCACCCGATCGACCTCCGTGTCGCGCGCCGTCAGCATCATGATCGGCAGGTCCTCGCTCTCCCGCCGGAGGCGTCGGCAGATCTCGACGCCGTCCATGCCGGGGAGCATGACGTCGAGGATCACGAGCGCCGGCCGGATCCGTTCGACGGCCGCGAGCGCCTGCGCGCCGTCGGTGATGTGCTCGACCGTGAACCCCTCGTTCGAGAGGTAGAGGGTCACGAGGGAGGCGATGGACTGCTCGTCTTCGACGAGGAGGATCATCCCCGCGGCCATCCCGCTCGATACTACGCGACGGCCCTCGCCGTTCCGTGACATGCCTGCTCCCGGATGCCGGCGGACCCCCGCAGCGCAGGGGCCCGCGTCGTGGACGTGGGCGTTACGCGACCGAGTCGAAGAGGTCGGCCATCTGGTCGTTCGGGAGAGAGGCCCGCGCCGGCCGCGCCGGCGCCTGCTCTTCGGCCGACCCCGGCGTCACCGCGCCGATGCGGCGGAGGCCGGTGAACTTCTCGGACCGGACCGACACGAGCCGGGCCCAATCGCCTTTCTTCAGCGCGTCGAACGCGACGGATTTGCCGTCCTTGCAGACCTTCGTCTCGTCGGTCGCCGTTGCCGAGACGCTCTCGCCGTCGCGGCGCTTGATCGTGATCGTCTTGCCGGCGTGATCGATCGCCGTGATCTCACCGGCGTCGAGGGTCGCGTTGGCGAACCCGTTCGGGGTCTTGACCTTGGTCTCGCTGTGGACGATGCGCCGCACGGCTCGCGCCCGTGGCATCCGGCACCGGTCGCCGTCGCGCTGTTGCGCCGCAGCGGCTCGCGGCCCGTCGGTGGCCGGGCCGGAGCTCTCCGGCGTGGCCGATCCTGTCTGTCCGAACGCCGTCGCAGCGGTCACGACGACCCCGACGAACGCTCCCGCCAGCGAAAGCTTGCCCTTGGTTCCCATCACGGCCTCCTTCGTTTCCGACGCGATAGGTATCGCGCAGCGGCGTGGAGGTCGCTCGACGTCTGTGTGAAATCCCGGTGAAACCCGGGCTGCGACTACGCGTTCCCCAAAAGCTCGGCGATCTTCCGGGCCGGGTCCGGGGCCCGCATCACAGCCTCGCCCACCAGGACGGCGTCGACCCCCACGGCTTCGAGGTCCTCGACGTCCGCCCGGGTCGCGACGCCGCTCTCCCCGACGACGAGCACGCCGTCGGGTATCAGCGGGCGGAGCTTGCCGACCATCGCAGGGTCGACCTCGAGCGTCGCGAGATCGCGCGTGTTGAAGCCGATGACGCGGGCGCCGGCCGTGACCGCCCGCTCCACCTCCGGCGCCGAGTGCACCTCGACCAGCGCGCTCATACCGAGGTCGGTCGCGAGGTCGTGCAACGTGACGAGCTCCGTCTGGGTCAGCGCCGCGACGATCAGGAGCACGGCGTCCGCGCCGGCGCCGCGGGCTTCCCAGACGTGGAGCGTGTCGCAGAGGAAGTCCTTCCGCAGGACCGGTAGCGCGCACGCAGACCGCGCGTCGCGGAGATCGTCGAGCGAGCCGCGGAAGTGATCGGGTTCGGTGAGGACGGAGATCGCCGCGGCGCCGCCTTTCTCGTACGCGCGCGCGAGGTCGGCGGGTTTCGCGCCGGGCGCGATGTCGCCCGCCGAGGGGGACGCGCGCTTGATCTCGGCGATCAAGGACAGGCCCGGCCGGCCGAGCGCCGCGTGGAAGTCGCGGGACGCTCCGGCCGAACGGGCCGCGGTCTGCGCGAGGCCGAGCGCTCCCCCGGCGCG